>NZ_JBHXLL010000005.1:277746-355879 GCF_042721415.1 Kitasatospora sp. NPDC058444 | reverse complement strand
GGGGCGAAGCTGAGAACTTAAGCGCCAGTAAACGGCGGTGGTAACTATAACCATCCTAAGGTAGCGAAATTCCTTGTCGGGTAAGTTCCGACCTGCACGAATGGCGTAACGACTTCTCGACTGTCTCAACCATAGGCCCGGTGAAATTGCATTACGAGTAAAGATGCTCGTTTCGCGCAGCAGGACGGAAAGACCCCGGGACCTTTACTATAGCTTGATATTGGTGTTCGGTTCGGCTTGTGTAGGATAGGTGGGAGACTTTGAAGCAGCAACGCCAGTTGTTGTGGAGTCGCCGTTGAAATACCACTCTGGTCGTGCTGGATGTCTAACCTGGGTCCGTGATCCGGATCAGGGACAGTGTCTGGTGGGTAGTTTAACTGGGGCGGTTGCCTCCTAAAGGGTAACGGAGGCGCCCAAAGGTTCCCTCAGCCTGGTTGGCAATCAGGTGTTGAGTGTAAGTGCACAAGGGAGCTTGACTGTGAGACTGACGGGTCGAGCAGGTACGAAAGTAGGGACTAGTGATCCGGCGGTGGCTTGTGGAAGCGCCGTCGCTCAACGGATAAAAGGTACCCCGGGGATAACAGGCTGATCTTCCCCAAGAGTCCATATCGACGGGATGGTTTGGCACCTCGATGTCGGCTCGTCGCATCCTGGGGCTGGAGTAGGTCCCAAGGGTTGGGCTGTTCGCCCATTAAAGCGGTACGCGAGCTGGGTTTAGAACGTCGTGAGACAGTTCGGTCCCTATCCGCTGTGCGCGTAGGAGTGTTGAGAAGGGCTGTCCCTAGTACGAGAGGACCGGGACGGACGAACCTCTGGTGTGCCAGTTGTTCTGCCAAGGGCATGGCTGGTTGGCTACGTTCGGGAGGGATAACCGCTGAAAGCATCTAAGCGGGAAGCCTGCTTCGAGATGAGCACTCCCACCTCCTTGAGAGGGTAAGGCTCCCAGTAGACGACTGGGTTGATAGGCCGGATATGGAAGCCCTGTGAGGGGTGGAGTTGACCGGTACTAATAGGCCGAGGGCTTGTCCTCAGTTGCTCGCGTCCACTGTGTTGTTCTGAAACAACGACCCGCCCGAAATTTTTCGGGTGTGCGGTTGACAGTTTCATAGTGTTTCGGTGGTCATAGCGTGAGGGAAACGCCCGGTTACATTCCGAACCCGGAAGCTAAGCCTCACAGCGCCGATGGTACTGCAGGGGGGACCCTGTGGGAGAGTAGGACGCCGCCGAACAATTATTCTAGAGAAGCCCCCGCCGGGTGAACCGGTCGGGGGCTTCTCTGTTGTAGGGTCAACATGCAATTGTCGTCACACGGGACAGGAGGCCCCCGGGTGGAGGTCCAGGAGACGCGGGTCCAGACCGATCGCGTCCTCACCATCCCCAACATGCTGAGCATGGGCCGGCTGGTCGGTGTTCCGCTCTTTCTCTGGCTCATCCTGTGGCCGGTCTTCGACGGGCCCAACAATGACGGTTGGGCACTGTTGATCCTGGCGCTGAGCGGGGTCAGCGACTACCTGGACGGGAAGCTCGCCCGCAGGTGGGGGCAGATCAGCCGGGTGGGGCAGCTGCTCGATCCGCTGGCCGACCGCCTCTATGTGCTGTCCACGCTGGTCGGATTGACCTGGCGTGAGATTCTGCCGTGGTGGCTCACCGCGATCCTGTTGGCCCGTGAGGTATTCATCGCCGCGCTGCTGCCGATTCTGAACCGGCACGGCTACGGACCGCTCCAGGTGAGCTTCCTGGGCAAGGCCGCGACCTTCAATCTGATGTACGCGTTTCCGCTTCTGCTGCTCGGCAGTGTGGACAGCTGGATCGCCCGGCCGGCCGAGGTGGTGAGCTGGGCGTTCATCTGGTGGGGGACGACGCTGTACTGGTGGGCCGCGATTCTTTACGCGGTTCAGGCACGGCGGATCGTCAAGGCGAGCGCCGCGGGCTCCGTGTCCACGGTCTGAGACGTGATCTGAGAGAAGCCCCACGCCTCATCGGTGCGTCGGACGATACCTTCCGGGTAGAGAACCTTCTGGAACGCTTTGATGGACCTGCTGGTCCACCACCGCGAAGGAGGACGCACCCGAATGAAAGCCGTTGTCATGGCAGGGGGCGAGGGCACCCGACTCCGCCCGATGACCTCCAGCATGCCGAAGCCGCTGCTTCCGGTCGCCAATAGGCCGATCATGGAGCACGTGCTTCGGCTGCTGAAGCGGCACGGTCTCTCCGACACCGTCGTCACCGTGCAGTTCCTGGCGTCGCTGGTCAAGAACTATTTCGGTGACGGCGAAGAGCTGGGCATGCATCTGACCTATGCCCACGAGGAGACGCCACTGGGCACTGCGGGGAGTGTCAAGAATGCCGAGGACGCGCTCAGGGACGATTCCTTTCTGGTGATCTCCGGTGACGCGCTGACCGACTTCGATCTCTCGGAATTGATCGATTTTCACCGCAGCAAGAACGCTCTGGTCACCGTCTGTCTCACGAGGGTGCCGAATCCACTGGAGTTCGGGATCACGATCACGGACGAGGAGGGGAGGGTCGAGCGTTTCCTGGAGAAGCCGACCTGGGGGCAGGTCTTCTCCGACACGGTGAACACCGGTATCTACGTGATGGAACCCGAGGTCTTCGACTACGTCGCGGCGGGTGAGTCCGTCGACTGGTCGAGTGACGTCTTCCCACAGCTGCTGAAGGAGGGCAAGCGGGTCTACGGCTACGTCGCCGAGGGCTACTGGGAGGACGTGGGCACCCACGAGAGCTACGGCAAGGCCCAGGCCGACGTCCTGGAGGGCAAGGTCGAGGTCGAGCTGGACGGGTTCGAGATCTCCCCGGGCGTCTGGGTCGCCGAGGGCGCCGAGGTGGACCCGGAGGCGGTGCTGCGCGGGCCGCTGTACATCGGGGACTACGCCAAGGTCGAGGCCGGCGTGGAGATCCGCGAGCACACCGTGCTGGGCAGCAACGTGGTCGTCAAGCGCGGCGCGTTCCTGCACAAGGCGGTGGTGCACGACAACGTCTACGTCGGACCCCAGAGCAACCTGCGGGGCTGCGTGGTCGGCAAGAACACCGACGTGATGCGGGCCGCGCGGATCGAGGACGGCGCGGTGATCGGGGACGAGTGCCTGGTCGGCGAGGAGTCGATCATCGGGGCGAACGTCCGCGTCTACCCGTTCAAGACCATCGAGGCCGGCGCCGTCGTCAACACCTCGGTGATCTGGGAGTCGCGCGGCCAGGAGCACCTGTTCGGGGTCCGTGGCGTCTCGGGCATCCTGAACGTCGAGATCACTCCGGAGCTGGCCGTGCGGCTGGCGGGGGCGTACGCGACGACGCTGAAGAAGGGGGCCACCGTCACCATCGCGCGTGACCACTCGCGGGGTGCGCGTGCGCTCAAACGGGCGATGATCTCGGGGCTCCAGACCTCCGCGATCGACGTCCGCGACCTCGAGAACGTGCCCATGCCGGTGGCCCGGCAGCACACGGCGCGGGGGAGCGCGGGCGGGATCTTCCTGCGGACCACACCGGGTGTGCCGGATTCGCTGGACATCCTCTTCTTCGACGAGCGCGGGGCGGACCTCTCGCAGGCCGGTCAGCGCAAGCTGGACCGCGTCTACGCACGTCAGGAGTACCGGCGGGCGTTCCCCGGGGAGATCGGGGACCTGACCTTCCCGTCCAGCGTCTTCGACTCCTACGCGGGCAACCTGCTGCGGACGGTGGACACCACCGGCGTCCGGGAGGCCGGGCTGAAGGTGGTCGTGGACACCGCGCACGGCAGCGCGGGCCTGGTCCTGCCGAGCATCCTCGGCCGGCTCGGGGTCGAGGCGCTGACCGTCTCCACCGGGCTGGACGAGGCCCGGCCGACCGAGGACGCGGAGGAGCGCAGGGCCGGTCTGGCCAGGCTGGGCGAGCTGGTCGCCTCCTCGCGGGCGGCCTTCGGTGTGCGGTTCGACCCGGTGGGCGAGCGCGTCGCCTTCGTGGACGAGCTCGGCCGGGTGATCGACGACGACCGGGCCCTGCTGGTGCTGCTGGACCTGGTCGCGGCCGAGCGGCGCAGCGGGCAGGTGGCACTGCCGGTGACCACGACCCGGATCGCCGAGCAGGTCGCCGCGTACCACGGCACCCAGGTCATCTGGACCACGACGACGCCGGACGACCTCGCGAAGGCGGCCTCCGCCGAGGGCACGGTGTTCGGTGGGGACGGGCGCGGCGGCTTCGTGGTGCCGGAGTTCAGCGGTGTGCTGGACGGCGCCGCGGCGTTCGTCCGGCTGGTCGGCCTGGTGGCGCGCACCCAGCTCACGCTGAGCCAGATCGACGCGCGGATTCCGCAGGCGCACATCCGGCGCCGGGACATCGCGACGCCGTGGGCGGCCAAGGGCATGGTTATGCGCTCGGTGGTGGAGGCGGCCGGCAGCCGTCGGCTGGACACCACCGACGGCGTCCGGGTGGTCGAGGCCGACGGGCGGTGGACGCTGGTGCTGCCGGACCCGGCCGAGGCGGTCACCCACCTGTGGGCGGAGGGCCCCGACGACGAGGCCACCGAGGCGCTGCTGGACGAGTGGGCGGCGGTGGTCGACGGAGCCGGGCGGTGACCGTCCGGAGCTGAGTGCCGCCCGAGCTCGGAACTAGCCCGAACGGCGGGGCGCGCGGTGTGATCCGCGCGCCCCGCTGTCCGTTTTCACACTATTCGGAACAATCCGTCACTTTCCGTCATGTGTGCAGCGTGTGTGCAGCTCAGGGGCCGTGCACGGGGCCCGGCGGCGACATGGGACGATGGTCTCCATGCCAGCGACGCCGACGCCGAGTGCCCCGAACGGACGGTACAACCGTCCGGACGCCTCGATGTCCTTGCTGACCAACGTGATGGACCACAGCCTGGACGAGGGCTACGCGGAGGCGGCCGCCGCCCGCGGCGGTGCCCGCGACAGCCGGATACCCGGCACCTGGCAGGGGCTGCTCACGCTCGGCGCCGGTCTGGCGCTGGTCGGCGGGGTGGTGACGGTGGGCGCGGTGAACGCCCACGAAGCCGAGCCGTCGCTGGCCAAGGAGCGGGACGCGCTGATCCACCGGATCAACGACAGCAACACCTCGGCCGACCAGTTGCAGAAGCAGGTGCAGGAGCTGCGGCTCAAGGTCGACAGCACCCAGCAGCAGGCGCTCGCCTCGGGGGACGGCGATCCCGGCGGGGTGAGCGGGGCCGTCGGCCTGGGCGAGGTCACCGGGCCGGGCGTGAAGCTGGTCCTGGAGGACGCCGCGGGCACGGGCCTCGGCGGCAACGTCGACCCGCGGGCCGGGCAGGGCTTCTCCAACAGCGGCCGGCTGCGGGACCGCGACCTGCAGCTGGTGGTGAACGGCCTCTGGGGAGCCGGGGCCGAGGCGATCGCGATCAACGGCCAGCGGCTGACCGCGCTGTCCGCGATCCGGGCCGCGGGCGAGGCGGTGCTGGTGGACAACCGGCCGCTGGTGCCGCCCTACAGCATCCAGGCGATCGGGGACGGCTCGAAGCTCCTCACGACCTTCGAGCGGGAGATGGCGGGGCAGTACCTGCGGCTGCTCCAGGAGCAGTACGGCATCAAGTCGACGCTCTCCGTGCAGAAGAACCTGACGCTGCCGGCGGCGGTGGGGGTGACGCTGCGGACCGCGCAGCCGCTGACGCCCGAGACCTCGCCCACGGCCTCCCCGACGGCCCCGGGCGGCACGTCGTCGGCCGGAGCCGGAACCCCGGGGAGCCCCGGCGCGTCCGTCTCACCATCGGCCTCGCCTTCCGCGTCCACCTCGCCGACCGCGCCCGGCGGTACTCCCACCGCCAAGCGGCGTCCGTCGACCGGAACCACCAAGACCACGACAGGGACAGGAGCAGCCAGACCGTGATTGCCGTACTGGGTCTTGTGATCGGGGTGGTCGTCGGCCTCTTCGTCCAACCCGAGGTGCCGGACGCCGTCGTGCCCTACCTGCCGATCGCGGTGGTGGCGGCGCTGGACGCCGTGTTCGGCGGCGTCCGGGCGATGCTCGACGGGATCTTCAACGACAAGGTGTTCATCGTCTCGTTCCTGTCGAACGTGGTGGTCGCGGCACTGATCGTCTTCCTCGGTGACCAGCTGGGCGTCGGCTCGCAGCTGTCCACCGGTGTGGTCGTCGTGCTCGGCATCCGCATCTTCTCCAACGCGGCCGCGATCCGACGCCATGTCTTCCGTGCCTGAGCCGGGCCGCGAGGCGGCGGTGGAGAAGGAGAAGGAGCGGGAGACGGCGGTGGCCGAGCCGGCCGCCGGGAAGCCGGACACGGAGCCGGGGGAGCGCGCGGGCGACGAGGCGGCTGCCCAGCCCGCCGAGAAGGCCGCGGACGCGCCCGGGCCGGAGTCGGTCGGGGAGTCCGGTCAGGACGGCTCGGAGGACACGGCCGGGGCGGCCGAGGGGACCCCCGCCGCGGAGGCGCCGTCGGAGAAGTCTGACGCTGAGGCAGAGCTTGAGGCCGAGTCGGCGCCCCAGCCGACGCTGCGGCTCACGAAGGTCACCGAGCCGGCACGTGTGGCCGAAGCGAAGGCCGAAACGAAGGCCACCGAAGCGAAGGCCGACGAAGCGAAGGCCGAGGCGACGGCTGAGCCGGAGGTCGGGACCAGGGCCGAGGCGAAGCCCGAGCCGGACCCCGTGCCTGCCACCGAGCCCGAGCCGCAAGAGGAACCCGAGCCCGAGCCCGCCTCCGACCGGAACGCCGGCCGGCGGCGCCTGAAGGCGGCACTCTGGCCGCCGCGGCTGTCGCGCGGGCAGCTGGTGGTGGCGCTGCTGCTGTTCTCGCTCGGTCTGGGGCTGGCGATCCAGGTGCGGTCGACCAACGACCACCACAGCCAGCTGCGCGGGGCCCGCCAGGAGGACCTGGTGCGGATCCTCGACGAACTGGACAGCCGTCAGCAGCGTCTCCAGCAGGAGAAGGCGGAGCTGGAGCAGTCCCTGGCGAAGTTGGAGAACAGCTCCAACCAGGCCAAGGAGGCGCAGGAGCAGACCAGGAAGAAGGTGACGGAGCTCGGTGTGCTGGCCGGTACCGTCAAAGCCACTGGTCCGGGCATCGTACTCACGGTCGATGATCCCCAAGGGCAGGTGAAGGCAGATATGCTGCTGGACACCCTGCAAGAACTTCGAGCGGCGGGGGCGGAGGCGATTCAGATCAACGATGTGCGCGTGGTGGTCAACACCTACTTCACCGACCTGTCGGCCGGCGGGGTGCAGATCGACGGGAAGAAGGTCTCGCAGCCCTACCGCTTCACGGTCGTGGGGAACCCGCAGGATCTGACGCCCGCGCTGAACATCCCGGGTGGTGTCGTCCGCACGCTGGAGAGCCACCAGGCGCGGGCGACGATCACCCAGCAGCAGAAGGTGGTCGTCGACGCCCTCGTGGACCCGACGTCGCCGCAGTACGCCAAGCCGGCTTCGAAGTGACGGGGCGCCCGACGAACGGCCCGTCAAGGGCGGGCGGCACCCGCCGGGGGACGCCGCCGTCACCTGGGCGAGACTGGTCCGCACCAGTACGCTCCGGAGCAACAACCGCAGTACCAACCGCCGGAGTACCACTCCAGCGGGCCCGGGCCGCAACGACCGGGCTCGCG
This sequence comes from Kitasatospora sp. NPDC058444, assembly GCF_042721415.1. Taxonomy (NCBI): domain Bacteria; kingdom Bacillati; phylum Actinomycetota; class Actinomycetes; order Kitasatosporales; family Streptomycetaceae; genus Kitasatospora; species Kitasatospora sp. NPDC058444. The sequence goes on along the minus strand of NZ_JBHXLL010000005.1, from coordinate 348,305 downwards.
GCGGCATGTCCGAGGTTCTCACCCTGCCCCGCGGGCGGGTCTGTCACACGCAAGGGGATTCGCCCGTGAGTTTCTTCTCGAAGTTGTTCGGTCGCAACAAGGGCCGTGACGCGGCCGCCGTCGAGGCGCCCACCGCGCGTCACCGCCGACCGGAGGACGAGCCCGCAGTGCCGGGCATGCGGCCGGCCCCGGAGGCCGGACCGTACGCAGGTCAGCAGCTGTACCGGGACGGCGGCGCCGCCCAGTACGCGGGGAATCCGGCGGGCTACGGCGCGTCGGTTGACCCCTCCGGCGAGCCGCGCATAGGTTTCCCGTCAGGACCCTCAACCTCTGGTGGAGGGTTTGCCCCGGATCCGTACGCCGGGCACAACCCGTCGGGTGTGCCGCGCCAGGAGGCTGTGAACATGGCTGGCCCCACTCCGTGCCCCAGGTGCGGCAACCAGAACCCGGCCTCGGCCCGGTTCTGTTCCAACTGCGGCACGGCGCTGCGCGGCGGCCTGCTCCCGGAGGGGGCGGCGGAGACCACGTCGACCATCTCCATCTCCGGCCTGGAGTCGTACGACCCCACCACCACGACCGGCACCGGCGCCACGCCGGCCCTGTCGGCCGAGGTGCTGTCGGCGATCGACGCGCTGCCGCCGGGCTCGGCCCTGCTGATCGTGCAGCGCGGCCCGAACTCCGGCAGCCGCTTCCTGCTGGACTCGGACGTCACCACGGCTGGTCGTCACCCGCAGGGCGACATCTTCCTGGACGACGTCACGGTCTCGCGCCGCCACGTGGAGTTCCGCCGCACCCCGGCCGGCTTCAGCGTCGCGGACGTGGGCAGCCTCAACGGCACCTACGTGAACCGGGAGCGGATCGACGAGGTGCCGCTGAACAACGGCGACGAGGTGCAGATCGGGAAGTACCGGCTGGTGTTCTTCGCCGGCCACAACCGGGGGTACTGAAAGCGACGTCGGCAGGAGCCCGAGTGAACACGAATACCCCTTCCTCTTCTCTCGGGGCGGCCACCCCCACCCCGTCCGGTCCGCAGGCGGACCGCGGCGGGCGCGGGGTGGTCGCGGGCCCGCGACAGCCGCTCCGGGGCGAGCGGCCGGCCGGGCGGCGGCGCGGCGGTGACGAACTGCTGAGCATCGGCGCGGTGCTGGCCTTCCTGCGCGACGACTTCCCCGAGGTCACCATCTCCAAGATCCGCTTCCTGGAGGCGGAGGGGCTGGTCGAGCCGCAGCGCACGCCCTCGGGGTACCGCAAGTTCAGCCCGGCCGACGTCGAGCGACTGGCCTACGTCCTACGCATGCAGCGGGACCACTACCTGCCGCTGCGGGTGATCCGGGAGCACCTGGACGCCATCGAGCGCGGCGAGAGCCCGCCCGCGCTTCCCTCCGCCGCCGACACCCGGCCCGGGCCGCTGGAAGAGGCGGACCGGGAGCTGGTGGCCGCCGGCGAGGTGCCCTCCGGGGTCCGGCTGGGGCGTGCCGAGCTGCTGGCGGCGGCCGAGGCCGGGGAAGCGGAGCTGGTCGAGTGGGAGTCCTACGGGCTGGTCGCCCGGGGCCCGGACGGCGGCTACGACGGCGAGGCGCTCCAGGTGGCCCGGCTCGTCGCGGAGCTCGGCCGGTACGGGCTGGAGCCCCGGCACCTGCGCGCCATGAAGGCCGCGGCGGACCGCGAGATCGCCTTGGTGGAACAGGTCGTGGCGCCGCTGCGCCGGCACCGGAACCCGCAGACCAGGGCGCACGCCGAGGCCACGGCCCGGGAGCTCGCGACCCTGTCGGTGCGGCTGCACGCGGCGATGGTCCAGGCCGGTCTGAGGGCCCGCGGATAGTGGCCGCGGCGTTCCGGCGGCACCGGCTGCACCGCGCTGACCAGCGGCGTCCGCTCTGCGCTTTCATATCCGGGAGCGGAGCCATAGGGTTGCCTGTGTGAATGAGCTCGACGTCGTGGGTGTCCGAGTGGAGATGCCTTCCAACCAGCCGATCGTGCTGCTTCGGGAGGTCGGGGGAGATCGCTACCTGCCGATCTGGATCGGCCCCGGCGAGGCGACCGCGATCGCCTTCGCCCAGCAGGGCATGACTCCGGTGCGCCCGTTGACGCACGACCTGTTCAAGGACGTCCTGGAGGCGCTCGGCCAGCAGCTCACCGAGGTCCGGATCACCGACCTGCGGGAGGGCGTGTTCTACGCCGAGCTGGTGTTCGCCGGCGGGGTCGAGGTGAGCGCCCGGCCGTCCGACGCCATAGCGCTGGCACTGCGCACCGGCACGCCGATCTACGGGAGCGAGGAGGTGCTCGCCGAGGCGGGCATCGCGATCCCGGACGAGCAGGAGGACGAGGTCGAGAAGTTCCGCGAGTTCCTCGACCAGGTGTCGCCCGAGGACTTCGGCGGCAGCGGTCCGCAGTAACGGGGCCCGTCCGCGCGCCCATGTGGCCGACCGTTTTGCCAAAAACCGTCCATCTACCCACACTAGGGGCACGAAAAACCACTCTCCTGAGTGATGTGGTTTGTCTGACCCGGCGTGGCGATCGTTGACGGGTCATAGGGGACTGCCTACCGTCAGGAGTGGCTGTCCGGGTGGCCGATGCGCGCAGTCGGGTTGCCCGCAGCACAAGTGGACGGAGGCAGGCATGAGCAGCACCGGCGATGACGCGGCCGTGGGAGGCCGGTGCGCCGTGCACATGCCGCGCGCCGCTCGCACCGTCACGGATCTCCCCCGGATGGGCAGGTTCCCGGCCGTGCAACCGGGCCAGCCGGCCATCGAGCGGCTGGCCCCGACGTCCGACCTGCTCGGCTTCCGCGGCCCGACGGCCTGCGCGGCGGCCGGCATCACCTACCGCCAGCTGGACTACTGGGCCCGCACCGGACTGCTGGAGCCCAGCGTCCGCACCGCGTACCCGTCGACCAGCCAGCGGCTCTACAGCTTCCGCGACATCCTGCTGCTGAAGATCGTGAAGCGGCTGCTCGACGCGGGTGTCTCGCTGCAGAACATCCGGGTGGCGGTCGCCCACCTCCAGGCCGCCGCCCAGGCCGACCTGGCCGGGCTGACGCTGATGTGCGACGGCGCGACGGTGTACGAGTGCACCACGCCGCAGCAGGTGGTGGACCTCCTGAAGGGCGGTCAAGGCGTCTTCGGCATCGCGGTGGGAGCGGTCTGGCAGGAGCTGGAGCTCACCCTCGGCCGGCTGCACGCCGAGCGCACCGACACCGGCGAGACCCTGGTCGGGCACGACCCGGCCGACGAGCTGGCCCAGCGGCGCAACCGGGCGGTCTGAGCGGACGTACGACGGGGCCGCGGGCCCGGACGGGGAACCGTCCGGACCCGCGGCCTCGTCGTGTTGCCTGGTTGACGTGATCGAGGGAGGGCACGTGGAGGTCGGCACCGGGATAGCGGGGCTGCTGCGGCGCAGGGCCGGGCTGCTGGGGACGCGGCTGCGCCGTCAGCGGCGGACGCAGCGCAGGGTGTTCCAGGGCGCGGCGGTGCTCTGCTCGCTGGCGCTGGCGCCGAGCGCCTGGGTGTGGTTCGCCGCGGGGGACCGGGTGGGCACGGTGGAGAGCGCGCCCGCCGCACCGGTCGCCGTGGTCTTCGGGGCCGGGCTGTACCAGGGCAAGCCCTCCCCGTACCTGGAGCACCGACTGGTCGCGGCGGTGGACCTGTACCGGGAGGGGAAGGTGCAGGCGATCCTGGTGACCGGGGACAACGGGCGGGTCGAGTACGACGAGCCCGACGCGATGTACACCTACCTGACCCAGCACGGGGTGCCCGAGGACCGGGTCGTCCGCGACTACGCGGGCTTCGACACCTGGGACTCCTGCACCCGGGCGCGCCGGATCTTCGGGGTGGACCACGCGGTGCTGGTCAGCCAGGACTTCCACGTCCGCCGGGCGCTGGCCCTGTGCGAGGCGGCGGGCATCCGCTCGTACGCCGTCGGGGTGCCGGAACTGCACGACGCGACCTGGCTGTACGGCGGGCTGCGGGAGGTCGCCGGAGCGGGCAAGGCGGCCGGCGACGCCCTGCTGAGCCCGGACCCGGTGTTCCTGGGGCCCCGGGAGGACGGCATCCCGAAGGCGCTGGCGGCGGGGAAGTAGGGCCTGCCGAGGGCCGTCCGGCCGGGGTTCGTACGCACTGTCGGACCCGTGCGCGATGATCGGCGGGTGCGATCTCTGCCGAGCATCATCCACCTCGACATGGACGCCTTCTTCGCGGCGGTGGAGCAGGCGGCCAAGCCGAGCCTGCGCGGCAAGCCGGTGATCGTCGGCGGGCTCGGCGGGCGCGGGGTGGTCTCCACGGCCTCGTACGAGGCGCGCAGGTTCGGGGTGCACTCGGCGATGCCGATGGCGCAGGCGCGCCGGCTCTGCCCCAACGCCGCCTTCCTGTCGGGGCGGTTCGAGGCCTACCGGCAGACCAGCGAGATCGTGATGGGGTTGCTGCGGGAGCTCTCCCCGCTGGTGCAGCCGCTGAGCCTGGACGAGGCCTTCGTGGACCTGGAGGCCGGTCCGTACGGCCCGGCGCTGCTGGAGGCGGACCACGAGACCGGCGAGCGGCTGGTGCTGGCGCTGGCGGAGGACCTGCGGGCGGACATCCATCGACTGACCGGGCTGACCGGATCGGTCGGGGCGGCCGGGTCCAAGCTGATGGCCAAGATCGCCTCCGAGCAGGCCAAGCCGGACGGGCTGGTCATGATCGAGCCCGGGCAGGAGCGGGCCGTGCTCGGCCCGATGCCGGTGCGGGCCCTGCCCGGGATCGGGCCGGCCACCGAGCAGGTGCTGCGCCGGGCCGGGCTCAACACGGTGGCCGACCTCGCGGAGGCGGGGGAGGCGGAGCTGGTGCAGCTGGCCGGGCGGGCGCACGGCGCCGGGATCTTCCAGATGTCCATAGGACTGGACGAGCGGCCGGTGATCGCCGACCAGGACGCCAAGTCGGTGTCGGTCGAGGACACCTACGAGGTGGACCTGGCCGACCGGGAGCGGGTGCTGCGCGAGGTGGAGGCGCTGGCCGGACGGTGCGTGCGGCGGCTGCGGGCGGCCGGGCGTTCCGGGCGGACGGTGGTGCTCAAGGTCCGGCGGTTCGACTTCTCGACGCTGACCCGCTCGGAAACGCTCGGCGGGCCCACCGACGACGAGACGGTGATCACCGCGACCGCGCGCCGGCTGGCCGAGCAGGTCGACATCACGGGCGGGGTCCGGCTGCTGGGCGTGGGCGTCGCCCAACTCGCCGACTACACCCAGGAGGACCTGTTCGCCCAGGCACTGCGGGAGGAGGCCGCGGAGCACGCGGAGGCGGCTGCCGAGGCCGAGGAGGCCGAGGAACCGGAGGCCGTCGTGGTGCGGCGCTGGATGCCCGGACAGGACGTCCGGCACGAGGAGTTCGGCCCGGGCTGGGTGCAGGGCAGCGGCGTCGGCAGGGTCACCGTGCGGTTCGAGACGCCGTGGAGCGAGCGGGGGCGGGTGCGGACCTTCGCGGTGGACGACCCGGCGCTCGAACCGTCCCGGCCGCTGCCGCTGCGCCGGGACGAGGGGACGGACGCTGCGCCGGGGGCGGGAGACGGACCGGCGGAGGGCGCCTGAAACGCGAAGCGGCCCCACCCGGTGGGGGAGCACCGGGTGGGGCCGATCACCGTGCCGGCTCCGTACGTTCGTGATGCCCTCGCGACGTACGGAGGCCGGGGCCCCGCGCCCTGTCCCTGAGCGCGGGGGCCGGACGCCTCGTCAGGCGTCGGTCTTGACCAGCTCGGGGCTGGAGTCCTGCTGGGCGGAGCCGCCGGCGACCGTCGCGGTGGCGGCCGCCGTGCCGCCGCGGATCAGGAACGGGACGACGCCGGCGACGATGCAGACGACGGCCGCGGTCCAGAACGCGTGCTTGTAGGCGTCCAGGGTGGGCAGGGAGAGCGGGATCTGCGGCGGCAGCTTCATGGTGTCGCCGGTCAGGATGGCGGCCATGACGGCGGTGCCGATCGCGCCACCGACCGTGCGCAGCACGGAGTTCATGCCGTTGGCGATGCCGCTCTGCTCGACCGGCACGGCGCCGTTGATGAAGGCCGGCATCGCGGCGAAGGCCAGGCCGACGCCGAGACCGAAGATCGCCGAGGCGGTGTAGATGTCGCCCTCCTGCCCGTGGCGCACGGCCAGGTAGGCCATCGCGACGGCGCCGAGGACGCCACCGAGGACCAGCGGCAGGCGCGGGCCGCGGCGGGCGATCAGCAGGGCGCCGACCGGGGCGGCGACCATCGAGCCGATGGCGGACGGCAGCAGCATGATGCCGGCGTGCAGCACGGAGGCGGTGAAGCCGTAGTGGGTCAGCTTCTCCGGGGTCTGGGCGAAGTTGCTGATGACCATGAAGGAGCCGTACATGCCGAAGCCGATGAGCAGGCCGGACACGTTGGTGAAGGCGACGGCCGGACGGGCCATCATCTTCATGTCCACCAGCGGGTGCGCGACCTTGGTCTCGATGATCCCCCAGACCAGGGCGACCACGGCGGCGACGGCGAACAGGCCGAGCGTCTTGTTGGAGGTCCAGCCCCAGTGGTTGCCCTGGCTGACCGCGACCAGCAGCGCGGAGAGCCAGCCGGCCAGGGTGAGGGCGCCGAGCGGGTCGGCGCCGCCCTCCTTGTCGGTGACCGGGTCGGTCGGGACGCGGAAGGCCACCAGGGCGACCGCGAGCAGGCCGAAGACCAGGCCCATCCAGAAGATCGACTTGTAGTCCCAGTGCTCCAGCAGGAGGCCGGTGGCGACCAGGCCGAGGCCGGAGCCGACGCCCATCGAGGCGCTGATGGCGGCGACGCCGCCGGTCACCTTGTGCTTGGGCAGCTCGTCACGGACGATGCTGATCGCCAGCGGCAGGACGCCACCGCCGGCGCCCTGGAGGACACGGGCGACGACCAGCCAGGTGAAGGAGTGGGTGCTGACCGCCAGCGCCGAACCGGCGACCAGGCCGGCCAGCGAGATCAGCAGCATCGGCTTGCGGCCCCGGAGGTCGCCGAAGCGGCCCAGGAGGGGAGTCAGCACGGCTGCGGAGAGCAGGTTGGCGGTCATCAGCCAGGTGACGCTGGAGGCGGAGACGCTCAGTTCCTTGGCCAGCGAGGGCAGGATCGGAACGACCGCGGTCTGCACCACGCTGAACGACAGCATCGCCAGGATGAGGGCCGGCAGGACCCGGGCGCTGCTCTGCTTCTCGGCCGCGGTGGTGGGCTGTGGTGCCTCACTCACGGTTGCTTCCTCCCGTACATAGTGAATGAACTGAAGTAACCATGCAGGGGGATACTTCAGAGTGTCAAATATCGAGTGGTTAAGCTTTGGCAAAGGCGAATGGTCGGGTGCGCGACAAGTGCTGGTCGAGCGCACGACAAGGGCCCCGGACGGCGTCCGGGGCCCTTCGCGTCGGGGCGTTGTCGCCGCTGTCAGACGAGTGGCCGCAGGCCGACGGCGTGGGGAGCGTCGTGGGACGAGGTGGCGGGCGGCGCGGAGGCGGAGGCCGGGGAGGCCGGGGCCGCGGCCGGAGACTGGGGCTGGGTGGCGGTGGTGTCGTGGACCTCGACGTTCTCGCGGCGGAGTTCCTCCCGGATCACCTCCTCGGTCGTGTACCGCTCGACGACCAGACGGACCCGCTCGATGGGGGCCAGGTACTTGCGGACCACCGGGCGTTCCTCACGGAGAGTGACCTCCTCGACGGCCTCGGCGATCTCCTTCTCGCTGAGCGTGGCGCGCTCGGCGTCGCTGATCGGCGTCCGCTCGACCCGGACGCGTTCGCGGACCACCGGGACGCGGCGCTCGAACTGCTCGGTCGTCACGTACTTGCGCAGCTTCGCGGTGCCGAGGGTGTGCCACTCGGTGGTGATCTCCAGCCGCTCCTCGCGGCAGGTGATCTCGACCGGGCTGCTGGGGGCGGACGAGGGAGCGCCGGTGTGCGTGGGGGCGGTCGTGGTGGTCGACGCCGGGGTGGGGGTGGGCTGCGGCTTCGGCTCCACGACGGGTGCGGTGGTGGAGGCGGCGGGCGCGGTGGCGATGGACGCGGTGGTGATGGGCGGGGCGGAGACGGGTGGGGCGGAGGAGACCGGAGGCGCGGCGGAGGTGTGCGCGGCCGGCGGGGAGTCGACGGGGGTGGCGGGGGTGGCGGGGGTGCCGGTTGTGACGGGGGTGCTGAGGGTCCGCATGTCGGCCTCCGGGGCGGTCCTGGCGGTTTCGGCGATGGTGGGGGCGGCGGCGGCGGGGGCGGCGGCAGCGGGGGTTCGGGCCGGCGGGGGCTCGGGGAGCCGCTCGGAGGAGCGCTCGGGGGTCCGCTCCGGCGTGTGGAAGGTGAGCGACTTGGCCGGGGCCGCCGCGGCCGTCGTGGCGGCGGCCGCCGCCGTGGTGCCGAAGTCGAGGTCGGGCTGCTTGGCCCGGCTTCCGTTCTCGCCGTTCGGGCGGCTGTCCATCGGGGTGTCGAGCCCGTAGTAGCGGTAGAGCTGGAGCTCCTGGGCGGGGGACAGGTGCTGGCCGACGCCGAAGTCCGGTGACTCCTTCACCAGCGACTTGTCGTACGGCACCCGGAGCTCGTCGCCGGCGAACTCGCTCGTGGTCAGCGGGACGAAGGCGTCCCGGCCGAAGATGCCCGTCCGGACCGCGGCCCACTCGGGCCGACCGGTGGCATCGTCCAGGTAGACCTCGTCGACCGTGCCGATCTTGTCTCCGTTGCGGTCGACGGCCTTGTGGCCGATGAGGTCCCGGGGGTCGATGTCGGTCTGCACTTCTTTCCTCCCGCGTGCTGAACCTGCGGAACTCCCGCAGGAAGGCGGCCGGAGCACCCGATTCCGTCCGCCACTTCACACCAAAAGCCATGAATCGGACGTGCGCGACCCGAGTGCGCCGTCCGGGGTTCGCGCTGGACCGTCCGGGGGACGCGCGTAGACCTCACGCGTAGACCTCAACTGACCTGATGCACCCGTGATCGGGGGGCCTCCCGCTGGTACCCTGGGCGGCGACCGCAGAGCCCGCTCGGGAGAGTCTCCGACCGCGAAAACCGCTGGTCGGAGCGCCGAAGGAGCAACTCCTCCCCGGAATCTCTCAGGCATCCGTACCGTGTGGGGTAGGTCACTCTGGAAAGCAGGGCAGGAGCGTCGGCACGGGAGCCGGCGATCACCACCCTCACCGACGGTGCAAGCCGGCGGAGCGCCCACAGCGCCCCGTGCGGGTGAAGCTCTCAGGTCCCGATGACAGAGGGGGAGGCCTGTCGGGTCCGCCCGCCCCGGCTCGTCCGCTGCTCGCAGCGGCGAAGGCCGGCCGGCGTGCGTACCCCCGCCGGTCCGTGACCAGGAGGCCTCGACCACCATGAACGCCCAGCCGAACGCGGGACGCCCCACCGGCGCCTCGACCCTCACCGAGCTTGAGCTGGCCAGCCCCTTCGAGAACCGCCACATCGGCCCCGACGCCGCCGCACAGGAGAAGATGCTGGCGTCCGTCGGCTACGGCTCGCTGGACGAGCTCGCCGGCACCGCCGTGCCCGAGGCGATCCGCTCCATCACCGCCCTGGACCTGCCCGCCGGCCGGACCGAGGCCCAGGTCCTCGCCGAGCTGCGCGAGCTGGCCGGCCGCAACCAGGTGCTCCAGCCGATGATCGGCCTGGGCTACTACGGCACCTTCACCCCGCCGGTGATCCTGCGCAACGTCATGGAGAACCCGGCCTGGTACACCGCCTACACCCCGTACCAGCCGGAGATCTCGCAGGGCCGCCTGGAGGCCCTGCTGAACTTCCAGACCCTGGTCTCCGACCTGACCGGCCTGCCGACCTCCGGCTCCTCGCTGCTGGACGAGGGCACCGCGGCCGCCGAGGCGATGGCGCTGGCCCGCCGCGTCACCAAGGTCAAGGGCGGCGTCTTCCTGGTCGACGCCGAGACCCTGCCGCAGACCGTCGCGGTGATCAACACCCGCGCCGTGCCGACCGGCGTCGAGGTGGTCGTCGCCGACCTGTCCGAGGGCATCCCGGCCGAGATCGCCGAGCGCGGCGTCTTCGGCGTGCTGCTCCAGTACCCGGGCGCCACCGGCGTCGTCCGCGACCTCGCCCCGGTGATCGAGCAGGCGCACGGCCTGGGCGCGATCGTCGCCGTCGCCGCCGACCTGCTCGCGCTGACCCTGCTCAAGTCCCCGGCCTCGCTGGGCGCCGACATCGCCTGCGGCACCTCGCAGCGCTTCGGCGTGCCGATGGGCTTCGGCGGCCCGCACGCCGGCTACCTGTCGGTGCGCGCCGAGTACGCCCGCTCGCTGCCCGGCCGCCTGGTCGGCGTCTCCATCGACGCCGACGGCAACCGCGCCTACCGCCTGGCGCTGCAGACCCGCGAGCAGCACATCCGCCGCGAGAAGGCCACCAGCAACATCTGCACCGCCCAGGTGCTGCTCGCCGTGATGGCCTCGATGTACGCCGTCTACCACGGCCCGGACGGCCTGGCCGACATCGCCCGCCGCACCCACCGCTACGCCGCCGCCCTCGCCGAGGGCCTGCGGGCCGGCGGCGTCGAGCTGCTGCACGGCGAGTTCTTCGACACCGTCACCGCCGTCGTCCCGGGCCGCGCCGCCGAGATCGCCGCCGCCGCCCGCGCCAACGGCATCAACGTCCACCAGGACGGCGCGGACCGCATCTCCGTCTCCACCGACGAGACCACCACCCGCGAGCACCTGGCCGGTGTCTGGGCCGCGTTCGGCGTCCCCGCCGTCGAGGTCGCCGAGGCCGCCGACGCGCTGCCCGCCGCGCTGCTGCGCGAGGACGAGTACCTGACCCACCCGGTCTTCCACAGCCACCGCTCGGAGACCGCCATGCTGCGCTACCTGCGCCGCCTGTCGGACCGGGACTACGCGCTGGACCGCGGCATGATCCCGCTGGGCTCCTGCACCATGAAGCTCAACGCGACCACCGAGATGGAGGCGGTGACCTGGCCCGAGTTCGGCCAGCTGCACCCCTTCGCCCCGATCGACCAGGCCCAGGGCTACCTGACCCTGATCCGCCAGCTGGAGCAGCAGCTGGTCGAGGTGACCGGCTACGACGCCGTGTCGATCCAGCCGAACGCGGGCTCGCAGGGCGAGTTCGCCGGCCTGCTGGCCGTGCGCGCCTACCACCACGCCAACGGCGACACCCAGCGCGACGTCTGCCTGATCCCGTCCTCGGCGCACGGCACCAACGCGGCCTCCGCGGTGATGGCCGGCATGCGCGTGGTCGTGGTGAAGACCCTGGTCGACGGCGACGTGGACGTCGAGGACCTGAAGGCCAAGATCGAGCAGCACCGCGACAACCTCGCCGTGCTGATGGTCACCTACCCGTCCACCCACGGCGTGTACGAGACCCAGATCACCGACATCTGCGCCCTGGTGCACGAGGCCGGCGGCCAGGTCTACGTGGACGGCGCCAACCTGAACGCCCTGGTCGGCCTCGCCAAGCCGGGCAAGTTCGGCGCGGACGTCTCGCACCTGAACCTGCACAAGACCTTCTGCATCCCGCACGGCGGTGGCGGCCCGGGCGTCGGCCCGGTCGCGGTGCGCGCCCACCTGGCGCCGTACCTGCCGAACCACCCGCTGCAGTCGGAGGCCGGCCCGGCCACCGGTGTGGGCCCGATCTCGGCCGCGCCGTGGGGCTCGGCGGCCATCCTGCCGATCTCCTGGGCGTACGTCCGGCTGATGGGCGGCGAGGGCCTCAAGCGCGCGACCCAGGTCGCGGTGCTGAACGCCAACTACATCGCCAAGCGCCTGGCGCCGCACTTCCCGGTGCTCTACACCGGTCCGGGCGGGCTGGTCGCGCACGAGTGCATCATCGACCTGCGCCCGCTGACCAAGGAGACGGGCGTGACGGTGGACGACATCGCCAAGCGCCTGATCGACTACGGTTTCCACGCGCCGACGATGTCCTTCCCGGTGGCCGGCACGCTGATGATCGAGCCGACCGAGTCCGAGGACCTGCACGAGATCGACCGGTTCTGCGACGCGATGATCACCATCCGGGCGGAGATCGACAAGGTCGGCTCGGGTGCGTGGGCGGCCGACGACAACCCGCTGCGCAACGCCCCGCACACCGCCGCCACGCTGGCCGGCGACTGGGAGCACGGCTACTCGCGGCAGGAGGCCGTCTTCCCGGCGGGCGTGAACCCGGCGGACAAGTACTGGCCGCCGGTGAGCCGGATCGACGGCGCGTACGGCGACCGCAACCTGGTCTGCTCCTGCCCGCCGCTGGACGAGTACGGCGTCTGACCTGATCTGACCGGGCCGGACCTCGGAGGTCCGGCCCGGACGACAGGGCCCCGGCGGAGTCTCCGCCGGGGCCCTGTCCGTTGCGCTGTCGAGTCGGCGGCTGCCCCCGCCGTACGGCCGGACGGGTGGTCAGGCCGCGTGGGCGACGGGGCGGCGCGGGGCGATCACCCGGCCGTCGGGCAGCAGCTCTCCGGTGTCCTCGAACAGGACGACGCCGTTGCAGAGCAGGCTCCAGCCCTGCTCCGGGTGGCAGGCCACCGACACGGCCGCCTCGCGGTCCTCGGACTCGGCCGACGGGCACTCAGGACGGTGCTGGCACATACGCGTACCCTCGCTTCGCTCTGCGATCCTCCCCGTGGTGCGGTCGCCGGAGGTCGTACCGTCCGGAACCGCCGCGGTGGTCGGATCCTGTCCGCGCGCCGACCAGGTGTGGACCGGCGCTCAAGTGGGTAGGACAGGTGGTCCTTCCACGCTGGTTCCCAGTGTCGGCATCCCGGGACCCGTGCGCCAGGGATTTCGTGACATGCGCCACAACTCCCGGGTAGAGATCACCCGTTCAGGTGGGGCCGACGGGAACAGGCGCACCAGTGGGTCATTCGGGGCATGGCCCGATGGGGTCATGCCGGATGGCCCGGGTGGGTGGTCGCCGTTCGGGTGAGAACTGCGGCGGGTGCGTGGGCGCGAGGACGTGCGGGCGCGCGGGTGCGGCCTCGGGCCGCCGGGTGGGTGGGCCCGGCGGCCCGAGGGGCGGGGCCGTCGGTGGGTCAGGAGGAGCCGAGCAGCAGCGGCCTGGCGAGCGGGGCGCGGGCGAGCAGCGGCAGCAGTTCGGCGGCCGGGCAGGCGCGGTGCGCGGTGACGCCGAGCGGGGCCGGGGCCAGCGGGATCAGCAGGTCGGCGGCCGGGCCGGTGTCGGGGCTGTGCAGCCACAGCGCCGTGGCGTACTGGCCGGGGAAGGTCAGCAGCCGGGGCTGCTGGCGGGTCCGGGAGGTCTGGGCGAGCTGCCAGGCCTCGCGCAGTGCCCGGACCGTCGAGTCGAGGTAGGGGCCCGCGGTGAAGTGGGAGAAGGTGTGGCCCTCGGCGCTCTGCACCACCTCGGCGGCGGCGGCCACCTCGGCGCCGTCCTTGATCAGGAAGCGCCAGCCGGTGCGGCGGGCGGCCGTGAGCTCCGGGCGCCCGCCGGTCAGGACGTGCACCGCGAGCGGGTGGGCGGGGAGCAGCGGGCCGGTCGGATGGAGCAGCGCTGCGGCGGCGGGCTGGCGCAGTGCGGTCTCCGAGTCGAGCGCGCCCAGGACGGCGCGCAGCGCGCTCGGCGGGGGCTGGGGGGTCTGCAGAGTCATGGCGGGGTCCGCCTCTCCAAGCGAGATCGGCGTGCGAGTGCGGCATACCGGCGTGCCGGGGCGACGCGTCTTCGGTGACGGGGCCCGGCCGTGTCCGGTTGTGCAGGATCGCGGTGCCGGCACGGTCGTCGCCGTCGACGAGGGCTTCGGGGCGAGGCCGACCGGCCGGAGCGCTGTATCAATTCGAACAGACGCGCAGGGTGATCTGTTTATCACAGGCTGTGGTGCCGGGCAAGTCTACAGTTCCTCTGATTTTCCGTCAGATGCCTTGCAATGCAAGCCAGTCTGCGCGTTCGGGTATCGATCTTCCCGGTGGGCATGATGCTTGCACGGTCGGTCGACCGGGTGCTCGACGGGGTGGCTCTGGAGGAGGGGACCGTGGGCGAGAAGGTCGTGGCGACTCGGGCGGAACTGGCGGACCGGCAGCTGTACCGGCGCAAGCTCCACGCGTGTCTCGAAACGCTCGGACGGATGCTCCGGGAGGACCGCTTCGACCGGCCGCGGGCGGTGATGGGCCTGGAGATCGAGCTCAACCTGGCCGACGAGCAGGGCCTGCCGGCCATGAACAACGCGCAGGTGCTGAGCGCGATCGGCTCCAGCGACTTCCAGACCGAACTGGGCCGCTTCAACATCGAGGTCAACATCACGCCGCACCGGCTCTGCGGCCACGTGTTCGAGGAACTGCGCGAGGAGATCGACACCGGCCTGCGCTACGCCGACCGGCGGGCGGCCGAGGCGGGCGCCCGGATCGTCATGGTGGGCATCCTGCCGACCCTGGAGCACGCCCACACCGGGCTGGACGCGATGAGCCACAACCAGCGGTACAGCCTGCTCAGCGACCAGATCCTGGCCGCCCGCGGGGAGGACATCGCCCTGGACATCGAGGGGGTCGAGCACCTCCAGCTGGAGTCCATCACCATGGTGGCCGAGGCCGCCGCCACCTCGCTCCAGCTGCACCTCCAGGTGACCCCGGAGCGGTTCTCCTCGGTGTGGAACGCGGCCCAGGCGATCTGCGGGCCGCAGCTCGCGCTCGGCGCCAACTCGCCGTTCCTGTTCGGGCGGGAGCTGTGGCAGGAGACCCGTCCGGTGCTCTTCCAGCAGGCCTGCGACACCCGTACGGCGGAGCTCAAGGCGCAGGGCGTGCGCCCGATCACCTGGTTCGGCGAGCGCTGGGTGGACTCGGCGTACGACCTGTTCGAGGAGAACCTGCGGTACTTCCCCGCGCTGCTGCCGATCTGCGACGACGAGGACCCGCTGAAGGTGCTGGCCTCCGGTGGCGCGCCCAGGCTCGCCGAGATGCGGCTGCACAACGGGACCATCTACCGCTGGAACCGCCCGGTGTACGACATCGCGGGCGGGGTGGCGCACCTGCGGGTGGAGAACCGGGCCCTGCCGGCCGGGCCGACGGTGGCCGACACGCTGGCCAACGCCGCCTTCTACTACGGGCTGGTGCGGGTGCTCGCCGAACAGCCCCGGCCGATCTGGACCAGGCTGCCGTTCGAGCGGGCGGACGGGAACTTCCAGCAGGGCGCCCGGTACGGCATCGACGCGGTGTTCCAGTGGCCGCGCTCCTCGCGGGCCGGGCGCGGCGGGCTGCAGACCGTGTCCGCCACCGACCTGGTGCTGAACGAGCTGCTCCCGATGGCCTACCAGGGCCTCGACGAGTGGGGCGTGGAGCCCGCCGACCGGGACCGCTACCTGGGCATCATCGAGCAGCGCTGCCTGCGCCGCACCAACGGCGCGTCCTGGCAGGTCGCGACCTTCCACCGGCTGCGCGAGCAGTACGGGATGGACCGGCCGGCCGCGCTCGCGGCGATGACCAGGCGCTACGCCGAACACATGCGCGGCGGCGAGCCGGTGCACACCTGGCCGGTGGGCTGACCTCAGGGACTCCGCCTCCCCGCGGGGCTGAACCGCCGGAACCCGCCTCCCCGCCGGGGCGGTCCGGCGCCTGTGTCAGGATGATCGCTCCGGCGGTCGGCCGACGGCCGGAGCGACCGCCCGTCCGCTGGAGCCCCCGTGTCCACCGTCCCGACCGCGCCGGAGACCGCGAAGCCCACCCGTCGGCTGTTCGGCGCGGAGCTGCTGATCGTCCTCGGCCTCTCCCTCGGCGCCAGCGGGATCAGCGCGCTGATCAGCTTCGCCGGCTCGCTCACCGAACCCCTCAAGCTCGGCCAGCAGGTCGCCACGCTGAACGGCTCGCGGGCGCCCGGGCGGCCCTGGCTGGACCTCACCTGGCAGCTGTACTACATCGGGCGCGGGCTGATGCCGGTGGTGCTGGTCGGCTACCTGCTGGTGCGCGAGGGGGTCGCGCTGCGGGTGCTCGGCTTCGACCT
This sequence comes from Kitasatospora sp. NPDC058444, assembly GCF_042721415.1. NCBI lineage: Bacteria > Bacillati > Actinomycetota > Actinomycetes > Kitasatosporales > Streptomycetaceae > Kitasatospora > Kitasatospora sp. NPDC058444. The sequence goes on along the minus strand of NZ_JBHXLL010000005.1, from coordinate 332,439 downwards.
CGGGCAGAAGCTGCGCGACCTGGGGCGGGGCGCCGCCGTCGCGGCCGCGATCGGCGGGTCGGGGCTGGCGCTCTACCTGGCTTCGCAGGCGGCCGGGTACAACCTGACGGTGGCGCCGTCCGGACTGCCGGACGTGTGGTGGCGGGTACCGGTGCTGGTGCTGTCGGCCTGGCAGAACGCCATCCTGGAGGAGGTCGTCGTCCTCGGCTACCTGCTGCGCCGGCTGGGGCAGCTGGGGTGGTCGTGGCCCGCGGCGGTGGCGGCGAGTTCGGTGCTGCGCGGCTCGTACCACCTGTACCAGGGGGTCGGCGGGCTGGTCGGCAACATGGTGATGGGCGTGGTGTTCTGCCTGCTGTACCGGCGCTGGGGGCGGGTGATGCCGCTGGTGGTGGCGCACGCGCTGATCGACACCGCGGCCTTCGTCGGGTACGCGCTGCTGGCCGGGCACGTCAGCTGGCTGCCGACCCCTTGAGCGGGAGCGCCTGGGCGCGCGGTGGACGGGCGAGCAGCCGGTCGACGTGCCGGCGTTCCAGGCCCTGGCCGGGGTCGACCGGCAGCAGCAGGCGGTCCCGGCGCCACAGGGAGCGGCGGACCAGCCGCGGCGGGATGACGTCGTCCACCCAGGCGAACGGCCGGCCGTCGGCGTAGCGCAGCAGCGGGGCCCACTTGGCGGCGGAGAACAGCTCCATCAGCGGGACGCGCGGGTCGCCGGGCTGGGGGACGTAGCCGGTGAAGGTGACCACGGGGAGCGGGTCCAGCCCGATCGCCGGGGCGATGTGGGTGTTGGCGTGCGCCTCCCACGTGGTCGCCCACACGAGGTCGTACGTTCCGGCGAGCTCGCGCAGCCAGACGCCGTGCCGGGCGGACAGCAGGACGGTGTAGCCGAACAGGGCGTGGGCGTCGAACCCGGCGTCCGGGTGCGGGCGGACCGGGTTCAGGACGCCGTCGACGTCCAGGAACAGCAATGGCTTCGGCACCGGTGGCCTCTCGGATGCGGTGGTGTTTCCCGACTGTCCGGACGACCCTCGCACACCACCGGTTGCGCACGGGCGGGCGCACGCGGGGCGCACGGGGCGCTCACGGGGTGGGCGCGGGCGCGCTGACGGGCACCGGTGCGTCCGTCGTGCTCCGACGGCTCAGCCGGCGTACCTGCGGCTCCAGCAGGACGACCGCGCTGAGCACCAGACAGGCGACGGCGCACGCCCAGAGCGCGCCGGACAGGCCGAGCGCCACGGCTGCGGGGCCGGCCAGCGCGGTGCCGACCGGGGCCAGGGAGTAGGAGCCGAGTTCGTCGTACGCGGCGACCCGGGAGAACATCTCCTCGGGTATCTCCTGCCGGAGCGCGACCATCCAGTTGACGCCGAAGACGGTGACGCCGGCGCCGGACAGGAACATCGCGACGACCAGCAGCGGCAGCGGCACCTCGGCGGCGAGGGCCACGGCGGGCAGGCCGAACAGGAAGACCCCCCAGTTGCCGACCAGCAGGATCCGGCGGGGCCGCCAGCGGGTCATCAGCACGCCGGTGGCCACCAGGCCGACGCCGTAGGCGGACATCGCCAGGCCCCAGGCGCCGGCGCCGCCGAGCCGCTCCTTGGCGGCCGTCGGCCCGTAGACCGACTCCACCGCGTTGACGCAGGCGATCAGCACGGAGAACTGGAGCACGATCACCCAGAGCCAGCGGCGGGAGGCGAACTCCCGCCAGCCCTCGCGCAGATCGCGCAGCATGCTGCCGCCGGTGGGGGCGGGGCCCTGCTCCGGCTCCAGGAAGAAGCGGAGGGCGGCGGCGGCCAGGAAGCACAGGGCGTCCAGGGCGAGCACCCAGCCGGGTCCGACGGCGGCGGTGAGGGCGCCGCCGAGGGCGGCACCGCCGATCTGGGAGGCGTTGAGGCCCATCCGGAAGACCGCGAAGGCGCGGGCGGCGTGCTCCTGCGGGACGGCCTGCATGATCATGCCGCCGGAGGCGGGCGTGTAGAGGGCGTAGCCGGCCCCGCCCGCCGCGGAGAGCGCCAGCATCTGCCAGAGCCGGACGTCCCCGGTCAGCACCAGGGCGGCCAGGACGGCCTGGGAGAGCCCGCTGAACACGTTGGCGGCGACCATGATCAGGTGGCGAGGCAGCCGGTCGGCGAGGGTGCCGCCGACCACCAGGAGCAGCACGGTGGGCACCAGCCGGGCGGCGGTGACGTAGCCGACCTCGGCGGTGGTGCCGCCGGTGCCGAGTACGGCGAAGGCGGTGGCGATGGGGGCGCCGGCGTTGCCGAGGCCGCTGATCACGGTGGCGGCGGTCTGGACGCGGGAGTTGCGGCTCGCCCAGGCGAAGCGGCGCGGGGGCGGGAGCGGGGGTGGGAGTGGGGTCGGCACCCGGCGACTATGCCGTGGGGTCGTACAGGTGTCCATCGCCTTTCCCCGTCCGGACGCCCGGAGCGTGGGGTTTCAGCCGAGGTGGCCCCAGAGGAAGGTGAGGGTCCGGCGCCAGGCGATCCGGGCCTGGAGCGGGTCGTAGGTGCCGATCAGGTTCTCGTCGTTCATGAAGGCGTGCCCGGCCGGGTAGAAGTGGATCTCCGGGCGGACGTCGGTGGCCTCGCCGATCCTGATCGCCGCCTCGTCCACCGCGGCCATCGGGATCGAGCCGTCCAACTCGCCGAAGTGGCCGAGCACATGGGCGGTCAGACCGCGGTAGTCGAAGTCCGGATCGGGCGGCAGGCCGTAGAACGGGACCACGGCGGCCACCTTGTCGCCGGCCCGGGAGGCCAGCAGCAGGGCGAAGCCGCCGCCCATGCAGAAGCCGACCGCGCCCACCGCGTCGCCGACCACGCCGTCCAGGGCGAGCAGGTGGTCGACGGCCCCGGCCAGGTCCTCCACCGCCCGGTCGACCGGGAGCTCGCGCTTGAACCGGGCGGCCTCGGCGCCGTCGTGGGTGGTGCTGCCGCCGAACAGGTCGGGGGCCAGGACGGTGAACCCCTCGGCGGCGAAGCGGTCCGCGACGGCGGCGATGTGCGAGGTGAGCCCCCACCACTCCTGCACCACCACCAGACCCGGCCCGACCCCCTGCGGCGGACGGGCCAGGTAGCCGTGCGCGGTGCGGCCGTTGCTCGGGAAGGTGACGTTCTGCCGGGAGCCGCCCTGGTCAGGCATGGCTTCCTCTCGGTGGGTCGGGCCGCGTGCGGCGGGGGTTCGGCGGGGCGGGCCGGGTCAGCCCATCTCCTCCAGGGCACGGCCCTTGGTCTCCTTGATGCAGAAGACCACGAACGGGATGGAGAGCAGGGCGAAGGCCGCGTAGATGACGTACGTCGCCGAGAGGTTCCAGTCGGCGAGGTCCGGGAAGCTGACGGTGATCGCCCAGTTGGCGATCCACTGCGCCGAGGCGGCGACGGACAGCGCCAGCGCGCGGATCCGGTTGGGGAACATCTCGCCGAGCAGGACCCAGACCACCACGCCCCAGGAGAAGGCGAAGCAGAGCACGAAGACGTGCGCGGCGATCAGGGCGACGGTGGCGTGGGTGTTGTCCAGGGTGGCGGTGTCGCCGGTGCCCTCCCGGAAGGAGAACGCCCAGGCGGCGGTGCCCAGCGCGGCCGCCATGCCGATCGAGCCGGCCAGGGCGAGCGGCTTGCGGCCGATCCGGTCCACCAGGGCCATCGCGACCACCGTGCCGATCACGTTGATGATCGAGGTGGAGAGGCTGATCAGCAGCGAGTTGGACTCGTTGATGCCGACCGACTGCCACAGGAAGGACGAGTAGTAGAAGATCACGTTGATGCCGACGAACTGCTGGAACACCGAGGCCCCGATGCCGACCCAGACGATCGGCAGCAGGCCGAAGCGCCCGCCGAGCAGGTCCCTGAGCCTGGGCTTGTGGGCGGACTCCAGTACCGCGCGGATCTCCGCCACCCGGGCGTCCAGGTCCACGCCCTCGCCCTCCACCTCGACCAGCACCTTGCGGGCCTGCTCCTCGCGGTGGTCGGCGATCAGGAAGCGCGGCGACTCCGGGATGGCGAGCGCCATCAGGCCGTACACCAGGGCCGGGATGGCCTCGACACCGAGCATCCACTGCCACGCCTGGACGCCGCCGAGGTGATTGGTGGACTCGCCGCCGGCGGCCTGGTTGAGAGCCCAGTTGGCGAGCTGGGAGACGGTGATGCCCAGCACGATCGCCATCTGCTGGAAGGAGGCGAGCCGGCCGCGGTAGGCGGTCGGGGCGACCTCGGCGATGTAGGTGGGGGCGATCACCGAGGCGATGCCGATCGCGATGCCGCCGATCACGCGCCAGGTCGCGAGGACCTCGATGTTCGGCGGGAACATCGAGCCGATGCCGCTGGCCGCGAACAGCACGGCGGCCAGCAGCATCGTGCGGACCCGGCCGAGGTGGTCGGCGAGCCGGCCGGCGAGCACCGCCCCCAGCGCCGAGCCGAGCAGGGCGATGGCCACCACGAAGGCGGTGGTGCCGTGGCCCACCCCGAAGTGCTTCTGGATGCCGGTCACGGCGCCGTTGATCACCGCGCTGTCGTAGCCGAACAGGAAACCGCCCATGGCGGCGGCCGCCGAGATGAACACCACGTGGCCGAGGTGGGCCTCGCCGGCCGCCCGTTGGCTGTTGACCGATGACACGCGCGCTCCCGGGGGGTCGACGGGCCCGCTCTGACGCCGAGTGGGCAGGGCTCGTCTCACATTCGATCAGCGCCGCAGCCGCCCTGCGCGAGTTGGCGGCCGACCGGGTGATCCGGGGTCAGCCGTCGGCGCGCGGCCTGTCGGTGCGCGGGCCGGCGGTGCGTGGTCAGGTGGTGCGCCGCTGGTGACGGCGGAGCAGCTGGGCACGGGCGGCGCCGTACTGGTCGCGGCCGCGCCCCGGGCCGTCGGCGCGTTCGGCGAGCCGGTCGGCGATCGCGTACTGCGCCTCGGCCGGCTTCTTGTCGTCGTACTTGAACTTGGCCCGCACCTCGTCGACGGTCAGCCGGAGCCCGCGCAGCCCGGGCAGCTGCCGGGCCAACTCGCCCTCGCCCGGCACCACCCGGACCTCCGGTGTCTCGGGCTGGAAGTGCGCCAGCTGGCGGTTGAGGATCTCCGCCTTGCCGGCCGCGGACTCCACCACCTCGGCGGTGCAGTGGAAGTGGACCGAGGCGTAGTAGCTGGTGGGCGTGCCCGGTGCGCCGCGCCAGTGGCCCGGGGCGAAGGCGTAGCCGTCGGTGACCGCGAGGGTGACCTTCGGATCGGCCCGGACGGCGGCCAGCAGCGGGTTGGGCGCGGCGAGGTGGAGCAGGATCTCGCCGCGGTCGACGTCCAGCAGGAAGTGGGTCGGGACCAGTACCGGGCCCTCGCCGGGGCCGCCGTTGGCGGCGAGCAGGCCGAAGTCGCGGCCCTCGGCGAGCCAGGTGCGCCACTCGGCCTCGTCACCGCGGTCCCAGGATCTGATCAGCACGGTGCGCCTCCCGTCAGCGGGGGTAGCCGCGCAGGTGCGCGGGGAGCGGGACGGTGGTGCCGGGGTGCGGCTCGGGGGTGCCGTGCACGGTGGTGACCGGGATCAGGCCGGACCAGTGCGGCAGGCCGACGTCCTCCGGGTCGTCGGCGGCATCGTCGTCGCGGGTCTTGGCCGAGACCTCGTCGAGCTCCAGCCGGAGGACGGCGGTGGCGGCCAGCTCCTTGGCGTTGGCCGGACGGACCTCGGCGGAACGCCCCGGTACCGCGTGGTCGACCAGTGCGGCGAGCGCGACGTCCAGCTCCCCGGGGTCGGTGACCTGGTGCGCGGTGCCGTGGGCGACCACCGAGCGGAAGTTCACCGAGTGGTTGAACGCGGACTTGGTCAGCACCAGCGCGTCGACCTGGGTGACGGTGACGCAGACCGGCATGCCCTGCTCGCCGGAGGCGTTGCGCATCGGACGGCTGCCGGTGGAGCCGTGGACGTAGAGCCGGCTGCCGACCCGGGCGAAGATCGTCGGCAGGACCACGGGGGCGCCGTCGACCACGAAGCCGAGGTGGCAGATGTAGGCACTGTCGAGGATGGCGTGGATCGCCTCCTGCTCCCAGGTGGCCCGGTCCCGGTAGCGGGTGGGTGTGGTCCTGGGGGTGCGGGAGTAGCTGGGCGAGCCTTCCTGGCTGGCTGACATGACATCCTCTATGTACTAGTGCATAATTTGCTTTGTGCTAGGAGACTATCCGCTGAAAGGGCGACGCGCCAGCGAAATCGCGGCCCACATCGAGCAGGGCGTGAGCAGCGGGCAGCTCGCCCCCGGAACCGCGCTGCCCCCGCTGCGCGATCTCGCCGCCGAACTGGGCGTCAACCCCAACACCGTCGCCGCGGCCTACCGGCTGCTGCGCGACCGCGGCGTGATCGAGACCGCCGGGCGCAAGGGCAGCCGCATCCTGCCCAGGCCCGCGCTCACCCCGCGCGACCAGGTCCGCATCCCCGTCCCGCCGCACGCCCGCGACCTGTCCACCGGCAACCCCGACCCGGCCCTGCTGCCCGACCTCGCCCCGGCCCTCGCGGCCGCCGCCGAGGCCGCCCGCACCGACCCGGTGCTGTACGGGCACGCCGCCGTCGACCCGCAGCTGCTCGCGCTCGCCCGCGCCTCCTTCGAGGCCGACGGCCTGCCCGGCGGCCCGATCGCCGTCGCCTCCGGCTCGCTGGACACCATCGAGCGGATCCTCGGCGCCCGGCTGCGCCCCGGCGACGCGGTGGCCGTCGAGGACCCGGGCTGGGGCAGCCTGCTCGACCTGCTGCCCGCGCTGGGGCTGAAACAGGTGCCCGTCCGGCTGGACGACGAGGGCCCGCTGCCGGAGGCACTGGCCGCCGCGCTGGCCGAGGGCGTCCGGGCCGTGGTGGTCACCAGCCGGGCGCAGAACCCGACCGGGGCGGCGCTCACCGCGCGGCGGGCCGAGGCGCTGAAGGCCGTCCTGGCGGAGCACCCCGGGGTGCTGCTGATCGAGGACGACCACGGGCACGGCATGGTCGACCAGCCGTACCACCCGCTGGTCGGCGCCGGCACCCGGCACTGGGCGGTGGTCCGCTCGGCGGCCAAGGCGTACGGGCCGGACCTGCGGGTCTCGGTGGCGGTCGGCGACGCGGAGACGATCGGACGGGTGGCCGGCCGGATGCGGCTGGGCGCCGGCTGGGTCAGCCACCTGCTGCAGCGCACCGTCGCGGAGCTGTGGCGCACCGACGCCGCGCCAGCGGACCGGGTGGCCGCCGCGTACCGGGCCCGACGGGACGCGCTGCTGGGCGAGCTGGCGGCCCGTGGGATCGCGGCGCACGGGCGGAGCGGGCTGAACGTCTGGGTGCCGGTGCCGGACGAGACCTCGGTGCTGGCGGCGCTGGTGCAGCGCGGCTGGGTCGCGGCGCCCGGTGCGCGGTACCGGATCCAGTCGCCGCCCGGGCTGCGGTTCACCACGGCGCGACTGGAGGCGGCGCAGGCGCGGGAGCTGGCGGAGGACCTGGCGGTGGTGCTGGGGGCCGGCGGGGGCGGGTCGCGGCTGGTGTGAGGCCCGGGGGGGATTCCGGGGGCCGGGGGATTCCGGGGCCGGTCAGGGAGCCCGGGGCGGGTGAGTCCTGGGGTAGGTGAGGGGTCCTGGGGCAGGCGGGTCCTGGGGCGGGTGGGGCAGGTGTGGCGGGCGTGAACCGCGGGCGGCGTCCGGTCGTCGCCCGCACGCCTGGTCTGAACCCGGCGGTAACAAAAGCGGAAACCTCCCGCAGACGCCTAGCGGTGGCCAGCGCGGGCATGTCATGTTCTTCGCGCCACCGGCCGGCGGCCCACCCTCACCCTGGCGTCTTCCCGTTCCCCATGCCTCGGGAAGACCGAGCCGCAGGAGTTCCGCAGTGCCCGAGAACCGTTCGAGCATCACCCGCAGTACCCCGCGACCCTCCCGACGGCTGCTCGCCGCAGCCCTCGCCCTCCCGCTGGCCGTCGCGGGCCTGGCCGTCGCCTCCCCGGCCTCCGCCGCGACGTCCGCGCCGACGGCCGTGCCGTCCGGACCCACCGCCAGCGTCACGCTCGGTGACAGCTACATCTCCGGCGAGGCCGGCCGCTGGAAGGGCAACTCGGCCGGCACCAGCGGCGGCCGCAACGGCACCGACCGCGCCTGGACCGGCAGTTCGTACGACGCCTCGCGGGTCTACGGCGCCACCGCCGCGAGCGGGTGCGACCGCTCGGACGTCTCCGAGGTGCTCAGCGCCTCGACCGGGGCCCAGAACGAGATCAACCTGGCCTGCTCCGGCGCCGTCAGCGCGAACGTCTTCCGCGCCTCCAACGGCGGCCAGTCGTACAAGGGCGAGGCCCCGCAGGCCGACCAACTCGCCACCGTGGCACGGCAGAACAACGTCAAGCTGATCACCCTGTCGATCGGCGGCAACGACCTGGGCTTCTCGGACGTCATCGCCAGCTGCGTGAAGGACTACCTGGTCTGGTACTCCTACTGCCACTACTCCGCGCAGTCCCAGATCGACGACAGGTTGCCCGCCGCGATGGCCGGGGTCGGCAAGGCGATCGACGAGGTCCGCGCGGTGATGGCCGACGCCGGCTACGCGCAGTCGGACTACCGCCTGGTGCTGCAGTCCTACCCGTCGCCGATCCCGCGCAGCGCCGAGATGCGCTACCCGGAGAGCGGCTGGACCCGCTCCAACACCGGCGGCTGCCCGTTCTGGGACGGGGACGCCGACTGGGCCCGCGACTCGATGGTGCCGCAGATCTCCCAGGCGCTGGCGGGCGTCGCCGCCGCCAAGGGCGCGCAGTTCCTGGACCTGTCGGACATGCTGCAGGGCCGTGAGGTCTGCTCGACGGCCACCAGGCAGCCGACCACGAGCGCCGGCCCGTCCGCGACCACCAGCGAGTGGGCGCGCTTCCTGGACGGCGGGCTCAACTCCACCCAGGGCGCGCTGCAGGAGTCGATGCACCCCAACTACTACGGCCAGCAGGCGGCCGGGCGCTGCCTGACGCTGCTGTGGGCGCGCCCGAGCGGTGACTACGCCTGCCACAACACGGCCGGGCAGGACGCGGGCGGGATGTACCTCACCGCGCGCTGACCGCATGGTGATCCCGGCGTGATCGCGTGACGACCGCACGGTGACCGCGCGATCCGGCGCCCCCGCGGCCTTGGCCGAGGGGGCGCCGTACGGCTGCGCTCAGCCCTTGGCGAGCAGCGACTGGGCGTGCGCGCGGACCTGATCCTTCGTCAAGTACGCGTCGGTGTACTCGAAGTCCTGAAGTCGGGCGGGCTGGCGGGCGAGGAAACCGGTGCGGACGAAGTCGTCGCCGGCGGTCGCGTTGAGCAGCCAGTTGGCGCCCACTCGGAACTTGGCCGCGTTGGTGCGCATCGCCATCAGGTGGTAGCCGCGCGCCACCAGCTGGGCGGGCACCCCGCGCAGCTCCACGCCGAGCGGCTTGGAGACCGCGTCCTTCCCGCCGAGGTCGACCACCAGGCCCAAGTCCTTGTGGTAGTACGGCTCCAGGGGGCGGCCGTGGAGCGCGGCGATCACGTTGTTCGCGACCACGCGGCCCTGGCGGGCGGAGTGCTGGGCGGTCGGCGGGCAGACCGCGCCGTCGCCCTTGGCGAGATCGGGGACTGCGGCGGCGTCGCCGAGCGCGAACACGTCCTCGAACTGCGGCACCCGCATCTCCGCCGTCACGGCGAGCCGGCCGCGCACCGTCTCGGCGTCCAGAGTGCCGATCAGCGGGCTCGCGGCCACGCCGGCGGTCCAGATCAGCGTGCGGCAGGGCAGCACCCGGCCGTCGGTGAACTTGACGGTCTCGGCGCCGACTTCGGCCACCGAGACGCCCAGCGACACCTCGATGCCGCGGCCGCGCAGCACCTCCAGGGCGGCCTCGCCGAGCGGGTCGCCGAGCTCCGGCATCAGCTTCGGGGCGATGTCGATCAGGTGCCACTTGATCTGCCGCGCGTCCAGGCGCGGGTAGCGGTAGGCGGCGGCGGTGGTGAGGCGCTGGAGGCAGGCGGCGGTCTCGGTGCCCGCGTAGCCGCCGCCGACCACCACGAACTGGAGCCGGGACTCGCGCTCCTTCTGGTCCAGGGTGGCGGAGGCGAGGTCGAGTTGGGCGATCACGTGGTCGCGGACGTAGGCCGCCTCGGCGAGCGTCTTCATGCCGCGGGCGTAGTCGGTGAGGCCGGGGATGTCGAAGGTGCGGGTGACGCTTCCGGGGGAGAGCACCAGGTAGTCGTACTTCTGCGCGACCACCTCGTCGGTGATCTTGCGGACGACGCACACCTTGGAGGCCGGGTCCACGCCGATGGCGCCGCCGGGGACGATGTGGGTGCGGCGCAGCGTGCGGCGCAGGGAGACGGCCACGGACTGCGGGGTCAGGACGCCGGCCGCGACATGGGGGAGGAGGGGGAGGTAGAGCTGGTAGCTGAACGGCGTGACCAGCGAGATCTCGGCCTCCGACGGTGACAGCTTGTGTTCGAGGCGGCGGGCGCACTCCAGGCCGGCGAAGCCACCGCCCACGATCAGGATCCGAGGTCGTTCCATCGCTCATCCCTTTGCCGTGAAGGTCCCCACTACTGTCCGCCACACTCGCACGGAGCAGCGGGGGCTGCCACCGGGGCGGGGCCGTGGGGGTGGGGAGGAGGAGGGGAGGCTGGTGGGGTCGGAGGGGCGGGGGCTGCCACTGGGGCAGGGCTGTGGGGTGGGGCCGTCGGGGGACGGTGAGGAGGGAGACGGTGAGGAGGGAGACGGTGCGGAGGGAGACGGGGGCGGGGCTGTCGGGGCGGGGAAGGGCACGGCGGAGGTGGGGCCGAGCGGTCGGGGCGGTGACACCGATAAGCTGTCGGCCGTGCTACCCGAGGTGACGGCGATCCGCTACGTGACGCCACTGCGAGAAGGCGGCTCGATGCCGGGCCTGGTCGAGGCCGACGATCGGCGGCTGTACGCGCTGAAATGGGTCGGCGCGGCGCAGGGCCGCAAGGCGCTGGTCGCGGAGGTGCTGGCCGGGGAGCTCGGCCGGCGGCTCGGGCTGCCGGTGCCGGAGCTGGTGACGGTCGACCTGGACCCGGTGCTCGCGCGCAGCGAGCCGGACCACCAGATCCAGGACCAGATGCGGGCCAGTGGCGGGACCAACCTCGGGATGGCCTTCGTCAGCGGCGCGCTCAACTTCGACCCGCTCTGCTTCGAGGTGGACCCGGAGCTGGCCGGGCAGGTGCTCTGGTTCGACGCGCTGATCGGCAACGTCGACCGCTCCTGGCGCAACCCCAACCTGCTGGTGGCGACCGGCGGGCTGCGGCTGATCGACCACGGCGCGAGCCTGATCTTCCACCACAACTGGCCGGGCGCCGCCTCCTGGGTCCGCCGTCCGTACGACGCCTCCGACCACGCGCTGCTGGGGGCCCGGCCGGACCTGGCGGCGGCCGACAAGGCGCTCGCGCCGCTCGCCGAGGCGGCGATCGAGGGCGCGGTGGCGCAGATCCCCGAGGTCTGGCTGGCGGACGAGTTCGGCTTCGACTCGCCCGACGAGGTGCGTGCCGCGTACCGCGCCCAGCTGACCGAGCGACTGGCCGGTCCGCGGGACTGGCTGCCGGAGGTGCCCGCATGACCGACCACACGCCGTCCACGCCGTCCACGCCGTCCACGCCGTCCACGCCGTCCACGCCGTCGACACCGTCCGCGCTGCCGGCCACCGTCGAACTGCACGACTACGAGTACGCCGTGATCCGCGCGGTGCCGAGGGTCGAGCGCGGCGAGTGCGTCAACGTCGGAGTGCTGCTGTACTGCCGGCAGAGCTCCCACCTGGCCGCCCGTACCCACCTGGACCAGGCCCGGCTGCTGGCGCTGGACCCGGTGGCGGACGTCCAGGGCGTGCGGCGGGCGCTGCACGGGATCGAGGCGGTCTGCCAGGGCGGCCCGCAGGCCGGCCCGGCGGCGGGGGACAACGCCGGGCAGCGGTTCCGCTGGCTGACCGCGCCGCGCAGCGCGATCGTCCAGCCGGGGCCGGTGCACACCGGGCTGACCGCGGACCCGGAGACGGAGCTGCGGCGGCTGTTCGACCAGCTGGTGCTCTGACACCGGGGCGGCACCGGGTGGCTCCGGGGCGGCTCGTCGACGGTTGCCGTGGTCAAAGCTTGAGTTACTGAAGCACCTGGCCGTACGCTGGCCCCATGGGTTCGACAGCGACGACGACCGTACCGACCAACGCCGAGTTGATGGAGGCGTTGGCCGCCGTCGGTGCCGCGTACTTCCAGGACTTCGCGGCGGCCGCGGCCCGGCACGGGCTCTCCTCCTCGCAGGCCAAGGCGCTGGGCGCGGTGCAGGAGCCGGTGCCGATGCGGGCGCTGGCCGGCCGGCTGGGCTGCGACGCGTCGAACGTCACCGGGATCGTGGACCGGCTGGAGTCGCTGGGCCTGGCCAACCGGGAGGCGGCGGCCGGTGACCGCCGGGTGAAGATCGTGGTGATCACGGCCGAGGGCCGGGAGATCCTGAACCGCATCCGCGGCGAGATGGCCCGGACCCACCAGGCCTTCGAGGCGATGGACGACGAGCAGCGGATCGCGCTGCACTCCATCTGCGTCCAGGTGCTGCCGGTGCTGGCCGGCCGTACGGGCGGCGCGCAGTAGAACGCGCGCAGTAGAACGCGCCGCCCGTACGGCCGTCCCGGTCAGAGCAGCCCGGCGAACTCCGGCGGCAGCGGCCGGTGGTGGAGCAGGGTGAGGGAGCGGGTGGCCCGGGTCAGTGCGACGTAGAGGTCGCGCGGCGCGAGTGCGGCGGGCTCGACCACGACCACCGCGTCGAACTCCAGCCCCTTGGCGTCCGCGACGGTGAGCGCGCCCAGCTCCGCGGCCAGGCCGTCCGGGGCGACCACGCCCAGGGTGCCCGGGCCGCCGGGCAGCCGGGTGAGCGCCGCGGCGAAGTCGCCGTCCGGGACGGGGACGGCGCGCGGCCGCTCGGTGCCCGGGCGGATGGACTCGGGCGCTCGGTGGCCGGGGACGGCGGTGCGCAGGACGGCGGTGGCGAGGGCCATGACGGGCTCCGGCGTGCGGTAGTTGACGGTCAGCCGTTCCTCGCGCCAGCGGCCGGGCAGGTGCGGGTCGAGCATCTCGGCCCAACTGCGGGCGCCGGCGGGCGATCCGGTCTGGGCGAGGTCTCCCACGATGGTGAGCGAGTTGGTCGGCACGCGCCGCAGGACGGCGCGCCAGGCCATCGCGGACAGCTCCTGCGCCTCGTCCACGACGACGTGGCCGTACGCCCAGGTGCGGTCGGCCGCGGCGCGTTCGGCGGTGGAGCGGTACGGGCCGTCGTCGCGGAAGCGCTCGGCCAGGGCGGCGGAGTCCAGCAGGGCGTCGTCGGTCTGTCCGGTGATGGTCAGCACGCCCTGGGCGAAGGCGAGTTCGTCCGGGTCCTCGTCCGGGTCTTCGTCCGGGTCCTCGTCCGGGTCCTCGTCCGTGTCCTCGTTCGGGTCTTCGTCCTTCGGTGTGGACTCCCTTGCCGTGCCGAGGAGTTCGGCGGCCTCGTCGAGCAGCGGGACGTCCTCGACCGTCCAGTCGGAGCCGGGCGGGCGGAGCAGGGCGGCTGTCTGTTCGGGGGCCGTCTCGGTGAGCAACTCCCGGTCGGTGAGCAGTCGTTCGAGCAGCTGTTGGGGGGTGAGCCGGGGCCAGAGCGGGTCGAGCGCGGCGCGGACGTCCGGTCGTTCCCACAGCTCGCGCGGGGCGTAGTGCGCCTCCTCGTCGTCGTAGGGGCGGCCGAGGGCGAGCGCCTGGGCGATGGCGAGGGCGTCGAGCAGGGTGCCCAGGTAGAAGCCGCGGGCCCGGTTGTGCGGCAGTCGCAGGCCGCGGGCGGCGTCCCGGGCCTCGGCGCAGGCCCGGGCGGAGACCCGCAGCCCCTCGCCGAGGTCCAGGCCGTCGGCGGGGGCGGTCTGGTGGGCGGCCAGGGCTCGGCGGAGGACGTCGGACATCCAGGGGCCGCCCTTGGCGAAGGCGGTGGCCGGCGCGTCGGTGCCGGCGGCGGCGACGCCGGGGACGAGTTCGCCGACGGTGCGCAGCACCACCTCGGTCTCGCCGAGGGCGGGCAGCACCTGGTCGATGTACCGCAGGAACCCGGGGTTGGGTCCGATCACCAGCACGCCCCGGCGTTCGAGTGCGGCGCGGTGGGTGAACAGCAGGTAGGCGGCACGGTGCAGGGCGGCCAGCGTCTTGCCGGTGCCGGGGCCGCCCTGGACCACCAGGGCGCCGGGCAGCGGGGAGCGGATCACCCGGTCCTGTTCGGCCTGGATGGTGGCGACGGCGGTGCCCATCCGCCCGGTGCGCTCGCGGCCGAGGGCGGCGAGCAGTGCGGCCTCGCCGACCAGGCCGCGCCGGCCGGACTCGTCGAGTCCGGCGAGGTCCAGCGCCTCGTCGTCCAGCCCGGTGAGGGTGCGGCCCCGGGTGTGCAGGTGGCGGCGGCGCACGACGGGGCCCGGGCGGGTGGCGGTCGCGGTGTAGAAGGGGCGGGCGGCCGGGGTGCGCCAGTCGAGCAGCAGCGGCTCGTACGACTCGTCGGTCAGGCCGGTGCGGCCGATGTAGTGGACGGTGCCGTCGCGCTCGTCGAGCCGGCCGAAGCACAGGCCGCGCTCGACCGCGTCCAGCCGGGCCGCGCGGCGGGCGGCCTCGCGGGCGCGCACCTCGCGCTCCAGCCGGGCCTGGTGGGTGCCGCCGGGGGAGGCTCCGTCGTGGGCGCCCTCGGCGGTGCGGCGGGCCCGCTCGCGCACGGTGTCCAGCCGGGCGTAGAGCCGGGTGAGGTGGGCCTGCTCGGTGCGCAGGGCCGCGGCGAGGGCGCCGCCGGGGTCCTGTGCGACCGCTGGAAGTTCGCTCATCGATGTGGTATCCTTGCGGTGAGAAGGCTGTGGGGCCCCATATGAAGGGCGCTCAATTGACCCAGCCTACCCCAGCCGCCGACGTTCGGCGTGACCTCGGCTGTTACTCTTGCGAAGCGTGAGCGCGAAGCCCCAGATCCCCAATGTCCTGGCCTCCCGGTACGCCTCGGCGACCCTGGCCCAGCTGTGGTCCCCCGAGCACAAGGTGGTCCTCGAGCGCCACCTGTGGCTCGCCGTCCTGAAGGCCCAGCAGGACCTCGGCGTCGAGGTGCCGGCCGGCGCCGTCGCCGACTACGAGCGGGTGATCGACCAGGTCGACCTCGGCTCGATCGCCGCCCGTGAGCGGGTCACCCGCCATGACGTGAAGGCCCGGATCGAGGAGTTCAGCGAGCTCGCCGGGCACGAGCAGATCCACAAGGGCATGACCTCCCGGGACCTGACCGAGAACGTCGAGCAGCTCCAGATCCGCCAGTCCCTGGAGCACGTGCGCGACCGCACGGTGGCCGTGCTGGTGCGCCTGGCCAAGCTGTCCGCCCAGCACTCTGAGCTGGTCATGGCCGGCCGCTCGCACAACGTGGCCGCGCAGGCCACCACCCTGGGCAAGCGGTTCGCCTCGATCACCGACGAGCTGCTGGTCGCCTTCCGTCGCCTGGAGGAGCTGATCGCCCGCTACCCGCTGCGCGGGATCAAGGGCCCGGTCGGCACCGCCCAGGACATGCTGGACCTGCTCGGCGGCGACACCGAGAAGCTGGCCGAGCTGGAGCGCCGGGTCGCCGGGCACCTCGGCTTCGACCACGTGCTGACCAGCGTCGGCCAGGTCTACCCGCGCTCGCTGGACTTCGAGGTGCTCACCGCCCTCGTCCAGCTGGCCGCGGCGCCGTCCAGCCTGGCCAAGACCATCCGCCTGATGGCCGGCCACGAGCTGGTCACGGAGGGCTTCAAGGAGGGCCAGGTCGGCTCCTCCGCGATGCCCCACAAGATGAACACCCGCTCCTGCGAGCGCGTCAACGGCCTCGCCGTCATCCTGCGCGGCTACGCCTCGATGACCGGCGAGCTGGCCGGTGACCAGTGGAACGAGGGCGACGTCTCCTGCTCGGTGGTGCGCCGGGTCGCGCTGCCGGACGCGTTCTTCGCCTTCGACGGCCTGCTGGAGACCTTCCTCACCGTCCTCGACGAGTTCGGCGCCTTCCCCGCCGTGATCGAGACCGAGCTGGACCGCTACCTGCCGTTCCTCGCCACCACCAAGGTGCTGATGGGCGCGGTGCGCGCGGGCGTCGGCCGGGAGACCGGGCACGAGGTCATCAAGGAGCACGCCGTCGCCTCCGCGCTGGCGATGCGCGCGGGCGCCCGGGAGAACGAGCTGCTGGACCGGCTGGCCGCCGACGAGCGGATCCCGCTGGACCGGGCCGCGCTGGACGCGCTGCTGGCCGACAAGCTGTCCTTCACCGGCGCGGCCGGTGCCCAGGTCGCCGAGGTCGTCCGCCAGGTGGAGGCCGTCGCGGCCGCCTACCCGGAGGCCGCCAAGTACGCGCCGGCCGACATTCTCTGACGGACCGCACCCTCTGACGTACGGTCAGTTCTGAGCCTGGGGCCCTGCCGCCGAACCGGTGGCGGGGCCCTCGCGCGTCGTGGGGACGTGGCCCGGGTCGAGCGGCGGGGTGGTGGGGCCGCACGGCCAGTCGCAGTTCGGCTCGGCCACCGGCTGCTCCTCGGGGGCGAGCACATTGCCCCGTACGGTCGCGGAGGCGATCAGCCCGCCGGCCACCAGGAGGCCCGCGCAGATCAGCATCGCGGTGTGGAAGGCGGAGTCGACCGAGGAGGGCACCCGGTAGGCGTCGCCGCTCAGCCCGGCCAGCGCCGGCAGGGCGGCCACCGCGAGCAGGCCGGCCGCGCGGGCGGCGGCGTTGTTGACCCCGCTGGCGATGCCGGCGTGCCGGACCTCGACGGCGGCCAGCACGGTCGCCGTCAGCGGTGCGACCAGCAGCGTCATCCCGCAGCCCATCACCGTGACGGCGGGCAGCACGTCCACCCAGTAGGAGGAGTCGGGGCCGATGCGCAGCATCAGCAGCACCCCGGCGGCGCACAGCAGGGGGCCGACGGTCAGCGGGATGCGCGGGCCGATCCGCTTGCCGAGGCGCCCGGCGCGCGCGGACAGCAGCAGCATCAGCACGGTGATCGGCACCAGCGCGAAGCCCGAGACCAGCGGCGAGAACCCGGACACGATCTGGAGCTGCACCACCAGCAGGAAGAAGACGCCGCTGAACGCCGCGTACACGCACAGGGTGACCAGGTTCACCGCGGTGAACAGCCGGGAGGAGAACAGTCCGAGCGGCAGCATCGGTTCGGGCGCGCGGCGTTCGACGGTCACGAAGGCGAGGCCGAGCACCACCCCGATCACCCCGCTGACCCAGACCGCGGGGGACAGGCCCTCGCCGGCCGCGGTCAGCGCGTAGGTGATCGCGCCGAGGGCGAGGGCGGCGAGCACGGCGCCCAGCACGTCGAAGCGGCCGGTGGCGGTCTCGTCCCGGCTCTCCGGCACCGACCGGCCGGCGACCGCGATCACCGCGGCGGCGAGCGGCAGGTTCAGCAGGAAGATCCAGCGCCAGCCGGGGCCGTCCACCAGCCAGCCGCCGAGGAAGGGGCCGACCGCCGCCGACACCCCGCCGAGGCCGGACCAGAGGCCGACCGCCGCCGAGCGGTCGTCGGGGTGGAAGACCGCCTGGAGCATGGCGAGCGAACCGGGGGTGAGCAGCGCCCCGCCGATGCCCTGCACGGCGCGGGCGGCGATCAGCACGTGGATGTTCGGTGCGGCGGCGCAGGCCGCGGAGGCGACGGCGAACCAGACCACGCCGATCAGGAAGACCTTGCGCCGTCCGTACCGGTCGCCGAGCGCGCCGCCGAGCAGGATCAGGCCCGCCAGGGTGAGCAGATAGGAGTTCAGGGTCCATTGCAGGGACGCCAGGGAGGCGCCGAGGTCGGCGCCGATCCGGGGCAGGGCGACGTTCACCACGGTGCCGTCGAGCATCGCCATGCTGGAGCCGAGCACCGTCGCCAGTAGTACCCAGCGACCCTGCGCGGTGCCCAGGCGCAGGGTGCCGGCCTCGGAGGTGGCCACGGGCGAATCCTGCGCTGCCGAGGCGCACGTGACAAGGGTCACCGGTGGGTGTGTTGACGATCGGCCCTGAGTGAACGGCCGGCTGCGCAGTGTCGCCGATCTCGGCGCAGGGTCGTGGATCAGTGGCGGGGCGTGAATGGATTGTGTACGCACTGTGCCCTTCGGCCTGCGGAGGGTCACGGGGGCAGGGGGGATGGTTGCCGATTCAAGAGATCGACATTGCTTCACCCGAACGGATGGGTTTTAGTTCAGCGACCGCCCGGCCAGTCCGGACGGATCCACCGGGTGGAACGCCGAGTCCTGCCGCTGCCCGGTGGTTCGAAACGAACTCTGTACGGCAGGAGCGGGGGACCCACAGGTAAGTCGCCGGACCGGAGTTCGCGCCTCAGGGCGCGGGCGTCCAGGGCCGGCTAGGGGTGAAGCCGCGCATGCGGCCGGGCAACTCCAGCCCGAACCCGACAGCTCACCTCGCAGGCGTCGGAGAGGAAACTTCCATGCCTGCTCAGGCTCGTCGTATCGCCCTGCCCCGCGCCGCCCGCATCGGCATCGCCACCGCCGTCACCGGTGTCTCCTTCGCCCTCCCGCTCATCACCGCGGTGAGCGCCCAGGCCCACACCGCCCCGGCCGCCCCGGTCGCGCAGGCCGCTGCCCCGGCCGCCCAGGCCGCGCAGGAGAGCTACCGCGTCGTCAGCGGCGACACCCTGTCCAAGATCGCCGACGCCAAGAACGTCGAGGGCGGCTGGCACGCGCTGTTCGAGCAGAACCGCTCGGTCGTCGGTGCCAACCCCGACCTGATCTTCCCGGGCCAGCAGCTCGCGCTGCCGGGCCACGCCGCCGCGCCGTCCGCCGACGCCGCTCCGGCCAAGCCCGCGGCTCCGGCCAAGCCGACCGCTCCGGCCAAGCCGGCCGCCCCGGCGACCCAGGCCGCCGCGCCGCAGGCCCAGGTCCAGGTGAAGACCGAGGCCGCCAAGCCGTCCGCCCAGCTCCAGACCCAGGTGCAGGTCGCCGCTCCGGCCCCGGTCGTGACCGCCACTCCGGTCGCCGCCGCCACCTCCGGCTTCGTCGCCCCGCTGGCCAACCCGAAGCTCGGCACCGCCTACGGCGTGGCCGGCTCCATGTGGGCCTCCGGCCACCACACCGGCCAGGACTTCGTCGCCTCCACCGGCACCCCGCTGCGCGCCGTCGCCAACGGTGTCGTGGTCAAGGCCGGCAACGGCGGTGCCTACGGCAACGAGGTCGAGATCAAGCTCGCCGACGGCCACTACGCCGAGTACGCGCACCTCTCCTCGATCGGTGTGAAGATCGGTCAGACCGTCACCGTCGGCCAGCAGATCGGCCTCTCCGGCGCCACCGGCAACGTGACCGGCCCGCACCTGCACTTCGAGATCCGCAACGGCTCGGAGTACGGCTCGGACATCAACCCGGTCACCTACCTGCGCGCCCACGGCGTCGCGCTCTGACCCAGGGCCACTGAGCCCCGAGGGTTTCCGGAACCACCGCTGCTGCGGGGCGAATCGATCCTCCGGGATGGTCATGTCGGGTGACCGCTCGACCGGGTGATCGCCGCACGGCGGACATGGGCGCGGGACACGCCCAGGCCGGCCCGGCCGCACGAGGACCTCCTCGCGCGGCCGGGCCGGCCGCTCCCGTTTCCGGCCGCTGTCCGGCTGTGGGCCCGGCCGTGGCCGCGCCGGTTCGGCCGGGCCGGTTCGGCCGGGCCGGTTCGGCCGGTCCGCGAGCTCGTTCGGCCGGCTCCGGAGCGTCGTTCGAACGGTCGAACGCGGCGTCAACCCGGCTGCTCCGGCGGGTTTTCGCGGGCCGCGCGGGGGTCGTCGGCGCGCCATGCTGGCGGACGGTCAGCGCCCGGCCGGTCCGGCGGTCGCGCGCGTCCGCGAGGCGAGGAGGCCGGATGGCGGTCCGGAGCGGGGACGTGGCGGGGGAGACGGCAGGGCGGGAGCGGCCCGGGACGGGCGGCGTCGACCGGCTGAAGGCGGACTCGGTCGGCCTGGTCGGCGTGGTGTTCATGGCGCTCGCCACCGCCGCCCCGATCACCGCGATGACCGGCAACCTGCCGATCATCGTCGGGCAGGGCAACGGTGCCGGCGCGCCCGCCGCGTACATCGTGGCGACGGTGGTGCTGACGGTGTTCTCGGTCGGGTACGTGGCGATGGCCCGTCACATCACCGCGGCCGGCGCGTTCTACGGCTACGTCTCGCACGGGCTGGGCCGGGTGGTCGGGATGGCCTCGGGGCTGCTCGCGGTGCTCGCGTACGTCGTCACCGAGGCCGCGGCGCTCGGCTTCTTCGCGTACTCGCTGCGCGGGCTGGTCCGTTCGCAGCTGGGGGTGGACCTGGGCTGGGGCTGGTACGCGCTGTTCGGGGCGGCGGTGATCGGTGTGATGGGCTGGTTCGACCTGCACCTGACGGCCAGGGTGCTCGGGGTCGCGCTGGTGCTGGAGATCGGGGTGCTGAGTGCGGTCTCGCTGGCGGTGCTGTGCTCCGGCGGCGGGCCGGACGGGCTCCTGGTCCGGTCCCTGAACCCGCTGAACGCGCTGAAGGGGGTGGGGAGTTCGGGCGCTTCGGCGGCCGGGCTCGGACTGTTCTTCGCGTTCTGGTCCTGGGTGGGGTTCGAGTCCACCGCGATGTACGGCGAGGAGTCCCGCGATCCCAAGCGGGTGGTGCCGCGGGCGACGATGGTGTCGGTGGTCGGCGTCGGGCTGCTCTACGTCTTCGTGTCCTGGATGATCGTGTCCGGCAACGGGGTCGAGCAGGCGGTCGCGGTGGCGAGCGGGGCGGTGCCGGGCAAGGAGGGCAACAGCCTGTTCTTCGACCCGCTCGGCGTGCACCTGGGCGCCTGGGCGGTGACGGTGTTCCAATGGCTGGTCGTCACCGGGTCGTTCGCCTGCGCGATGGCCTTCCACCAGTGCGCGGCCCGGTACCTGTACGCGATCGGCCGAGAGGGGCTGCTGCACCCGGCGCTCGGCCGCACCCATGCGCGGCACGGCTCGCCGCACGTCGCCTCGGTGGTGCAGTCGGTGATCGCGGTGGGGCTGGTGGCGGGGTTCCTGGCGGCCGGGATGGACCCGTACGCGCACCTGTACACGCTGCTGGCGCTGCTCGGGACGATGGCGATCCTGGTCGTGCAGACGCTCTGCTCCTTCGCCGTGGTCGGGTACTTCCACGTGCGGGGGCGGCATCCGGAGACGGCGCACTGGTTCCGGACGCTGGTCGCGCCGTTGGTGGGCGGGGTGGCGATGGCCGGGGTGGTGGTGCTGCTGGTGCTCAACAAGGACACCGCGGCCGGGGCGGCGGCGCACACGCTGCTGTTCCGGCTGATCCCGTTCCTGGTGATCGGGGTGTTCGCGGGCGGGATCGGGCTGGCGCTCGCGGTGCGCCGGTGGCGGCCGGAGCTGTACGCGCGGATCGGGCGGGTGGTGCTGGAGGACGCGGTCGAGCGGTGACCGGGCGGTGTGGCGTTCAGCGGTGTGGCGGTGTGGCGGTGCGGGTGGTGGTGCGGCGCGCCAGGGGTTCAGCGACGGTGGACCGGCAGTCCGTACTGGGCGGCGGCCAGCAGATCGTGCATCCGGTGGCCGAAGTCGTCGGTGTCCCGGGCCGGTTCGGGGAAGACCAGGCGGACGTCGCGGTGGCCGTGCGGGTGGTCCAGGCGCAGGACCAGGCCGTAGCGGTCCAGGGCGAGCGGGCGGACGTCGGGGGCGTGGACGAGCACGACCGGGTCGAGCAGCCGGGTGAGGACGTCGAGTGCCTCGGCGTGGTCGTCGGCGAAGTGGGTGAGCAGCGCGGCCTCGTGCCGGGCCAGCGGGTCGGGCTCGGCGAGCGCGAGGTCGGCACCGGTGATCGCGCCGGTGCCGTACGGGGTGGCGAGGACGGCATGGGCGACGTCCACCCGCAGGTGCACGCTGAGGCCGTCGTCGGCGAGGTGGGCCAGCCGCAGCCGGCCGGCCATGGTGAGGCGGGCGCGGACCCGGTCGCGGACGGCGACGGGGGCGACGTCGGTGACGTCCAGGACGACGGCGAGGCCGTCGGCGGCGCCGGCGACGGCCGTGGTGAGCGGGTCGTCCAGGGCGGTGCGCAGCCGCAGCCGGGAGCCGTGCACGGAGACCGGGGTGTCCAGGTGGTGGTGCTCGCCGAGGGCGCGGACGGTGAGCGAGGAGGTCGCGCTGAGCAGGCTGTGGATCCGTTCGGCGGTGGTGGGCTCGGGGACCTCGGTGTCGCCGGTGGGCAGGCTCATGGGCGGACCTCCAGTAAGTTAGGTGAGCCTAACCTAATGTGCGAGTGGGGGTGTGGCAAGCGGGCCGCCGGACCGGCGAGGGGCCCGGACGCCGCAGGCGCGTCCGGGTCCCTCGCTGTGGTGGTGCGTCAGCCGACGACGGCCTGGGCGTCGATCTCGACCAGCATCGGCTCCTGCGGCAGCTCGACGAAGACGGTGGTGCGGCACGGCTTCACGCCGCCGGGCTTGATGTTCTCGCCGATGAACTCGGCGTAGACCTCGTTCATCAGCGGGAAGTCGGCGCGCTTGGTCAGGTAGACGCGGAACATCACCACGTCCTCGATGGTGGCGCCGCCGGCCTCGACGATGGCCTTGACGTTCTCCAGGGTGCGGCGGGTCTGCGCCTTCACGTCGCCGTGGTGCAGGTACTCGCCGGTGGCCGGGTCCTGCGGGCCCTGGCCGGAGACCTGGAGGATCGGGCCCTTGCGGACGCCCTGGGAGAACATCCAGGCGGGGGCGGGGGCGCCGTCGGTGCGGATCTCGGCCTTCTCGGAGGTCTGGGCCTCCTCGGGGGTCCGGGTCTTCCCGGAGGTCTGGGGGTGCTCGGAGGTCATCGGGTTCCTTGTCGAATTGACGGTGCGTCAGTTGTGGTCGGGGCGGCCGCAGTCGGCCGAGACGGCGCGGGTGGTGGCGAGCAGCTGCGGGAGCAGGTCCAGCACCTGCTCGTACGGCAGGACCACGTCCGGGACGGAGATCGAGGCGGCGGCGACCACCCGGCCGCTGGCGTCCCGGACGGGCGCGGCCACGCAGTTGATGAAGGCCTCGTGCTCGGCGTGGTCCTGCGCCCAGCCCTGGGCGGCGACCTTCTCCAGCTCGGCGAGCAGGGCCTCGGGGGTGGTCAGGGTGCGTTCGGTGTGCGGGGTGAAGTCGATCCCGGCCACCACCCGGCGCCGCTCGGGCAGCGGCAGGTCGGCCAGCAGCACCTTGGAGACGGCGGCGCTGTGCAGGGCGGCGCGCAGGCCGATCCGGGAGTACATCCGCACCGGGTGGCGGGAGTCGAACTTGTCGATGTAGACCACCTCGCCGCCCTCGTAGGCGGCCAGGTGCACGGTCTGGCCGGTGGCGGCGTTCAGTTCGGCCAGGTGCGGGGCGGCGATCCGGCGCACGCCGCGCTGCTCCAGGGCCAGGCCGGAGAGTGCGAAGAGGCCGGCGCCCAGGTGGTAGCGATAGTTCGCGTCGCGATAGACGAATCGTTCCTCTTCGAGGCTCTGGAGCAGTCGCAGCACGGTCGTCTTGTGGACGCCGAGCACCTCGGCGAGCTGGTCGAGGGAACGCTCGCCCTCGCCGAGCTCGGCGAGGATGCGCAGGGCGCGGGTGACGGTCTGGCTCATCGTGCTCCGCTTCGAGGGCTGGGGGTCCTGCTCATTGTGCCCGGGCCCGGTCCGCCGACGGTGCCGGGCCTGCGGACGGTGTCCGGTGCGCGGACGCCGTCGGTGCGGCGGACGCCGTCGGTGCGGCGGGCGGTGTCGGCGCGGCGGAAGGCGCCGGCGCGGCGGGCGGTGTCCGGCCGGCCGGGTGCGCGCCGCCGGTGGGCAGGGCCGGGCCGGTGATGCCCGCCGCGGTGACCCGGGTGGCGGCCCACTGGGCGGGGGAGGCGTCGAGCAGCGCGGCCACCACGGCGGCGTCCGGCAGCTCGGCCTGGTCGCCGTGGGTGGTCAGCGCGCAGGCGGCGCTCAGGTGGCCGAGCCGCAGCCGGCGCCGCTGGTCCAGGCCCCGGAGGGTGCCGGCCAGGTAGCCGGCCGCGAAGGCGTCACCCGCGCCGGTCGCCTCCACCACCTCGACCGTGAGGGCCGGCTCGGTGACCGCCGTACCGTCCCGGTCCAGGGCGGTCACCTGCCGGGCGGCGTCCTTGACCACGAGGGTGGCCGGGGCGGGGAAGCGGCGGCGCAGGGCGGCCGGGTCACCGGTGCCGAAGGCGGCCTCGGCCTCGTCGGAGCCGAGCAGCAGCAGGTCGGCGGCGTCCAGCAGCGGCGGCAGCACGGCAGGATCGCGCTCGCGCCAGAGCGAGGGGCGCCAGTTGAGGTCGAAGCTGACCAGGCGGTGCGGGCGGCGGTCGGCGAGCAGGGTGCGCAGCAGGGCCAGGCAGTCGTCGGAGAGCGCGGCGGTGATGCCGGACAGGTGCAGCAGCCGGGCGCCGGCCAGCAGCGCGGCGGCGGCCGGGTCGGCGAGCAGTTCGGGGGAGAGCGCGGCGGCCGCCGAGCCGCGCCGGTGGTAGTGCAGCCGGCTGCGGCCGGGCCCGAGGTCGTGGCGGTCGCCGGTGCTTCCGCCGACCTCCTTGAGGTAGAGGCCGGTCGGGCGGTGCGGGTCGACCGCGACCGCCGAGACGTCCACGCCGCGGGCGGCGACCTCGGTGAGCAGCCGGCGGCCGAAGCCGTCGTCGCCGACCCGGCTGATCCAGGCGGTCGGCACGCCGTGCGCCGCCAGGGCGCCCGCCACGTTGGACTCGGCGCCGCCGACCGAGAGCCGGAAGCCCTCCACCGACTCCAGCGGGCCCGGGCGGTCCGGCAGCAGGACGGCCATCGACTCGCCCACGCACACGGCCGTCGGGGGAGGACCGGGGCGGGTCGGGCCCTGGGTGTCCTGTCGCGGCATGTGCGGGGCTCCTCGTCTGCGGCGGTTCCGTCGAGAGCGGGCCCACCGGGTCGGCTCCGCTGCCTGTGAGCGTGTGCGTGCCGCGCCGTCCGAGGGCGCCGCACGTGAGCCGACCCCGTTGACCGGGAGTCAGGTCCGTTGACCGTGATCCGGCGCCGATGCTAGAACCGTCCTGCCAGCATGTGCAACCCTCGTTGCACATGTTGCAACCTGTGCGGATGGAGGAAGACGGTGGAGCAGACCTTCGCAAGCAGCGGAACCGGACCGGGCATCGCCCGTGGCGCGGTGGCCGCCCTGGCCGACGAACCGCTCGACTGGAGGTTCAAAGCCGCTCCACCGCAGTCGTGGGGCCGCAGTACGAGGGAGTGGCTCGCCACCGGCCCCACCCTCTCCTCGCTCGGCACCCCGCTGCTCACCCTCGACGGCGCCGCCCTCGACCACAACGTGCGCACCATGGCCGACTGGTGCGCCAAGGCGGGCGTCGCGCTCGCCCCGCACGGCAAGACCACCATGGCGCCCGCCCTCTGGCAGGCGCAGCTCGACGCCGGCAGCCACGGCATCACCCTCGCCAACCTGCCCCAGGTGCGGATCGCCCGGGCCTTCGGCGTGCAGCGGATCCTGCTCGCCAACACCCTGATCGAACCGGCCGGACTGGCCTGGCTCGCCGACGAACTCGCCGCCGACCCGGACTTCGCCTTCCTGTCCTGGGTCGACTCCGTCGAGAGCGTCCGGCTGATGGACGAGGCACTGCGGGCCGCCGGGGCCGAGCGGCCGGTCGAGGTGCTGGTCGAGCTCGGCGGCCCCGGCGGGCGGACCGGAGCCCGCGGCGTGGACGCGGCCGTCGAGGTCGCCGCCGCCGTGCTGCGCGCCCCCACCCTGCGCCTGGCGGGCGTCGGCGGGTACGAGGGCGCGCTCGCGCACGACGCCTCGGCCGAGGGGCTGGCCACCGTCCGCGGCTACCTGCGGGAGCTCGGCGACCTGCACGGCCGGTTGGCGAGCGCCTACCCGGCCGACCGCCGGCCGGTGGTCTCGGCCGGCGGCAGCGCCTACTTCGACCTGGTGGTCGAGGAGCTGGCGGACCTTCCGGAGGCGTTCGTGGTGCTGCGCTCGGGCGCGTACATCGCCCACGACGACGGCTTCTACCGGGGCATCTCCCCGCTCGCCCGGGACGGCGGGCGGACGCCGTTCCGCGGCGCGCTGCACGGCTGGGCCCGGGTGGTCTCCCGGCCCGAGCCGCAGCTCGCGCTGCTGGACGCCGGCAAGCGCGACCTGCCCTTCGACGAGGGCCTGCCCGAGCCGCAGCGGGTGCGCGGTGGAGCCGAGTTGACCGGCACGGCGGCCCGGATCACCGCGCTCAACGACCAGCACGCCTTCCTGCGAGACGCGGGAGACCTCGCGCCGATCGGCGCGGTGCTGCGGCTGGGCGTCTCGCACCCGTGCACGGCCTTCGACAAGTGGACGGCCATCCCGGTGCTGGACTCCGCGGACGCGGCCGAGCCGAAGGTCACCGGCCTGGTCAGGACGTTCTTCTGATGCCCGGGGAGAGAGCGGCCGCCGAGGGGCGGAGCCGCGGCACGGGCGCCACGGTCTTCCGGGGCGCCACCGTGGTGGACGGCACCGGCGCGGAGCGCTACCGCGCCGACGTCCGGATCGCCGGCGGCCTGATCACCGAGATCGGCGAGGGCCTCGACGCCCCCGAGGCGGTGGACGCCGACGGGCTGGTCCTGGCCCCCGGCTTCATCGACATGCACGCCCACTCCGACCTCGCCCTGCTGTGCGAACCCGAGCACCCGGCCAAGGTCACCCAGGGCGTCACCTGCGAGGTCCTCGGCCAGGACGGCCTGTCCTACGCCCCGGTGGACGACCTCACGCTGCCCGCACTGCGTCGCCAACTCGTGGGCTGGAACCGCGATCCGGACGACTTCGACTGGGACTGGCGGGACGTCGCCGGCTACCTGGACCGGATCGACCGCGCCGGTGTCGCCGTCAACGCCTGCTACCTCGTCCCGCACGGAACGCTGCGGATGCTCGCCATGGGCTGGGCCAACCGTCCGCCCACGCCCGGCGAACTCGACCGGATGCGGCAGGTGTTGGCGAAGAGCCTGCTGGACGGCGCGGTCGGCATGTCCAGCGGCCTCAGCTACACCCCCGGGATGTACGCGGACACCGCCGAGCTGATCGAGCTGTGCACCGTCGTCGCGGCCTACGGCGGCTTCCACGCCCCGCACCAACGCTCGTACGGAGCTGGGGCGTTGGAGGGATACGCGGAGATGGTGGAGATCGCCCGGCGGAGCGGCTGCGCACTGCACCTGACCCACGCGACGATGAACTTCGGGCTCAACCGGGGACGGGCCGGCGAGCTGCTGGAGCTCCTCGACCGGGCGCTCGCCGACGGCGTCGACCTCACCCTGGACAGCTATCCCTACCTGCCCGGATCCACCACCCTGGCCGCCCTGCTGCCGAGTTGGGCCACCGAGGGCGGCCCGGCCGCGACGCTGGCGCGACTCGCCGACCCCGCGCAGTGCGCGAAGATCCGCTACGAGGTGGAGGAGAAGGGCAGTGACGGCTGCCACGGTGTGGTCACCGACTGGGCGACGATCCAGATCTCCGGCGTCCGTTCGGCCTCGCTCGCCGGCGCGGTCGGCCGGACCGTCGCCGAACTGGCCGCCGAGGAGGAGCGGACCGGCACCGAGGTGTTCCTGGACCTGCTGCGCCGGGACGAGCTGGCCACCACGATCCTCCAGCACGTCGGGCACGAGGAGAACGTCCGGGCGATCATGCGCCACCGCGTCCACACCGTCGGCAGCGACGGGCTGCTGGTCGGTGCCCGGCCGCACCCGCGGGCCTGGGGCACCTTCCCCCGCTACCTCGGCCACTACAGCCGGGAGTTGGGCGTGCTGACGCTGGAGGAGGCGATCGCCCGGATGACCGGCCGCCCGGCCGCCCGGCTGGGACTGGACCGGCGTGGCCGGATCGCCCCCGGCCACCACGCCGACCTGGTGCTCCTCGACCCCGGGAAGGTCAGGGACGCCGCCACCTTCGAGGACCCCCGGCTGCCCGCCGAGGGCATCGAGTACGTGTACGTCAACGGCACCGCCGTCGTCCGGCAGGGCGGCACCACGGGCGCCCGGCCCGGGCGCGCCCTGCGCCGCACCGATCGAGGAACCCTGGCCATATGACCGAGCTCTCCGCCCCGTCCGATCCTTCCGGCCCGACCGTCCACTCCGCCTCCTCCGCCCTGACCGAGCTCCCCGTGCTGCGCGAACTCTCCGTGCTGGGCGACGAATCGGTGATCGCGGTGGTCCGCGCACCCCGGATCCCGGACGCCGCCGCGCTCTGCGCCGCCCTCGCCGAGGGCGGCATCAACCTCACCGAATTCACCTACACCACACCGGATGTGACGGATCATCTGCTGAAGGCTTCGAAGGCCGGCTGGCGGGTCGGCGTCGGTACGGTGCTGACCGCCGAGCAGGCCCGGCGCGGGGTCGAGGCGGGGGCGGCCTTCCTGGTCACCCCCGGCTGTCGGCCCGAGGTCGCCGACGCGGCGGCCGCCGCCGGGGTGCCGGTGGTGCTCGGGGCGCTCACCCCGACCGAGGTCGCGCACGCGGTGGACCTCGGTGCCGCCGCCGTCAAGATCTTCCCGGCCCGGGCGTTCGGTCCCGGCTATTTCAAGGACCTGCGCGGCCCCTACCCCGACGTGCCGCTGGTGGCCTCCGGCGGGGTGAACGCGGGCAACGCCGCCGAGTTCCTGGCGCACGGCGCGCTCGCGGTCTGCGCGGGGACGGACGTGGTGCCGCCGGATGTGGTCGCGGCGGGCGACTGGGCGGAGATCACCCGGCGGGCCCGGGCGTTCACGGCGGCCTGTGCGGGGGCGGTCTCGTAGGAAGGTCTCGTACGGGCGGGGGCGGCTTCGCGGGGCCGTCGTCGCGGTGGTGCCGGCGTGGGTGCGGGCCTCGTGAAGAAGGCGGCGGCGGGGCGAGGCGGGCTGTCGGGACGGCCGGGATTGGACGAGAATCGGGGGCACCCGGCTCGGCCCCGGCCGAGCCCGTCCCGGCTCAGCCCCGCCCGGCCAGGCCCCGGGCTCCGGATCCCGGCAGGAGGAACCGCCCATGACCTCGACCCGCCCCGGCCCCGACTGGCTCGCCGACGCCGTCCTGTACCAGATCTACCCGCAGAGCTTCGCCGACTCCGACGGCGACGGCATCGGCGACTTCGCCGGCATCGCCGGGCACCTGGACCACCTCGCCTGGCTCGGCGTCGACACCGTCTGGCTCAACCCCTGCTTCGCCTCACCGTTCCGCGACGCCGGGTACGACGTCACCGACTACCTCACCCCCGCCCCGCGCTACGGCAGCACCGATGACCTGGCGGCCCTGGTCGAGGCCGCCCGCCGCAAGGGCATCCGGGTCCTGCTGGACCTGGTGGCCGGGCACACCTCCGACCGCCACCCCTGGTTCCTGGCCTCCGCCGAGGACCCGTCCGACCACCGCTACATCTGGTCCGACCGCCCGGTGGACGGCTTCGTCGCCTCGCCCGGCAGCCGCCCCGGCTGGTACCGGCCGAACTTCTTCGACTGCCAGCCGGCGCTCAACTTCGGTTACGCCCAGAGCAGTTCGGAGGAGCCCTGGCGGCAGGCGGTGGACGCGGACGGCCCACGCGCCAACCGGGCGGCGCTGCGCGAGATCATGGCGCACTGGCTCGGCCTCGGGGTGTCCGGCTTCCGGGTGGACATGGCGTACTCGCTGGTCAAGGACGACCCGGGCAAGGTGGAGACCGCCAAGCTCTGGACCGAGCTGCGCGACTGGCTGGACCGCGACCACCCCGAGGCCGTCCTGCTCGCCGAGTGGGGCGACCCGGCCACCGCCGTCGGGGCCGGCTTCCACGCGGACTTCTTCCTGCACTTCGGCGGGGAGGACCACGGCCTGCCCCTGCGATCGCTCTGGAACAACAACGGCGGGACGGTCGAGGAGTTCTGGCACCAGGAGGCCTGCTACTTCGAGGCCGACGGCCGCGGGACCCCGCAGCCCTTCCTGGACGCCTGGCGCTCCGCGGCCGAACTCACCGAGGGCAACGGGCACATCGTGCTGCCCACCGCCAACCACGACTTCTCCCGCCTGGCCGCCGGCCCGCGCACCGCGGAGCAACTCGCCCCCGCCTTCGCCTTCCTGCTCACCTGGCCCACCCTCCCGGCCGTCTACTACGGCGACGAGATCGGCATGCGTTACCTGCCGGGCCTGCCCGACACCGAGGGCAGCGTGCTCGGCCCGCGGTACAACCGGGCCGGCTCGCGCACCCCGATGCAGTGGACGCCCGGCCCGACCGCCGGCTTCTCCGGCGCCCCGCCGGAGCGGCTGTACCTGCCGGTGGATCCGGACCCGCACCGCCCGGACGTGCTCTCCCAGCGCGCCGACCCGACCTCGCTGCTGCACACCGTGCGGCGGCTGATCGCCCTGCGCCGGGCGCACCCGGGGCTGGGCGCGGCCGGCGGGCTGGAGGTCCGCCACGCCGGCTACCCGCTGGTGTACACCCGGGCCGGGCGGTACCTGGTGGCGGTCAACCCGGGCCGGGAGCCCGCGTCCGTACGGTTGGCGGGCCTGCCGGAGGGCGGCGCCCGGTGGGCGCCGGGCGTTCGGCCGCTGGAGGTGCAGGGCGTGCGGCTGGTGGACGGGGAGCTGCGGGCGGACGGGTTCTCGTACGGGGTGTTCGAGCTGGGCTGACGGCCCGGGCCGACGGCCGCCGCGGTCGGAGCCGGGACCCCGGCCGGTCGGGTCCCGGCTTCCGATCGATGTCGGATAGTTGTAAGCTACATCCATAGATGGTTGCATTTACCACCCGTATTGGTTGCATTTGTCACCTTCTTGCCACTGAGAGACACCACCGGAGGACGGTACGAACGCCATGAGCACACCCCGGAACCCCGCTGCGGCGCCCGCCCTGGGGCACTCGATCAAGCACCTGGTCACCCACCTGATCACCCCGCTGCTGATGTGCCTGGGCATGGCGCTCGCCTACCAGGGCGCCTTCCACCAGCCCGAGCCGCACCACCTCAAGGTGGCCGTGGTCGGCACCACGCCGCAGGCACAGGGACTGGCACAGGCGATCCAGGGCAAGGCTGGGGACGCGCTCGACGTCCGCACCGTGGACGACCGGGCCGCCGCCGAGCAGCAGCTGCGCGACCGGGACCTGGTGGGCGCCTTCGTCCCTGACGCCAAGAGCCCCGAGCTGATCGTCGCCAAGGGCAACTCGGACACCTCGGTGGTGGCCGCCACGGCGGTGTTCACCACCGTCACCGACCAGCAGGGCGTTCCGCTGCACGTGACCGACCTGACCACCCCGGCCAAGGGCGACCCGACCGGACAGGGCCTGTTCTTCCTGTTGGTCGCGCTGAGCATCGGCTCCTACGCCAGCGTCGCGGCGATCGGTGCGGCCGGCGCGGGGCTGAGCATGAGGATCCGGGCACTGGTCGGTGTGGCGGTCTCGCTGGTGGTCAGTGTGATCGGGATCGTGACCGCCGGGCCGGTCTTCCACGTGGTCGACCACGACTACGCGGCGATCTGGGCGCTCGGCTGGCTCTACTCGGCGGGCATCCTGCTGATCGGCATCGGCCTGCACAGCTTCCTGAAGCGGTGGACCACGCTGGCCATGATGGTGCTGTTCGTGATGCTGAACTTCACCTCCTCCGGGGGCATCTACCGGCCCGAACTGCAGAACGGCTTCTTCGGCGGCCTGCACGGATTCTGGACGGGCGCGGGCTTCCTGGAGGGCGCGCGCAGCATCCTGTACTTCGACGGCGGCGCGGGTGTCGGCGGGCACGTCGTGACCCTGCTGGTCTGGCTGCTGCTCGGCGGCGTCGTGCTGGTGGCCGCGGCGATGTACGAGGGCCGTGGACGCCGTCTGCCGGAGCCCCGGCAGGACGCGGAGGAGGAGATGGAGGAGACGGTCGCGGTCTGACCGCGCCGTTCGAGCGTGCCCCGTTCGAATGTGCCCCTCTGCGCACACTCCTCGGAAGGACTTCACCCGGTGCCACGGGCATCGGCAACGGGTGGGGAACAACGGCCCGCGCCCGGCCCTGGACAGGCCGGACGCGAGCCCCGGCATGTGCGGGGGTCGAGGAGGGTGGTGAAGTCGATCAGGTCGAGCGGGTCGGACACGGAGGTGCCGGTGCCGGTGCCGGTGCCGGTGCCGTCTCTGGTGTCGTGCGGGGTGCTCATGGGCGGTCTTCGAAGTCCTCGTCGTGCGGGGGCTCTTCGTGTGGTGCTTCGTCGTACGGGGTGGCCAGCCAGGCGGTCAGTTCGGCGGTGTGCTCGCCGAGCCGGGGCGGGGGCAGCTGGTAGCGGGGCGGGGTGCGGGAGAGGCCGATCGGGTTGGCGACCAGGTCCAGCGGGCGGCCGTCCGGGCCGGGCAGCGGCGCCCGGGGTCGCAGGCCGAGCGAGTCGGCGAGGTCGAAGGCCTCGGCCAGGTCGTTGACCGGTCCGCAGGGCACGCCGAGCGGGGTGAGCACCGCGAACCACTCGGCGGCGGTGCGGAGTTCGAGCCGGGCGGAGAGCTCGCGGGCCAGCTCGGCCACATGCGCGACCCGGTCGGAGTTGGTGGCGAAACGCGGGTCGCCGGCCAGCTCGGGGGCGTCCACACCCCGGCAGAGCGCGGCGAACTGCCGCTCGTTGCCGACCGCGACGACCAGCGGGCGGTCGGCGGCGGCGAACACCTCGTACGGGGCGATGGACGGGTGACGGTTGCCGAGGATGCCCGGCACCGCGCCGGCCAGGGTGTAGCCGGCGGACTGGTTGACCAGGCCGGAGAGCAGCGTGGAGAGCAGGTTCAGCTCCACCAGCTGGCCCCGGCCGGTGGTCTCGCGTTCGCGCAGCGCGGCCAGCACGCCGACCGCCGCGTGCAGTCCGGTCAGCACGTCCACGAGGGCGACGCCGGTCTTCACCGGTTCGCCGGGGGCCGGGCCGGTCACCGACATCAGACCGCCGACGGCCTGCACCAGCAGGTCGTAGCCGGGCAGTTCGGCACCCTTGCCGGGGCCGAAGCCGGTGATGGAGCAGTAGACGAGCCGCGGGTTGAGGGCCTGGGCGCGGTCCGGGCCGAGGCCGTGGCGGGCCATCGTGCCGGGACGGAAGTTCTCCACCAGCACGTCGGCGCGGCGGACGAGTTCGACCGCGCGGGCGTGGTCGACGGGGTCGCGCAGGTCGAGGGTGAGGGAGCGCTTGTTGCGGTTGACGGAGAGGAAGTAGGTGGCCTCGCCCTGGGCGTGCGGCGGTCCCCAGGCGCGGGTGTCGTCGCCGCTGCCGGGCTGCTCGACCTTGATCACGTCGGCGCCGAGGTCGGCCAGCAGCATGGTCAGGTACGGCGCGGCGAGGACCCGGCCGAAGTCGGCGACCAGGACGCCGTCCAGCGGGAGTCCGGTCATGCCCGCACTCCGGCCGGTTCGGTCGCGGCCGCGGCGTCGCCGGAGGGGGCGTCGCCGCGCAGGTGCGGGCGGGCCAGCAGGAGGTAGAGCCCGCCGACCGCGAGCACGACCACGGCCGAGAGCAGCACCAGGTAGTTGTCGTACCAGGCGGCGTCCGGGGTACGGCCCCAGCAGATGTTGACGATCGCCGCGACGCCGTAGACCAGCGCGCCGATGTTCACCACCAGGCCCCAGCGGCCGAGCCGGAAGTCCCCGCTCGGGCGCCAGCCGCGCAGCCGGGCCCGCAGGGCGGCCAGTACCACCATCTGGAAGGCCAGGTAGATGCCGATGCTGGAGAAGGAGATGATCTTCGTGAGGGCGCCCTCGGAGAGCGCCGAGGCGGCCACGATGATCACACCGGGCAGCGCCGCGGCGAGCAGCAGCGCGTACGGCGGCACCCGCAGCCGGTCCGAGACGGTGGCCAGCAGCCGGCTGCCCACGATCATCCGGTCCCGGGCGAAGGAGTAGGCGAGCCGGCTCGCCGCCGCCTGGAGGCTCAGCACGCAGGACAGGAAGGAGATCAGCACCACGCCGATCACCACCCGGGCGCCGGCCGCGCCGAAGGCGTCGTGCAGCACCTTGGCCACCGGGTCCTTGTCGTCGCCGGAGACCACCGCGCCGATGTCCTGGATCGACATCACCAGCGCCAGGCTGACCCCGATCGCCGCCGCGCCGCCGACGTAGATGGTGCGCCGCATCGACTTGGGGATCTGTCGACCCGGGTCGGGCACCTCCTCGGCGACGTCGCCGCAGGCCTCGAAGCCGAAGAACAGGAAGACCGCGATCAGCCCGGCGGCCAGGAAGGCGTCCGTGTAGTCGCCGTCGCCGCCCGCGCCGAAGCGGTCGAAGACCACGCCGAGGCCGTGGTAGCGGTGCGTCAGCAGCAGCCAGGCGCCCACCGCCAGGGCGCCGAGCAGCTCGGCGGCGAAGCCGAACACGGCCGCCGCCGACAGCACCCGGGTTCCGCCGAGGTTGATCACGGTGGCGAGCGCCAGCAGGCCGAGCGCGCACCAGACGGTCGTCGCGGTGCTCGGCTCGACGCCCAGCAGGGCGGCCACGTACGGGCCGGCGCCGTAGGAGACCGCCGCGATGGTGGACATCAGCGCCAGCAGGTAGACCCAGCCGGTCAGCCAGCCCCAGGTGCGGCCCCAGAGCCGGCGCGCCCACGGGTAGACCCCGCCGGCCACCGGGAACTGGGCGACCACCTCGCTGAACACCAGGGCCACCAGCAGCTGGCCGAGGCCCGCGATGAGGAAGCTCCAGACCATCGGCGGCCCGGCGGTCTGGAGCGAGGAGGCGAAGAGTGTGTACACGCCGACGACGGGGGAGAGATAGGTGAAGCCGAGCGAGAAGTTCGCCCAGAGGCTCATGTCGCGCTTGAACTCGGAGGTGTAGCCGAGGGCGGCCAGCCGTTCGGCGTCCGGGTCCGGGGAGTGGACGGTGGCACGTGCACTGGCATCGGTCATGACCTGCTCCTGGGAACGTGTCGTGATGCGTGGGGAGCGCTGCGAGGGTGCTGCTGGGCGCTGCGGGGCGCTGTTCGGGCCGAGGCTGCGGGAAAACATACGAGATCGGGTTTCTAGCGGCAAGAGTGCGCGCCAGAGCGGAGGTACCCTGCGGGAAACATCCGGCCGGACGGTGATCCGGTCGTGATCCGGACGGTGATCCGGCGACGATCCGGTGCGATCCGGTACGACCCGGCGACGGCCCGGCGACGGCCCGGCGACGACCCGGCGACGGCGACCGAGAAGGGGAGCGGCATGACGGCCATCGGCAGTGCGGCCCCGCTGCTCAGCGCCGTCCTCGCGCCGCTGGCCGACCTCGGGCGCGCCGACGCGGTGGCCCGCCGGATCACCGAGGCGATCGCCCTCGGACTGGTCGTCGACGGGGACCAACTGCCCAGCGAGAACGACTTGGCCGACCAACTCGGCGTCGCCAACGGCACCGTGCGCGAGGCCCTCGCCCTGCTCCGCGAGGCCGGACTGATCGAGACCCGGCGCGGCCGCAACGGCGGCAGCTTCGTCCGCACCCCCGCCGAGGGCTGCGAACACCTCCAGCTCGCCCGGCTGCGCGACCTCGCCACCGTCGACCTGCGCGACCTCGGCGACGAGGAACTGGCCGTCTTCGGCACCGCCGCCCGGCTCGCCGCCGAGCGCGCCCCGGCCGACCTCGGCCCCCGGCTCATCCGGCTGGTGCACGACCTGCGCGATGCCGCCGGGCCCGCCGAACAGCGCCGCGCCGACGCCCGCTTCCACATCGAACTCGCCGTCGCCGCCCAGTCGGCGCGGCTCACCCAGCTCGCCGTCCGGCTCCAGGCCGAACTCGGCCCGCTGCTCTGGCTGCCCGCCCCGTACGGGCCGGACCAGGAGCGCTTCGCCGAGCAGCACCGGGAGATCCTGGTCGCCGTGCTGGCCGGCGACGCGGCCTGCGCCCGGGCCGCCGCCGAAGCGCACGCGGTGGCCTGCGTGCACCATCTGGTCCGGCGGCACCTGGAGTTGGCGGACGACGGCTGAACCGGTGGCCGTGCCGCCGTTCCCGGATCCCTCCCTCGCCGCCGGAGCCGTTGGTGATGGCGGTGGCGGTGGCGGTGGCGGACCGGGCCGGGGTGCGCGGCTGAGGGCGGCGGGAGAGTGGCATGACCTTCAGGTGTGAAGGTATTAAGCGTTCCGCTTCCCGCGGCCGGGCGGCGTGCTGAAGCAGCAGTCCCCGCAGAGCCCGGCGCCCGGACCGACCCGGTAGTAGAGGCAGCAGCTGTTCCGCCGGAACGCCGTTCCGCGCGGACCGGTGCGCAGGGTGCCCGATCCGGCCAGCGGCGGACGGTCCAGCAGCTCCGCGGCCAAGGCCTGTGCGGCGTCCGGCACATGGGCGTCCAGCACCCGCAGCGTCCCGGCCAGCGCGGAGGCGGCATTGCCGAGCAGCAGGCGACGGGACAGCGGGGCGACGGCCCGGACGGCCTCCGCCAGTGGCGCCAACTGGCCCAGCAGGACAGCCTCGTGGAGCTGGTCAGCCAGCGTTCCGGCGGCCGGCCGGGCGGGCTCGGGCGGTGTCCAGAGGTCGAGCGGGCCCTGGTCCGGGATCCGTACCCAGGCGTGCTCCAGGGTCGGGACCGTCCCCAGCAGGACGGCCGAGCCCAGCCCCACCGACCAGAAACGGGCGGCCAGCCCCAGGTGCAGGATCGAGGCGGCGACCCGGGGCTCGCCGGTGCCGAGCCGCTGCGCCACCACCCGCATCCGCGCCGCCAGCGGCGCGTCCGGTCCGGTGCCGTACAGCTCGGCCAGCGGCCGGAAGCCCTCGGGTGGCCGCCCGGCCGACGAGGTGTCCAGCGCGAAGTACGGCCCGACGGCGGCGAGCCGGGAGGAATCGGGCGGCTGCCGGTCGGGCGCGGGGGTCAACGGCCCTCCCCTGTGCGGTCGTTGAACCCCGCGCCCGCCGGTGGCGGGGTGGTCGGACGGTCGAGGGACAACGGGGCCTCCAGGTCTGCGGGCGCTCGGACAGCGGTGCGCAGCTCCGGTCGGATCCGAACGGCCCTGGTGGGTCCGGTCGGCCGGGTGTCAGCTGCGCACGGAGAAGTCACCACTGGTCGTGCGGATGAACGGTACCGTGCCCTGGCAGTCCGACACCGGCTGGCCGAACGCGCCCCAGACCCAGCCCATCCGGTCCCCGTGCCGCCCGTTGTCCTCCATCGAGAGGGCGACCTTCTGGCCGACCAGTTCCAGGCCCGGGAACCACGGCGCGTCGCTCCTGGTGACCACCCCGGTGGCGATCGCCTCCCGGCCGCCGACGGCCAGGCAGGTGATGTCGCCCTCGAAGTCGGCGACCAGCCGGCCGTCGGTGTGCACGTGACGGACGTGGAAGTGGCCCGTGGTGGTGCGCGGATCGGTGTTGGTGGCGGCGCGGGCGTCCACCGAGATCCGCACCGGGTCGCCCTCGAAGCCATGGAAGGAGGAGGTGAGGATGGTGTCGCCGGTGCCGCGCACGGCGACCGGCCCGAAGTCGCCCGCTGCGGCGGCCTGTTCCGGGGTGGTGACCGATGCCGTGGCGACCGACCCGGTGCTGACGGGCGCGGTGGCCGACTCGGCTGGGGCCGGTTCCGCGACGGCGGCCGGCGCGGCCGTGGCGGCGGTCGCGGTGAGCAGGAGGAGTGAGACTGCGGCGGTGGCGAGGCGGCGGTTCATGGCGGTTCGGGTCTCCTTCGACGCGGGTGTTCCGACACCACCGATCATGCTCCCGCCCGGTCGCGCGGACCTCCCGCTGTGGAGGGGAGTTGACGGGTAGACCCGTCCCACCTGAGGAGGACTCCGCCTCCCCCGGGGGAGCTGCCCGTAGGCTCGGCCGGGTGCGCACCGACTCTGCTCTCGCTCACCCCGGTCCCGCGCGGCCGCGGCCGGCCCGGATCCGTCGGCCGCTCGCCGCCGTCTCCGCGCTCGCCCTGCTGGCGCCCGTCCTGCTGGCGCAGCCGGATGCCCGGGGAGCGGCCGTGCTGCTCGCCCTGACGGCGGTGCTCGTCGCGGTGGTGGCGCTGCTGCCCTGGCCCGCCGCCGGGCGGATCACGCTCGGTGCGGCCACCGGGGCGGTGGCCGGGGTCTCGCTGCTGGTCGACGTGGTCTACCCGGGGCCGTACCGGCTGCCCGCGTTCTGGCTGCCGTTCGAGTGGCTCGCCCTGCTCGGGTTGCTGTTCCGGGCCGTCCGCCGGCTGCCCGACCGCTGGGCCGGTCCGGTCGGCGGGCTGGTCGGGCTGGCGGCGGTGCTGCTGCCGCTGCGGTTCACCCTGCGGACGCCGCAGGGCGGCGCGGCCGGGCCGGTGGTCGGGGTGCTGCTCTCGCTGCTGCCGCTGCTCGGTGTCGCGGGGGCGGCCCTGTACCTGCGGGTCCTGGACGCCCGCCGGGAGCGGGCGGTGGCCCGGGCCCGGCGCGAACAGCGGTTGGAGGTGGCCCGGGGCCTGCACGACTTCGTCGCCCACGAGGTCACCGGCATCGTGCTGGAGGCCCAGGCCGGTCAACTCCCGGGCCAGGAGCCGGAGGAGACGGCCGCACTGCTGCGCCGCCTGGAGGAGGCCGGGCTGCGGGCACTGGACTCGATGGACGAGATGGTCGGTGCCCTGCGCGAGCCGAGCGGCCAGGGAGGCAGCGGCGACCGCTCCTCCCGGTCCGGCAGCTCCGGCAGCTCTGACGGATCCGGTGGCTCCGGCGGCTCCGGCCCGTCGGACCGGGAGGGGCAGGCGGGCGGAGCGACCACGCGTCGGCTGGGTCTGGCGGACCTCCCCGAGCTGGTCGCCCGCTTCGGCTCCACCGGCGCCCTGCGCGCCACCGCCGAGCTGGCGCCCGGCACCGCGGGCCGGCTCTCCGCCGAGGCCGAGGCGACCGCGTACGCCGTGGTCCTGGAGGCGCTCACCAACATTCGCCGGCACGCCCCGCAGGCCACCGAGGTCACCGTCCGGGTGGCCCCCGGCGAGGGCGGCGCCGTCGAGCTGACCGTCACCGACGACGGCGGCCCCGCCCGCAAGCCGCTGCTGCGCCGCCGGCCCGGGGCCGGCGGCACCGGCCTGGCCGGGCTCACCGCCCGCGCCGCCGCCCACGGGGGCTCGCTGGCGGCAGGCCCGGGCACCCCCACGGGCTGGCGGGTCGGCTGCTCCCTGCCGGGGCGCTGAGACGAGCGCGCCCGGGGGCGGCCGCTCGGTTCCGCCCCCGGGTGCGCGCGGAGGCTCAGTGGCCCCGTCCGCCGCCGCGGCTGCCGCGCGGGCGGGTGAGGGTGAAGCGGTCGACCGGGACGAGGTCCCCGTACGGGCCGCTGACGGAGTAGTAGGTGACGCCGATGGTGGTCTGCCCGTCGCGGCCGCCCGGGTCGACGTCGAAGGAGGCGAAGCCGTACGGGTTGTCGGCGTCCCGGAAGGCGGACCAGGGGGCGTCCTCGATCACGTACACCGGCGGGCGCTTGCCGGTGGCCGGGTCGACGGCGCCGACGCCGGTGATCACCCGGGCCTTGGCGGGGTCGAAGAACAGCTGGTTGGACGGGACGGAGGTGCCGCCGCCGCCGATGACCATGTGGACGGTGCCCTTGGTGGTGTCGATGGTCCCGGTGCCGGTGGAGACCGGGATCGGCGTGCGGGTGTCGGTCGGCTGCTGGCCGCGGATCGGGTGCGATCGCTCGTAGTGGTGCTCGTGGCCGCAGACCACCAGGTCCACGCCGTACCTGTCGAACAACGGCACCCAGGCCTCGCGGACGCCGAGGTCGGCGCCGTTGAACCTGTCGGCGGTGGAGATCACCACCTGGTGCATGCAGACCACGATCCAGTCGATCCCCGGGTCCGCGTTGGCCGCGATCAACTCCCGCTCCAGCCAGCGCTGCTGGGCGCCGCCGGAGTAGCCGTGGACGTAGCTGTTGCCGCCGTCCTGGTAGGCCACGTCGTCGTTGTTGAGGCTGATCACGCGCACCGAGCCGGCCGTGAACGAGTACCACAGGCCGTGCGTCTCCGCGTCGGAGCGGGCGTCCGGCAGTTCGAAGTACGCCTGGTAGGCGCCGTAGCCGATCGGGCCGTTGCCCTTCTCGTTCTCGTGGTTGCCGGCCGCGGGCATCCAGGGGCGGTGGCGGGCCGAGCGGCTGTTGTTCTCGAACCAGTCGGACCAGGTGCGGACCCGGTCGGTGGCGATGTTGGCGTAGCAGAGGTCGCCGTTGAGCAGGTGGAACAGCGGGGCGATCCGTTCGACTCCGGCGGTGGTGTCGCCGGCGGCGGGGCTGCCGAGGTTGTCGTTCACGTAGCCCCCGGCGGTCTTCCGGCCGAGGGTGGGGGTGCCCTGGTCGCCGAAGCTGGTGAAGGTGAAGGCGGAGCGGCCGCGTGGGGCGGTGCGGACGGTGCCGAGTTCGGGGGTGGTGCCGTCGTGGACGGCGGCGTAGACGTAGTCCGTGTCGGCGTGCAGGCCGGTCAGCCGGGCGTGGTGCACCTGGACCTCGGTGCCGGAGGCGGCGTCCCGGTAGGTGCGGGTCGCGGCCTGGACCGTCCGGCCGAAGCCGTTGTTCGAAGTCCCGTACACCACACGCGGGTTGCCGACGGACCTGGTGGTGTGCCAGGAGACCACCACCTCGCGCGAGGCGTCCGAGCCGAACTGGAGGTGCAGGCCCGCCACGCGGGGCGCGCCGGAGCGGTCCGGCCGCTGCCAGAGCACCGGGGAGGCGGCGACGGGGGTGGCCGGGACGCCGGAGAGGGAGACGGCACCGCCGAGGCCGACGCCGGTCGCACCGGCCAGGAGCCCGCGCCTGCTGACGGAGGGACGTCCACTGGAATCAGTCATGGCGGCCAGCCCACCGGACGAAGGTGAACCGGGCCGGTTCCGCCGCGTGAACTTTCCCGTCCGTCACCCGTGCGCCACACTGCTGGGCGTGACGAGTACGAACGGCGAGAGCCCGCGGGTGATCCGCACCCTGATCGCTGACGACCAGGAGGCCGTCCGGCGCGGTGTGCGGCGGATCCTGACGGCCCAGCCGGACATCGAGGTGGTGGGTGAGGCGGCGGACGGGCTGGCCGCGCTGGAGCTGGCGGCCGAACTGCGGCCGGACGTCGCGCTGGTGGACGTCCGGATGCCGCGGATGGACGGACTGGAGCTGACCCGCCGGCTGGCCGGGCCGGGCGTGGCGGAGCCGGTGCGGGTGGTGGTGCTGACCACCTTCGACCTGGACGAGTACGTGTACCCGGCCCTGCGGTACGGGGCGTCCGGCTTCCTGCTGAAGCGTTCCGGCCCGTCCCTGCTGGCCGAGGCGGTACGGGCGGCGGCGGACGGGGAGAGCCTGATCAGCCCGTCGGTCACGGTCCGGCTGCTGCGGCACGTGACGGCGCCGCGCCGCACGGAGCACGGTCGGCCGGAGCGCGGACGCCCGGAGCACGGCCGGCCGGAGCACGGCCGGCCGGCGCCGGTGGTGCCGCTGACCGAACGGGAGGTGGAGATCGCCGGGCACGTCGCGGCGGGCCGCACCAACGCGGACATCGCCGCGGAGCTGTTCATCTCGCCGGGAACGGTGAAGACCCACGTCGCCAGCATCCAGCGCAAGCTCGGGGTGGCGAACCGGGTCGGGATCGCGGTGCACGCCTGGGAGATGGGCTGGGCGGCGGGGGCCCGGTAACCGAGGCCGGCCGGGGCTCGGTAACCGAGGCCGGAGCGGGCGCGTCCACGGGAGCACGACGCAGCGCGTCCACGGGGCCGAGGGGATGCTCCGTGGACGCGCGGAACCTACGAGGTGGGGGTGGCCTCCGGACGTCACGTCCTCCGGCCGGTAGTTCGATCGTCGACCGAGGTAGTTATCCAGCGGCAGACCCTGATCCGTCTCGATCCGTCGCCACTGCCTCCTGCGGTCGAACTTCCTTCAGCTACCTCGCAGGTCCATCTCCCATCATGCGCCTCCTACGGGCTGTGCACCAGGGGTCGACGGCGCGAATCCGACAATTTTCGCAACTCGGGCGACAAGGGATCGGCGCGGGACGCGGTGCGGGACGTGGTGCGGGACGCGGTGCGGGACGAACGACGGATGTGGCGGGGGTCGGTCGTCAGGAGCGCGGCCAGCCGTCCACGAAGCTCAGCGTCCGACGGTACGGCCCCTCGGGCCCGGTGCTGCCGTACTCCTCGGTGCTGCTGCCGGTCCGGACGGTGCGGTCGCCGTCGTGCCGCCGGGCGGTGGGGCGCAGGGTGTGGTCGACGGTGGAGCGCTCGGTGACGTGGCCGCCGGTCGCCGCGGTGGTCTCGCGGTGGTAGCCGAGGTCCATGGCGGTGGTCTGGTCGGTGTTGCCGGCCGCGTCGCGGCTCACCCGGTAGTCGACGTCCAGCGGTTCGCCCTCGTGCACGGTGGTGGTGCGGTGTGGGCCGCCGCCCCAGGTGGCGGTGGTGCGGGTGAGGTCGGTGCCGTTGTGCAGCGAGATGTCGTTGCCCGAGTCGCGCAGTCGCTGGGTGGAGCGGAAGACGAGTTCGTCGTGGACCTCGGTGGTGATCCGGCCGTGCGAGGTCTGTACCCAGCCCCGGGCGAGGTCGTTCCGGGAGGCGGTGACCGTCCAGTCGCCGCTGCCGGCGCCGTGGTCGGCGAGGTCGGTCGCGACGGTGGCCTCCGGGGCGACCCGGTGGTCGGTGAGCTGTCCGGTGGTGCGGGCGGCGCCGTGGTCGGTCTCGGCGAAGAGGTTGACCTGGCCGGTCCAGAGGTCGTTGCCCTGCGCCTCGGCGGTGTTCAGGGTGACGCCCACGGTGTGCGGCCGGCCGTCCAGCAGCAGCCCGACGTACGGGGTGAGGTCGAGCCGGTAGGCGGGCAGGTCGAAGGCGAAGACGCCGGGCACCGGCCGCCAGAGCAGCGGGTCCCAGCCGCCGGTGTAGATCACCGGGTACGGCCAGACCGCGCCGACCACCCGGCCGTCCACGGTCAGCCGCAGCTCGCGGAACGGGCCCTTGCCGCAGATGCCGGTGCCCGGGTTGGCGGAGGCGAAGGCGTCCGGCGCGGAGGCGTACGCGAACTCCTCGCAGGCGCCGCCGCCGCGGGCGTAGACCTCGGCGGTGAGGCGTTCGAGGTTCTGCGGGAAGGTGAGGTCGCGTCCGGCGGTGGGTGCGGCCTGGGTGAGCCCGAACGGTCCGGTGGTGAGCAGTCGGTCGGCGGTTCGGGCGGCGGGCCGGCGGTCGTCGGCGGTGTAGAAGGTCAGGTTCGCGCTGATCGTGAAGACGCCCGTGTAGGTGGCGTCGGTGACGTTGGCGAGGTCGAAGGAGAACTCCTGCGGGCCGTCCGTGAAGAGCGGGGCGTAGCGGGTGACGTCGTGCTCGACGTTCCACGCGATGCCGTCCTTGGACGGCTCGGGAGTGGAGGAGAGCAGCACCTGGACGCCGCCGACCCGGACGCTGAAGATCCGGTCGAACTGCCGCCCGGCGACCTGTCCGTGGAGGTCCAGGACCACCGCCGACCAGGGGCCGGCGCAGTCGGCGGGCGGGGTGACGGTGGTGCGGTACGGGGTGTCCGGCGGGTTGCCGTACCCGTTGCGGAACTCGCGTTCGTGCATCGCCTCGACGGTGCACGAGCGGGTGTCGGGGCGGGTGAGCGGCTTGGTGGCGGTGACCGGGTCGTGGTAGTCGGTGCCGAAGTCGGCGTGGGCCGGGCCGGCGGCGGTGAGGGTGCCGGCCAGGGTGAGGACGGCGGCGCCGATCAGACCGGCGGCGCGGCGGAGCAACGGGCGCAGGGCCAAGGCGGGTTCCCGGGGTCGGGCGGCCCGCGGGCGGGTGCCGCGGGCCGGTCGGATGGTCCGGGAATCCTTCCGGTGATGGCATGTCGGCGTCAAGGACTGTCACCGTCGGTACCCTCGGTGCCGCTGATGCCGCCAGTGCCGCCCCGTCCCCGTGATCGCGGAAGGCCTCCTGGCTGGACGCACTCTGGATTCCCGTGCGCACCGTCCATAGGCTGAGCGGCACGTCGCCCACCGCAGTGGAATCCTCACAGAGAGTTCGCCTCATGACCGGACTTCCGCCCACCGCTCCCGCCATCCAGGTCTCCGAGGAGGTCGCCCGCGCCCTC
The DNA here is from genome assembly GCF_042721415.1 of Kitasatospora sp. NPDC058444. Classification (NCBI taxonomy): domain Bacteria; kingdom Bacillati; phylum Actinomycetota; class Actinomycetes; order Kitasatosporales; family Streptomycetaceae; genus Kitasatospora; species Kitasatospora sp. NPDC058444. The sequence continues at coordinate 288,698 of NZ_JBHXLL010000005.1, read as the reverse complement.
GCTGAAGGCCGGCCGGTGGTCGCCCTGGAGTCGACCATCTTCACCCACGGCCTGCCCCGGCCGCGCAACCTGGCCGTCGCGCTGGAGGCGGAGCGGCAGCTGCGCGCGGCGGGCGTCGTCCCGGCCACGACCGGGGTCCACCGCGGGGTGCCCACGGTCGGGCTGAGCACCGAGCAGATCACCGAACTGTCCGCCGTCGACGGCCTGGACAAGGTGAGCCTGCGCGACCTCCCGGTGGTCTCCGCGCTCGGCCGGCACGGCGGCACCACCGTCGCCGCCACGTCGTTCCTCGCCCACCGCGCGGGCATCCGGGTGTTCTCCACCGGCGGCCTCGGCGGTGTGCACTTCGGCGCCTCGGAGAGCTTCGACGAGTCGGCCGACCTCACCGCCCTGGCAGCCACCCCGATCACCGTGATCAGCGCCGGAGTGAAGTCCGTCCTCGACATCCGGGCCACCCTGGAGCGCTTCGAGACCTACAACATCCCCGTCATCGGCTACCGCACCCGCAAGTACCCCGGCTTCTACGTCACCGACTCCGGCCACGAGATCAACTTCAGCGTGGAGTCGCCCGAGCAGGCCGCCAGGATCATCGAGTCCCGCGACCGCCTCGGACTGCCGCAGGCCGTCCTGATCGCCAACCCGGTCGACCCGGCCAAGCAGCTGCCGCCCGAGGAGCTGGACGGCATCCTCGCCCGGGCCTGGGCGGAGGCCGAGCGCCAGGGCGTCGCCGGCAACGCCTCCACGCCGTTCCTGCTCGACTTCATCCGGCGGGACACCGGCGGGCGCAGCCTGGAGGTCAACGTCGAGGTGTACCGGGGCAACGTGAGGCTCGGCGGGGAGATCGCGACCGCGCTGGCCGCGGGGGCCGTGGCAGGTGGTGCCGCTGTGGCCGGTGGTGCGGCCGGTCGGGCATCGGCCGGTGGCGGCGCTTCGGCCGTCGTCGCCGAGACCGGGGCCTGAGCGGTGCTGGGGGTGCTGGGCGACCTCGTCGAGGACATCGTGGTCTGGGCCGACGGCCCGCTGCGGTACGGCACCGACTCCGGCGCCCGGGTCTTCCGCCGGCGCGGCGGCAGCGCGGCCAACGTCGCCCGCTTCGCCGCCGGGTACCACCCGGCCCGCTTCCTCGGCTGCGTCGGCGAGGACGCGATCGGGGACGGCGTGGTCGCCGAACTGGCCGGTCACGGCGTCGACGTAAGGGTCTCCCGGCACGGCCGGACCGGCAGCGTCGTGGTGCTGATCGACCAGGACGGCGAGCGGACGATGCTGCCCGACCGGGGCGCCGCCACGCTGTTGGAGCGGGTCCCCGACGAGTGGCTGGCCGGACTGACCCACCTGCACGTGCCGGCGTACTCCTTCGACGGCGAGCCGGTCGGCGGCACGGCGGTGGACGCTCTCGCCCGGGTCCGGCGGGCGGGCGGCACCACCTCGGTGGACGCCTCCTCGACCGGCGTGCTGGAGGGGTTCGGACGGGAGCGCTTCCTCGATCTGCTGGTCGGGTTGGCGCCGACCTTCGTGTTCGCCGACCGCTCCGAGTCGGAGTACCTCGGGCTGCTGGTCGGCGGGCTGCCCGGGCCGGGGCGCGCCCGGCTGGCGGCCACCACGGTGGTCACCAAGGCGGGTGCCGAGGCGACCGCCGTCGACGTGCCCGGTGAGCCGCCGGTCATGGTGCCGGTGCCGTCGGTGGCCGAGGTGCGCGACCTCACCGGGGCCGGGGACGCCTTCGCGGCGGGGTTCCTGGCCGGATTCCTGGACACCGGGGACCTCGCGCACGCGGTCGGGCTCGGGCACCGCAGCGCGGCCCGGGTGCTGGCCTCGCCCGGGGCCTCCTGCGGCGGGGGGTGACGGTCCGGGCGGGCGTCCGTCGACGACGGCACCGGCCGGGGTTGCCTCCGGCCGGGCCACCTTCGGAGGGCTGCCTCCGGCCGGGGCTACCTGGGCACCGCGTCCTTGCGGAGGAAGTGCTTCAGCTTCTGCCAGGTCCAGGTGTTGACCACGTCCTCGGCCGTGAGCCAGCCGCGCTGCGCCGTGCCGATGCCGTAGCGCGGGTAGGCGAGGTGGCCGGTGGCGTGGGCGTCGCTGTCGATCGCGAAGCGCACGCCGTGCCGCTTGGCCCGCAGGATGTCCTCGTCGCGCAGGTCGAGCCGCTGCGGGGAACTGTTGATCTCGATCGCGGTGCCGGTGCGTGCGGCGGCCTCGAACACCGCGTCCAGGTCGACGTCGATCGGCCCGCGCCGGCCGATCCGACGGGTGGTGAGGTGCCCGATGACGTGCACGTACGGGTTCTCGCAGGCACGGATCAGCCGGCGGGTCTGGGCGGCCCGGTCCAGGGCGAAGTGCGAGTGCACGGAGGCCACGCACACGTCGAAGCCGGCCAGGAACTCGGGCGGCCAGTCCACCCCGCCGTCCGGGCCGAGGTTCAGCTCGGTGCCGTGCAGCAGGCGCAACTTCTTGTGCCGGTCGGCGAGTCGGCGCAGCTGTTCGCGCTGGGTGAGCATCTTCTCGTCCGTCATCCGCTGCATCACCAGGTCCGGGGCGTGGTCGGTGACGGCGAAGTAGGAGTAGCCGCGGGCGGCGGCGGTGTCGATCATCTCCTCCAGGGTGGCCAGACCGTCGGTCAGGTCGGTGTGGGTGTGCAGGTCGCCGCGCAGGTCGGACTCCTGGACCAGGTCGGGGAGTCCGCCGTCCAGCGCGGCCTCGATCTCGCCCCGGTCCTCGCGCAGCGGCGGCGGGATCCACGGCAGTCCGAGTGCCGCGTACACCTCGTCCTCGGTCTCCGAAACCACCTTGGCGCCGCCGTCCACCTCGAACAGCCCGTACTCGGAGAGCTTCAGCCCGGCCCGGACGGCCATCGTGCGCAGCTTGATGTTGTGCGCCTTCGACCCGGTGAAGTAGACCAGTGCGGCTCCCCAGTCCTCCTCCGGAACGACCCGCAGATCCACCTGTACGCCCTGGGTGGTACGGACCGAGGTCTTGGTACTCCCGCTGCCGATCACCTCGGCGACGTAGGGGAGTTCGGTGAGCGCGGCCATCAGCGGGGCGGAGTCCTCGGCGGTCGCGAGCACGTCGATGTCGCCCACCGTCTCGCGCATCCGGCGCAGCGAGCCCGCGTACGCGCAGCGGGTGCAGCCGGGGACGGCGGAGAGCGCGTCGACCAGCTGCTCGGCCAGCTCGGTGGCGGTGTCCAGCAGGGTGCGGCCGCCGGACCGTCGCATCAGCTCGATGCCGTGCAGGATCTTCTCGCCGCTGCGCTCGCCGAAGCCGGGCAGGTCGGTGAGCTTCTCCGCGCGGGCGGCCGCGGCGAGTTCGTCCACCGAGGAGATCTCGAGGTCGCGGTGGAGGGCCAGGGCGCGCTTGGGTCCGACGCTGGGGACGGCCATCATCTCCCGTACGCCGGACGGGATCTCGGCGCGCAGCGCCTCCAGGGCGGGGAAGGTCCCGGTGGCGAGGTACTCGGCGATCTTCTCGGCGGTGGACTTCCCGACGCCGGGGATCTGCTGCAGGCCCTTGACGTCCAGGCCGGCCAGGTCCTCGGGGTGGCCGCCGACCGCACGGGCGGCCTTCTCGTAGGCGCGGGCCCGGAAGGCGTCCCCGCCGGTGATGTTGATCAGGTCGGCGTACTCCTGGAGCAGCTCCCTGACCTGGTCGTTGAGCCGGGGCATGGAGCAAGTCTAGGTGGGGCGGGGCGGGCCTGCCGGGTGTGCGCCCGGTCGGTGTGCGGCTCGGCGGTGTTCGGCCCGTCGGTGTGCGGCCCGTCGGTGTGTGGCTCGGAGGGCGGAGTCGATCGGGCGGTACTCCGTCAGTCGTACGCGACGGTCAGCAGCAGGATGACGGTCAGCCCGCCGCCGGGGGTGGGCTCCACGGCGAGCCGGCCGCCCGCGGCCTCCACCAGGCTGTACAGGGCGGGCCCCACCGGCCCGTCGGCCGGTGTGCCGGCGATCCGCCGTTCGTGTGCTTCGGGCGGCTCGTAGGAGCCCTGGTCGGAGACCCGGATCTCCACCCGGCCGCGGGCCGCCGCAGCCCGGTCGGGCGCCCGCCGCGTGGAGGTGCCGCCCGCCACGTCGGCCCGGAGCAGCACCGGGCCGCCCGGCGGGCTGCGCCGGATCGCCTGGTCGACCAGTCCCGCGACGGCGGCCTCCAACCGGCGGGCGTCCCCGGCCACCACGGGGAGCCCCGGCGTCACCCGGACGGTGACGGCCGCCGCCCGGCCGCCGCCGCGCACCACCCGGCGGACCACGTCGGCCACCTGGACGTGCCGGGCCGTCGGCTCGCAGCCGGCCTGCCGACCGGTCCAGCGCAGCCGCTCCAGCTCCGTGCGGGAGAGCGACCTGGGCGCGGCCATCGCGGCCATCGCGCCCGGCGAGAACGGGCCGCGGGCCTCTTCGGCGGCGGCCGCCGGCGCGCCCGAGCGCCCCGACCTGCCGCCCCGGCGGCCGGCGCCGCTTGCGCCGCCCGCGCCTCCGAACGCGCCGACGGTGCCGCCCAACGCGCCGAGCGCCCGGGCTCCCGACGCGACGTAGCCCCAGAGCCTCCCGCGTGCCATCGCCCTGCCCCTCGTGCTCCCCGGCGGCCGTCATCGAATCCGCGTCCGACCGGAGTGGGCCGACTTCCGGGCCCTTCCTGCCAGCGTGCGCCTCGGCCGCCCGGGTGACAATCCCGCTCCGGGCCGCGCTCCGCCCCGGGGCCCCCGCCGAGCGGCCGGCCGGGCACCCGCCGACCGGCGGGGCCGGGAGCCGGGGCCCTGCTGCGGAGCGAGCAGCCGCGAGTACCTCCGCCGCAGAGACCTCGGCCGCAGAGACCCAACCGCAAGGCGCCATCGCAAAGAGTTCTTCGCAAAAAACCCTTTGCAAAGAACTCTTTGCGGTTCTAGCCTCTTGCCATGACCGAAGAACGCGGCTGGAAGCACAGCGACGACCCGCACATCGCCATCACCGCCAAGAACATGCGGGCGATGGCGCACCCCGTGCGCATGCAGCTGGTCGGGCTGCTGCGCAAGCACGGCCCGTCCACGGCCACGAGGCTCGCCGCACAGCTGGGGCTCAACTCCGGAGCCACCAGCTACCACCTGCGCCAGCTCGCCGCCGCGGGCTTCGTCGAGGAGGACGAGGAGCGTGGCAACGCCCGTGAGCGGTGGTGGCGGTCGGCCCACCGGCTGACGGTCTGGACGGGGGACGACATGGCGGACGAGGAGCTCGACACGGCCGTCGGCTTCCTGCGGTCCGTCCTGGCCGCGCACACCTTGACCGCCCAGCGCGCGCTGGACGCCTTCGAGACCATGCCGCGCGAGTGGCGCCGGGTGACGGACCTCAGCGACCGCGTCCTGCAGCTCACGCCCGCCGAGGCCGAGCGGCTGAGCGGCGAGCTGTACGAGGTGATCCGGCGCTACCGGCAGATCGATCACGACGGACCCGCGCCGGAGGGCACCGAGCAGGTCTCCGTGGTCGTCCACGTCCTGCCGGACTCGACCACCACCGCAACCGAGGGGGACACCGCATGACCACCACCACTGCCGCCACCGCCGACGCGCCCGGGCGCAGCTTTCGCCCGCTGGCCGGGGTGCTCACCGCCACGGCCGTCTCCGTGACGGGCACGCGGGTCTCGGCCATCGCCCTGCCCTGGTTCGTCCTGGCCACCACCGGCAGCGCCACCATGACGGGCCTGGTCGCCTTCGCCGAGATGGCGCCCTACGTGGCGGTCAAGGCGCTGACCGGGCCGTTAGTGGACCGGCTCGGGCCGCGCGTGGTGTCCTGGACGACGGACGCGGTCAGCGCCGTCGCGGCCGGGCTGGTCCCGCTGTTGCACGCACGGGGGCTGCTCCCGTTCTGGGTGCTGCTGGTGATGGTCGCGGTCATCGGGGCGATGCGCGGCCCGGGGGACTTGGCGAAGTCCGTCATGGTCCCGGAGGCGGCCGACCACGCCCGGGTGCCGATGGAGCGCGCCACCGGGCTGTCGGGGGTCACCGAGCGGCTGGCCTCCACCATCGGCCCGGCGGTCGGCGGCGGGCTGGTCGCCCTGATCGGGCCGCTGGCCGGGCTGGCGGTCAACGCGGTCACCTTCGCACTCGGGTCGCTGATCATCGCGGTCGCGCTGCCGCGCGGCATGGGGCGCTCGGCGGTGCCGGCCACGGCCGCCGACGAACCGTCCGTGGGCTCGGGCGTGGCCTCGGGCATGGGCTCGGGCGTGGCCTCGGACGGGGGCGGGCAGCCCGCCGGCTACTGGCGGATGTTCCGCGAGGGCTTCACCTTCCTACGCTCCGAGCCGCTGCTGCTCACCGTGATCGTGATGATCGGCATCACCAACCTGATCGACGCCGGGTTCACCACCGTCCTCGTCCCGGTCTGGGCACGGGAGTCCGGCAACGGTCCGGCCGCCATCGGCCTGGCCTCCGCCGTCATGGGCGCCACCGCGGTCGTCGGCAGCCTGATAGCGGCGGCCGTCGCCTCCCGGCTGCCCCGCCGGACGGTCTTTTTCACCGGCTTCCTGCTCTGCGGCGCGCCGCGCTTCCTGGTGCTCGCCCTCGATGCGCCGATGTGGCTGGTGCTCACGGTCTTCGCGATCGGCGGCTTCGGTGCCGGCTTCCTCAACCCGATCCTCGGTGCGGTGCTCTTCGAGCGGGTGCCCCGCCACCTGCTCGGCCGCGTCCACGCCCTCGGCGACTCCCTCTCCTGGGCCGGCATTCCGCTCGGCGGGCTGGTCGCCGGTGCGGCGGTCGCGATGGTCGGACTGATACCCAGCCTGATCGTCGGCGGAGCCCTGTACTTCGCGACCACGACGCTGGCCGGGCTTCGCCCCGAGTGGCGCGAGATGGACCGCCGCCGGGGGCTCGTGGGCCCCGCGGGCCGAACGGGCGGTACGGGCCATGCGGGCGGCCCGGCGGGCGCGGCCGTTGAGCCGGCGCCGGTGCGCTCCTCGTAACCCGTACCTCGGACGCGGCTAACGGGCCCGACCGGCCTCCGGGGCAGGCCCGACCGCCTGTCTCTGGCCCGCCCAGTGGAGCAGCAGCAGGCTGGTCAGCGCGGCGAGGGCACACCACGTGGAGACGAAGGCGAGGCGCCAGAGCAGGGCGGAGGCGACGGCGCCCGCGCCGGTGAGGAGACCGAGACGGCGGAGCAGCCGGTCGCCGCTCGCCAGGAGGGAGCCGACGGTGACGAGGAGATAGCCGGCCAGCAGCAGAGCCGGGTGCGGAGCGCCAACCGCATAGCCGAGGGTGTGGCCGTGCACGGTTGCCGCCACCGGGTGGGAGCCGACGGCCACGGCGAGCGGGACGGCGACCGCCGCACCGAGCAGGGTGAGCGCGGCGAGTACCCGCCGACGCGGGCCGCTGGTCGCGCACCACACGGCGGCCGGGACCAGGACGGGCAGCAGCGGCAGGGCGACCACGGCCCAGGCGGTGCGAGCAGCTTCGGCGAGGTCGTCCGGCAGCCCGCCGTCCGTGCCGAGCCAGACCAGTGCCTCGATCAGCTGGTGCACGCCCAGAACCAGGGGGAGCGCGGCGAGCGGCAGGCGCTCGGGCCGGCCGGCCCGATGGGCGCGGACCAGGCACACCACCCCCGCGACCGCGACCAGCCCACCGGCCACGGCGTCCGCCTGCGCACTCCAGCACATCGGGGCCTAGCTAGCCGGTGCTCCCCGGGCGGTCGTGCTTCGCGGACCCGCCCGTCGCCTTGTCGTCCGGGGTGTCGTCCGGGGTGTCGTCCGACCCGTCCTCGGACCTCTCCTCCGTCCCGTCCTCCGACGGCCCCGCTCCGTCCTCCGGCGATGCCCCGATGCCCTCCAGGGTGTCGCGGACGGTCCCGGGCATCGCCGGATGGCGGCCGATCACGATCACCCCGATCACGATCGCCACCAGCCCGGCCGTCTGCCAGGCGAGCGCCGCCGGGGTCACCCGCAACCGGTCGCCGAGGAACCCGACCGCGCAGGCGATCCCGGCCACGGGCTGGGCGGCGGTCAGCGCGGGCAGGGACATCCGCAGCGGCGCCGCCTCGAAGGCGCTCTGCACCAGCAGCAGCCCGACCACACCCGCCACCACCACCGCGTACGGTTGCCAACTGCGCAGCACCGCGGACAGGCCCTCGTGGTCGAGGCGCTGGGTGGTGGTCCGGGTCAGCGCGTCCTGGAGGCCGTAGAGCAGCCCGGCGGCCAGCGCCAGCAGGGTCGCCTCCTCGAACAGCGGCAGCCGTCGGGCCAGCGAGACCAGCAGCAGGACCAGCCCGACGACGGTGCCGACCACCAGCCAGTGCCGCAGCTCCCCGGCGGGTGGTCCGCCACCGGTCGGTCGCCCGGCCACGATGAAGGCCGTCACCCCGAGGGCCAGCAGCAGCACCCCGGCCCAGCCTGAACGGCCCAGGGTCTGACGGGTCAACACCCGGGCCAGTGCCATGGCGAAGATCAGATTGGTGGCCAGCAGCGGTTCGACGAGCGACACCTCGCCCTGGTTGAGGGCGAGCGCCGAGAGGATCAGCCCGCTGACCATGAACCCGGTGCCGAGCAGCCACTGCGGCATCCGCATCAGGTCCAGCAGCAGCCGCCAGCGCAGCAGATCGGAGCGCGGGGCTTGCTGAGCCGCGTGCTGCTGGAGCACGAAGCCGAGCCCCAGACAGCAGGCCGCACTGAGAGCGAGGAGGAAGACCGCCACGGAGGGACCACCAGGTTGTCGCTGCCCGCGCCGCGCCGACGGCTCCGAGAGGGGGGTCGGACGTCGCGGCCGCTCCCGTCAGCCTACCGCCGGGCCGGTGCCCGGGCCGGTCGCACGACACGCGCGGCGCGGCGGCACCGGGCCCTCCGGCAGCGCTTGCCGCCACCCGCGAGGCAGGCGCACGCTGGTGTGAGCGGCCGCCACGGGTCACCGTCCGTGCCGGTCCGGACAGGCGCGACGGGGGCCGGCGCCAGGAGGTGTGGCATGCACAACCAGTGGGACGTGGAGCTCAGCTTCGAGGAAGACGGCGTGCACACGGCGTGTGAGGCCAGGCTGACCGGCGCCAGGGCGCCCGGCCTGAGCGCGCACGGCGAATCCGTGAAGAGCGCGGACGACCGTCCGCTCGCCAGGATCGGCGAGGAGGTCGCGGCCTCCCGGGCCCTGGAGGAACTGTCCCGCAAGCTGCGGGCCCAGGCCACCGGGGAGATCGACGACGAGGGGCACCGCCCTGGCTACCTGATCTACTGAGCGAGTCCGCCGATAGCCCGCGCGCGGCTACCAGACCGGGAACGCCGTGCCGCGGCGCCGTCGAGCGGCCCAGCGGAGCCACTCCTCCCGGGCCGCGAAGGTTCCGGCCGGTCGGCGGCGATGCGCTCGACGTGGTACTCGGGGCCGACGGCGTCCACGAAGGCGCGTTCCGCCTCGGTCCGGCCCGAGTGGAGGCGCCGCCAGACAACCTCCGCCGTCTCCCGCGGCGTCGCGGCCCCGGCCGTCAGCCGCTCCGCCAGGTGGTGGAGTACGCAGTGCTCCGCGGTCCCCTCGTCGCTGCTGGGCGAGCCCGAACTCGCCCAGCAGCGACGAGAACAGCTCGGCGGTGCCGTCCCGCCGGGAGAGCCCCGCGCGTTCGCGCGGTTGTTCCATCTCCGGCATTCTGCGGCATTCGGGACGGCCGCCGCGCGGGCGTATCCCGATCGGCGGCCCTACCGGCGCCACCAGGGGGCGCGCAGGACGTCGTCCGGGTCGGCGGCACAGTTGGTGCCGCTGACCACCTCGCGGGCGGGGACGTCCCAGCCGACGACGCCCGCGGCCTGACGGTCCAGCTCGACCAGCCGGGCGCGCTGCGGGCCGGAGCCGGTGTCGACGTCGCACATCAACACGCTCGTCCAGGAGCGGCCGTCGAGGGCGGCGACGACCGAGAACGCCGGAAGCACCACCAGGGAGAGCAGCAGCGCCCCCACCCGCACGGCCTCCACGGCCCGGGGCCCGAGGGCCGTGGCCGGCCGCCCGGTGCGGCGGCCGGTGACGGCCGAACGCGCGCCGGTCCGGTACTCGGCCACCACGCCGAGGCGCAGCAGATAGCCCAGGGTGCCCGCCGCCACCCCCCACCACAGCCCGTTGAACGCCCCGACCACCACCCCGAGCGCCCCCGGCACGATCGCCGCCCGTGCCACCGTCTCCACCAACGCCCGCCCCTGGTGCCGGGCGGCACCACCGTGAGCGGCCCGATAGGCGTAGCCGATGGAGGAGAGCACCGTCGCGAGCACGACCGCCAGCACCGGCTCGGCGAAGAACATCCCGATGACGACGTCCACCCAGTTCGCCGGCCCCATCGCCAGCAGCGCATCCCGAGCCGCGTCCCCACCCCCGAGCGTCCACGCGAGCTTCAACACCGGAACGGCGAACACCACCGCGGGCGCCATCACATGAGCCGCACTCACCTTCGCCGCGCCGCCGCCCCGCGGGATCTCGCTCATCCGCCAACGCTAAGCAACCCGCCCGCGCTCCTCACCCTCCGACACCCACCGCTGCACCTCGTGGCCCAACCCTCTCGCCCCCGGCGACGCCCCGTGCTCCCGCTCGTTCGAGACTCGCCGGTACCTTCCGGCCTGACCCTTCCGCCCCTGGCGACCGCCGATGCCCCCTTGGGAGCCGCCCCACCCTCATGCGCCGGACCTGCGCTGTAGCGGCCTACGCCTCCCAAGAATCCCGCCCGCCACCACTGCCGTGCCCGGCCCCGCTGGTGATCCACCCTGGCCGCCCCCGAGCCGTGCCCAGCCCCTGGCAGCGCGGCCGTGCCCCTCGGTTCGGGGACAGGATTCCGGCTCTGGCTCACTTCCGGTGGTCACAGCCGGTAATGCTCGCCAGTCGCAGTGACGCACGGGTCAGGCCGCGATACGGCACCTGGACTCCTGGTCCGCCACAGGCGGGGACGGAGATCCGGGCAGACATACGTGCGGCTCGACCAAGCGTTCCTGTCATGACTTTCCGCCACCACCGGAAGTGAGCCAGAGCCGAATTCATGACACTCCCGGAAGTCGAC
>NZ_JBHXLL010000005.1:245160-277648 GCF_042721415.1 Kitasatospora sp. NPDC058444 | reverse complement strand
ACCCGGCCGACTTTTGGTGCGGGCGGGCCTTGGGGCGTGGGGGTGGGCCGGGTGTGTGGGGGTGGCGGCGTGAGAAGTCGGGTGGGCCGACTTCTCGTGTGGGCGGGGTGGTGCTGGTTGTGGGTGGCGGAGTTGGCCAGGGGGTGCCAGGTGGGCGTCGTCGGCTGGAAGTCGACCCGGCCGACTTTTGGTGCGGGCGGGCCTTGGGGCGTGGGGGTGGGCCGGGTGTGTGGGGGTGGCGGCGTGAGAAGTCGGGTGGGCCGACTTCTCGCGTGGGCTGGGTGATGCTGTTTGTGGGTGGCGGAGTTGGCCGGGGGGTGCCAGGTGGGCCTCGTCCGTTGGAAGTCGATCTGGCCGACTTTCGGGGTGGTCGAGCCTTGCAGTGTGGGAGGTGGCCTGGCCCTGCGGGGGTGGGGTCAGATTTGGGGGGTGGGGGTGAGGAAGGTGGTGAGGCGGGGGTTGAGGGTTTGGGCGGCGGCCATGGGGAGGTTGTGGTGGGCGGTGCCCGGAACGATGGCGACTTCTGCTTCGGGGAGGAGGCGGCGGGCGTATCGGGCGCTGTGGTGGGGGTTGTGGGGGCGGCTCTGGGCGGCGAGGAGGGTGAGGACGGGGGTGGTGAGGGTGCGGAGGCGTTCGGGGGAGGGGCGGGGGCCGGTCACGACGGGGGAGGAGGGGAAGTCGGCGTAGCCGAGGGCGTAGAGCTCGCGCCAGGCGGGGTCGAGGCGCGGGGTGTCGCCGGTTTCCCAGTCGAGGTAGGAGCGGGCGCGGGCCGGGGTGCGGTGGGGCAGGAAGAGGGGGAGGGCGCGCAGCAGGTAGCCGGGGCGGTAGCCCGTGAAGCACAGGCTGGGGTCGAGGAGGGCGAGCCGGCCGACCCGGGCGGGGGCGTGCAGCGCGTACTTCAGCGCGATCCAGCCGCCGTACGAGTGGCCGCAGAAGTCGGCTTGCCGGACGTCGAGTCCGTCGAGGACGGCGTCCAGCCAGCCGAGCAGTCCGGGGACGCCGTCGAGGGCGGCGCCGTCGTGGACGCTGCGGCCGGGGTCGCCGATGAGGTCGACGGCGAGGACGCGGTGTCCGGCCTCGGCCCAGGCGCCGGCGTTGGCGAACCACATGGTGGAGGTGGCGCCGCCGCCGTGGAGCAGGACGAGCGGGCGGCCGTCGGCGGGGCCGCAGGCGTTGATCCGGGTGGTGCCGTGGGCGGTGCGGACGGTGAGGGCCTCGACCGGGACGGGCCAGCGGGCGAGCAGGGCGTCGTAGGCGGCGAGGAAGGGGGCGGTGCGGGCGGACATGAGGGCCTCCGCGGGTGTGGTGTGATGGCGGCCGAGTCGGCTGAGAAGCTCGCTGGACAAGTATCGTGTTGAGCGAGTATCTCGCTGGGCGAGAGAATAGTGGCCATTGGCCTTTCCCGGGAAGGAGGACAGGTGTCCGAGGTTGCCGAGCCGATGCGGCTGGTCCATCTGTTGCGTGGTCTGACGGTCGAACTCGACCTGTTCGGCGCCGAGTTCGCGGCCCGCAACGGTCTGCACCCGACGGATCTGCGGGCGCTGATCCACCTGCTGGACGCGGCCAGGGCCGGGGAGGTGGTCACCCCGGGCCGGCTTGGCGCGGCACTGGGGCTGAACTCGGCGGGCACCACCGGCCTGGTGGACCGGCTGGAGCGGCTCGGGCTGATCCGGCGCGAGCGCGACCCGCGGGACCGGCGCCGGGTGCGGCTGCTGGTGGAGGACCGGGCGATGGAGCTGGGGGAGGGCTTCTTCGGCGGGCTGATCGGCGATCTGGTCGCGGCGATGCGGCAGTTCGAGCCGGGGGAGCTGGACACGGCCCGGCGGTTCCTGGCGGCGATGACCGAGGTGGTGTCGGCCGCCAGGGAGAGGTGACGGGGAGCGGTGGCAGGGGGCGGCGACAGGGGGACAGGCGGGGAAGGGGCTGGGACTACGAGGGGCCGAGGGTCCAGCTGATCACCGACAGCGTCGCCATCGACAGCAGCGTCGACCAGAGCACCGCGTCGCGGGCGAGGGCGGTGCCCTGCTGGTACTCGCGGGCGTAGGTGTACACGTTCTGGGCCGTGGGCAGCGCGGAGAACAGCACTACGGTGAGGAGCTGGTGCGCGGGCAGGTGGAGCAGCGGGCCGGCCACGGCGAGGGCGACCAGCGGCTGGACCAGGGTCTTGAGCGCGACGCTCAGCCCGACCTCGGTGCGGCGCGGACGGCCGTCCGCCGGCGGGCGGTTGTGCAGCGAGATGCCGAGGGTGATCAGCGCGGTCGGGACGCCGGCCCCGCCGAGCAGTTCGCAGGAACGATTCAGCTCGGCGGGCAGGTGGACGCCGGTCGCCGAGGCGACGGCGCCCAGGGCGGTGGCCAGCAGGATCGGGTTGCGGACGGGCAGGGTGAGCAGCGCCCGGCGGCCGGCCGCGCCGCCGTCCAGGGCGACCAGGACGGCGGGGGTGACCACCAGGATCTGGAACAGCACCACGGGTGCCACGAAGGAGGCGTCGCCGAGGACCTGCATGGTCACCGGGATACCGAGGTTGGCCGAGTTGACGTAGCCGGAGGCCATCGCGCCGATGGCGAGTTCGCCGGGCTTGCGCTGGAACAGCAGCCGCCCGGCGAGCAGCCCGAGGCCGATCGCGACCACGGTGCCCGCCGTGAAGGCGAGCATCGAGGCGTTGGCGAAGCGGTCCAGCGGGGTGCGGGCGATCATCAGGAACAGCGCGGCCGGCATCGCCACGTGGAAGACGAACCGGTTGAGCACCGTCTCGGCCTGCGGCCCGAGCAGTCCGGCACGGCCGACGACGTAGCCGACGCCGGTGAGCGCCCAGATCGGCGCGAATGCGGACAGCAGGGGATGCAGGGCTGGCATGGTTCCTCGGATCGCTCGGACGGACTGCCGGTGCGACGGGATCTCCCGTCGGGGGCGCCGATCTCCGAGCGCGGTGCCCCCCCGAAGCCCATGAACCCCCGGGGCAGTAAACCAGTGGCCGCGGGCGGGGTGATCAGTGGGCCTGTCGCGGGAACGCCAGCCGGACCGGCCGTCCGGGCCTACGATGAGCCGATGGAGAATCAGTACCTGAGCCTGTCCGAGGTGGAGACGATCGCGCGCCGAGCGCACCAGGGGCAGGTGGACAAGAACGGCCACCCGTACGGCGAGCACATCGCGGCGGTCGCCCGGGGGACGGCGGCGCGCGGCGGCAGTGCGGCGCAGATCGCGGCGGGTTGGCTGCACGACACTGTCGAGGACGACCGGCTGAGCCGGGAGTGGCTGGCCGGGGCCGCGCTGCCGGAGGAGACCAAGGTGATCGTCGACGCGCTCACCCGGCGCCCGGACGAGCCGGTCGAGGAGTACGCCGCGCGCATCCTGGCCACGCCGGGCGCGCTGCTGGTCAAGCGCGCTGACCTGGCGCACAACTCCGATCCGGCCCGCCTCGCCGCCCTGGACCCGGCGACCGCCGAGCGGCTGGCCGCCAAGTACGCGCGGATGCGCGAGTTGCTCGGGCTCGCCGGCGAGCTGTGACGGGCGGGCGGTGGCTCGAGGGCGGTGACTGGCGGGCCGTGACCGGCAGGCCGTGGCCCGGCGGGCCATGACCCGGCGGGCCGTGACCCGCCCAGGGACCAGGCGGCCGCCGGAGGAACCGCGAGAGGGCCCGGACCACGCGGGTCGCGCGGGTCCGGGCCCTCTCGGGCACCCCGGTGGTCCCTGTCCGACCCCCGGGGTGAGGGGGAGTGGTCAGGTGACGGGCGGTGGCCGGTGGACCGGCGGGGTCGGCTTAGTACCAGTGGTGGGTCTGCCAGAAGGCCCAGGCGGCGTTCGGGCTGCCGTAGCGGGTGTTCATGTAGTCCAGCGCCCACTTGATCTGGGTGGTCGGGTTGGTCTTCCAATCCGAACCCGCCGAGGCCATCTTGGAGCCCGGCAGCGCCTGGGCCAGGCCGTACGCGCCGGAGCTCGGGTTGGTCGCGGTCACGTTCCAGCTGGACTCGTGGGAGATGATCTGGCTGAACGAGGCCAGCTGGTTGGCCGGGACGATCTGGGCGGCGATGGCCTGCGGGGAGGCGGTGGCGGCGTTCGCGGTGGCGGGCAGGACACCCGCGCCCAGGGCGGTCAGACCGGCGGCGCCGGCGAGAATCGCGGCGGAAGTACGCATGCGGAGCTTGAAAGCGGGCATGAAGAAGAGGACCTCAATCGGGTTGGGCCGGTCGCGTCCCGCCCAGGACCACGGTCGGACAGGGGCCGGAACGGTCGCGGGGCGTGACTCGGCAGCAAGCCGTTCACCGGCGGGACAGGAGCCGGTGCGGCTGACGACGGAAGCCATTGTTGCCAGACCGGATCGGCCGTCGACAAGACGGCTTCCGTACGACTCACCGTCGTACGGACGGGGCCGCCGTGGATTCGAAGGGTCGGCCGTGCGAAGCGCGCCGACCGGCTTTGAGCTGCGCGGACGCGGGGAGCTCCGGGGCGGCGCGGGGGCTGCCGGGGTGTCTACTACCGTCCGTCGTGGTCGTTGATCACGTGTGAGCGCACTCACCGCTCGGGGCCCGGAGGACGTCACTCGGCGGTCCGGGCACAGCACGGTGGGTGCAGACGATCAACCCCGCGGTGAGACCGGCACCACAGCGCCGTGCTGAGACCGGCGCCACACCGCCGGGGTGGACGGGCCGGCCGGCGGTCAGCGCAGGTCGCCCAGCCGCCGGTGCCGGACCGCACGGGCCGCGAGCCGGTCCGCTTCGGCGGCCGCCGCCAGGGCGCCGAGCGCCGTGCCGACCGCCTGCCCGAGCCGGGCGCAGAAGGCCTCCCGTTCCTCGGCGGCGTCCGGCAGCTCCGGGACCACCTCGTCGACCAGCCCGACCTCGGCCAGGTGCTGCGCCCCGATCCCCTGGGAACGGGCCAGCTCGGCGGCGTGCGCGCCGTCCCGGTGGACGATCGCGGAGGCGCCCTCCGGCGGCAGCGGCGCCAGCCAGGCGTGTTCGGCGGCGATCACCCGGTCCGCCGGGAGCAGCGCGAGGGCCCCGCCGCCCGAGCCCTGGCCGAGCAGTACCGCCAGGACGGGCGTGCGCAGCGCGAGCAGGGTGGTGAGGCAGTGGGCGATCTCCACCGCGATGCCGTCCAGCTCGGCCTGGGCCGACAGCTCGGCGCCGGCCGTGTCCACCACGGTGACCAGGGGCAGCCCGAGCTGCTCGGCCAGGCGCGCGGTGCGCCGTACGGCCCGTAGGTCGGCGGCGGTGAAGGGTCGCTCGTGCTCGGGGGTCTGCCGCTGCTGGCCGACGACCACCACGGGCCGCCCGCCGAGCACGGCCAGCGCCCGGACCAGCGCGCCGCCGCGCCCGCCGGGGGCGTCCAGCAGCACCAGCTCCTCGGCGGCGTGCCGCAGCAGCTCGCGGGTGCCCGGGCGGTCGGGGCGACGGGTGCGCCGGACGGAGTCCCAGGCGTCGGGGCGTCCGGCGTCGGGGCGTCCGGCACCGGGTCGCCCGGCCTCGGGTCGCCCGGCGGGGTCCTTGGGCGTGGGCTCCGTGGAAGCGGGGCCCGGAGTACCCGGAGAAGGGGGCGGCGGCGTGGTGGCGAGGACGGCCAGCGCACGGCGGAGCAGTTCGCGCAGCTCCCGCGGCGGCACGACGGCGTCCACCAGTCCCTGGCCGGCGAGCGTCTCGGCGCGCTGGACGTCCGGCGGCAGCTCCACGCCGCGCAGTTCCTCGTACACCCGCGGGCCGAGGAAGCCGAGCCGGGCGCCCGGCTCGGCGAGGACCAGCTGCCCGAGCGTGCCCCAGGAGGCGAAGACCCCGCCCATGGTGGGGTTGCGCAGATAGGTGACATAGGGGAGGCCGGCGGCGCGGTGCGCCTGGACGGCGGCGGTGATCCGCAGCATGCACAGGAAGGCCGCCGACCCCTCCTGCATCCGCGTCCCGCCGGAGACCGGCAGGGCGAGCAGCGGCAGCCGTTCGGCGGTGGCGCGCTCGACGGCCCGGGTGATCCGTTCGGCGGTGGCGACGCCGATCGAGCCGCCGAGGAAGCCGAACTCGGAGGCGATGAGGGCGACCGGACGGCCGCCGATCAGGCCGAGGCCGGTGAGGACGGCCTCGTCCAGGCCGGTGCGCTCGCGGGCGCGGTCGAGCGAGGCGCGGTAGTCGGGGTCGGGGTCGATGCCGGGGTCGGTGCCGGGGTCGAGGCCGGTCCGGTCGACGGCCGGCGGCTCGTCCCAGCTGTGGAAGCCACCGGGGTCGACCAGCAGGCCGATCAGCTGGTGGGCCGTCAGTGCCGTGCCCGAGCCCGTACCCATGCCCACCCCGTCAGAGATCGTTCCGGTCCGGCCGTGATCCGCCACGCTACGGGGCACTCTATGCGGCGAGGTCCGGGCGGGACAGCTCCGACCTGAGTTCGATGACGGCCGACCCTGATGGCGGCCGGGCGGTTCGTGGGCGTCTGGCGGATGGCTCCGGGAAGCGGGTCGGGAGATTGGCGTACGGCTCAAGTCGCCGCAGGTAAAGGAGAGTTACTCGCCGGTTAATAGTTTCCCGCAAGGCTTCCGGAGTTGACGGTGTCCCGCCACACTGAGGGGCATGACTCGCACTCTACGCGCGTGGAAATCCCGCGCCGCCGCCGTCACCGCCGTCGCCCTGATGACCCTGGCCCCGGTCGCGGTCGCCACCGACGCGCACGCCGACGTGAGCGGCTCGGTCTGCCTCTCCGCCCTCCCCTCGCAGGCCGCCGACACCCTCGACCTGATCGCCTCCGACGGACCCTTCCCCTACTCCCAGGACGGCGTGGTCTTCCAGAACCGGGAAGGCGTCCTGCCCGGTGAGGTCTACGGCTACTACCACGAGTACACCGTCATCACCCCGGGCTCCCGGACCCGTGGCGCCCGCCGGATCGTGACCGGCCAGGACTACCGGGAGGACTACTACACCGGCGACCACTACGCCACCTTCTACCTGATCGACCAGACCTGCTGAGCGTCCGCTGACCGACCCGGGACGGAACGCCCCGGAACGCGCCCGACACGACGGTGGCCCCGGTTCACTTCCCTGCCGAGGTCACCGCCGTGC
This sequence comes from Kitasatospora sp. NPDC058444, assembly GCF_042721415.1. Lineage (NCBI taxonomy): Bacteria > Bacillati > Actinomycetota > Actinomycetes > Kitasatosporales > Streptomycetaceae > Kitasatospora > Kitasatospora sp. NPDC058444. The sequence continues at coordinate 270,620 of NZ_JBHXLL010000005.1, read as the reverse complement.
GGCAACGCCGAGGAGTGGTGCGGCAGCGCCGAGGGCCGGTGCGGCAGCTCCAAGGACCGGCGTGGCGGCGACGGCCGCGCCCGGCTCAGAGCTCGGACGACCCCCAGGCGCCCACCGTCAGCTCGTCCCCCACCCGCAGCGTGCCGGGCCGCAGCACGGCGAACTTGCTGCCGAACGCCACCCCGCCGGCCGCCGCCCGGCGGTAGCGGGCCAGCGTGCGCAACGGCTCCGGCCCCGCCTTGGCACCCGTGGACTGGTCCAGCGTCGTCACCGCGCAGCGGATCGCCAGCTTGGCGTAGCCCAGCTCGGCCCCGCCCACCTCGATCCTGCGGGCCAGGTCCTCGGTGTGCGGTTCGGTCCAGCCGTCCACCACCACGTTCGCCCGGAACCGGTCCATGGGCACGGGCGCGGCGCCGGAGAGCTCGTTGAGGTGCTCCAGCGAGGAGCGCGACACCAGGAGCACGGCGCAGCTGTCCGCGTAGCCCGACGTGCCCGGGGTCAGTCCGCTGGTCACCCGGTCGTGCTCCGGCGGCACCCGGACCAGCCGGCCGGGCGCGCCCAGCACCTCGGACAGCCAGTCGGCGGCCTCCTGGCCCTGATCGATGCCGAGGAACGGCAGGTCGAACATCCGCACCTCGCGGCGCGGGCCCCCGGTGTCCACCGCCACCGACACCGGTTCCATCCCGTCGGCGGTCAGCGTCAGCGACCGGCCGTCCTCCGCCACCGCCGGGCGGACGGTGGCCAGCACCCGGTCCCGGCGCTGGGAGCGGAACACGCCCTCCTCGTCCACCACCATGAACGCCCGGTCGTGGGCCAGTCCGGCCGGGGTGAGCTCCGCCCGCGCGGCCGGCACCCCGGCGCAGCCCTTCACCGGGTAGTACCGCAGCTCTGTCACCGTGGCCATCGTCCCGCCGCCCCCTTCGTCCCCGCGCGCCGTCCCGCGCCGGCGTACCGTTCCGCGCCGGCGTACCGTTCCACGCCTGCGCACCGTCCATCTCACTGACCTCACAGGGTAGTTGAGCGGTACGACGGGGGCCGGTGGGCGGTGCCCGGTGGACGGGCCCGGCACTTGCTAGGGTCGGGGGCATGGCACCACCGAGCAGCGCGAACCCCCCGGGGCGGCTCCGGCGGGACGCGCAGCGCAACCGTGACCAGCTGCTCGCCGCCGCCCGCGACATGTTCTCCCGGCACGGCCTCGACGTGCCGCTGGACCAGATCGCCAAGGAGGCCGGCGTCGGCAACGCCACCCTCTACCGGCACTTCCCGACCCGCGAGGCGCTGATCGGCGAGGTGTTCGCGGACGCCGGGGACGGTCTGGCCACGGCGGGCGAGGAGGCGCTCGCCGCCGAGGACGCCTGGAGCGGCCTCGAACGGTACTTCGAGCGGATCTTCGAACTGGTCGCCGCCGACCGGGGCGTCAACGACCTCGTCACCCAGGCCATCCCGGCCATCCCCGGAATGATCGAGATCAGCCGACAGCACGCCGCCACCGTCGGCGCCCTGATCGCCCGCGCCCAGGACCAGGGCACCATGCGCCGCGACGTGGTCACCATGGACCTGCTCTTCCTCCTCGGACCGCTCTGCCGCGCCCTGCCCGCCGCCACCGAGCTGCGCCCCGACCTCTGGCGCCGCTACCTCGCCCTCCTGCTCGACGGCTTCCGCGCCCGGGCCACCCACCCGCTGCCGGTCCCGCCGATCGGCGAGGAGCACCTGGACCGGATGTTCGCGGACCTCTGGGAGGCGGAACGGCCCGAGCAGTCGCAGCCGCAGGAGCCGCAGGAGCCTCCGCGGGCCTGAGCGTCTCGTCCGCACGGCATCAGGGACGCGTACGGAACGGCGGGCTCCGCGTCAGAGCCGCGTCAACGGGCCGGTGCCGCACGGGCGCGGACCGCTTTGCTGGGGTGGAATCGGCGCGATCCGGTGCACAGGCGTACGGGCGCGCGGCCGGCGGAGAGGCAGGAGCGGGGCCATGACGGACAGTGGTGCGGACGAGGGCCGGATCGTGGTCGGCGTCAGCGGCTCGCTCGGCAGCCTCGCCGCGCTGCACCACGCGGTGGCCGAGGCCCGCCGGACGGACGTCGAGGTGCTCGCGGTGCTCTGTTGGACCCCGCCCGGCGACGAACTCGGCTACCGCCGAACCCCCTGCCCGCCGGTGATCGACGCCGGCCGCGACGCCGCCGTGGCCCGGCTGCGGCAGGCCCTCGACGAGGCCTTCGCCGGACGCCACGCGGGCGTCCGCCTGCGCTGCCAGACCGTCCGCGGCGACACCGGCCACACGCTGGTGCGGTGCGCCGACCGCCCAGGGGACCTGCTCGTCCTGGGCGCCGGCCGGGACCGCGGCCGCCTGGCCCGACTGGTGCACCCCTCGGTCACGGCCTACTGCGTCCGGCACGCCACCTGCCCGGTCCTGGCCGTCCCGCGGCCGCCGCTGCAGCGCGACCTGGAGGCGCTGGAACGCGGCCACGGGCTGTGGGAGCCGGCGACGGGCGTGGGCGGCTAGGCCGTTCCGGCCGCCCCGGTCAGGCGAGCCTGGCCGCCTCGGCGAGGACGGCGGCGGTCCTCCGGCCGGCGGCCAGGGTGTCGGCGTCGGTGGCCGGGAGGCAGCGGCGGGCCTCGGGGCGGTACGTGGTCATCACCACACCGGCGTGGTCGGTGGGGAGTTCGAGCGCCTGTGCCGCCGACATCCGCTGTGTCAGAGCAGCGCTCAACCGCCGGGTGTGCCCGATGTCCACGATGTCGTCCGCCGTGCCGTGGACCAGCCAGAGCGGGACGGGGGACGGGCCGGCCGCCAGGTGGTCGAGCGGGGCCTCGCCGGTGGTGACGGCCGGGGTCGAGTACAGGGACGCGATGCCGACGGCGGCGGTGGGCCGCAGCTCGGCGGGGGTGGCCGGGTGGGTGGCGACGGCGATCGCCTCGCGGCCGCCCATCGACCAGCCGGCCAGGACGAAGCGGGTCGGGTCCCCGCCGTGGTCGGTGGCGATCCCGCGGGCCCGGGCCAGCGAGGCGAGTAGTTCCGCTCGGCCGCCGTCCGGCTGCTCGGCGTTCCAGTCCGGGACGAGCACCAGCAGTCCCAGTTCGGCGGCCTCCCGGGCCAGCGGTCGCAGTACGTCGCGCTCGTCCGGGCCGCTGCCGTGCCAGAGCAGCACGACGGGAGCCGGCCCGGTGCCGTCGGCGGTCGGAAGGTGGATGTCCGTCAGCCGCCCGGCGGCGTAGGGAGCCGTCCGGAACCGGGCGCTCGTCATGCGGGGTTTCCCTCCGATTCGGTGAATGATCACGGAGCTGCTACTGTACTTCTCGTTGCGAGGGAGTGATTCCTCCTCAGGCGTCAGTGGTGCTACCAGAGCACGTCCTACTTTCAGTAGGAAGAGTCCGTGCGACCCGGGCCTGGCGCTCCGAAGTCGGACTGGGTCCGGTGCCGTGAAGACGGCGCCGGGCCCAGTTCGCGTTTTCCCGGGAACGGACCGGGCGTTCAGGACCGCCGGCGTTCAGGACGGCCGGACGTTCAGGACGGCCGGACGTTCAGGACGGCTGGCGGTCGGAGCCGAGTTCGCGGGAGATCCGCAGGCCGACCTGGGCGACGACCGGGCCGAGGGCGCGGACCCGGGCGGCGGTCATCCGTGAGGTGAGGCCGGAGACGGACAGGGCGGCGGTGACCTCGCCGGTGTGGTCGAAGATCGGGGCGGCGACGCAGCGGACCTCGGGCTCGTTCTCGCGGTCGTCGATCGAGTAGCCGCGGGCGCGGATGCGGGCGAGGTCGGCGCGGAGCCGGGGCTCGTCGGCGATGGTCCAGGCGGTGACCGGGCGCAGCCCGGCCGCGACCACCTCGGCGACGGCCTCCTCGGGCAGCCAGGCGAGGATCGCCTTTCCGGTGGCGGTGCAGTAGGCGGGGGCCCGGCTGCCGACCCGGGAGGCCATCCGGACGTTGGTCTCGTCCTCGACCTTGTCCAGGTAGACGATCCCGGGGGCCTGCCAGACGGTCAGGTGGACGGTCTCGCCGGCCTCGCGCTGGAGCCGGCGCAGGTGTTCGGCGGCCACGCTGCGCAGGTCGAGGGTGGTCAGATAGGCCTGACCGAGCCGCAGCGAGCCGTGGCCGAGCCGGAACCAGCCGGTCTCGCGGTCCCGGTCGAGGAGGTGCTCGTCCAGCAGGGGGCCGGCCAGTCGCAGCACGGTGCTCTTGTTGAGGCCGAGTCCGTCGGCGAGTTGGGCGAGCGGCACGCCGCGCCCGTCGCCGTGGTCGCGGACGTAGCCGAGGACGGCGAGCGCGCGGCGCAGCGAGGAGGACTGGTTGCGTTCGGTCGCGGGTTTCTTGGGCGCCGTCTCCGTCATGGGTCCGTTCCCTGGTGTTGTTCTGCCGGTGTTCCCCCGCTGGTCGGCGGCGGTTGTCAGAACGTACCCGTTCGCCGTCGGATCGCCGCATCTTCGATACAACGTTGTGCACTGCAAAACTTTCACCAACTCCCTCTTGTTGGCGCCGATCGCCCCCGCCTAACGTCCCTGCCATCGAGCAGGCGACGTCGCCCCACCCGAGCGCTGCGCCCTGCCGTACCCCCACCACTTCACCCACCATCGGCCCCGGTCAGGGCCTGCTTCGACGTGCCCGTCCCCGGCGGCGGACGTCTCGGCGGCAGCTGTCGGGAGGGGAGGTCTCCACCATGCGACTCATCGGACGGACCGCCGCGGCCGTCGTGCTCGCCGCCGGCTGCCTGGCCGCCACCGCCTGTGCCCCCGGCACCGCCGCGCCGGCGAGCGACAAGGCCGCCGACGACCGGACCGGCACCCTGCAGGTCTGGCTGTACAACGAGGCGGGCAACGCGGCCAAGGAGGCCGTGATCGCCAAGGCCGTGACCGAGTTCCAGGCCTCCCACCAGGGCGTCACCGTCAACGTCAGCTACATCGACACCGACGCCTCGGCCCGCGCGGCCAAGATGAAGGGCGCCTTCAACGACCCGAACAGCGCCCCCGACCTGGTCGAGTTCGGCAACACCGACCTGCCCGGCTACGTCGCCGCCGGCGGCCTCGCCGACCTCACCGCCGAGCTCGGCACGTGGCAGGACAAGGGCGACCTCGACCCGGCGATCGCCAAGACCGCCGTGGTGGACGGCAAGACCTACGGCCTGCCCTGGTGGGTCGGCGTGCGCGCGCTGTACTACCGCACCGACCTGTTCACCGAGGCCGGCCTCGCCCCGCCGACCTCCTACGCCGAGCTGGTCGCCGCCACCCAGAGGATCCACGCCGCGCACCCGGACACCTTCGGCATCGCCGTCGGCGGCAAGTACACCTTCGCCGCGCTGCCCTTCGTCTGGGACGCGGGGGGCGACATCGCCGTCAAGGACGGTGCCGCGTTCAAGGCGGCGATCGACTCGCCCGCCTCGCAGGCCGGGATCAAGCGCTACACCGACCTGTTCGGCGCGGACGGCTGCCCCGCCCAGCAGTGCGCGGACCTGACCGGCGGCAAGACCGTCGACCTGTTCGCGGCCGGCAAGTCGGCGATGGCGGTGCTGCTCAACTCCAACCGCGGCAAGGTGGACGCGGGCGCGGTCAAGGGCAAGTACGGCGTGGTGCCGCTGCCCGGCGAGAAGGCCGGCTCGATCGCCCCGGCGTTCGCGGGCGGCAACAACCTGGGCGTGATGAAGGCGGCCAAGCACCGCACGCTGGCCGTCGAGTTCGCCGAGCTGCTGGCGAGCCCCACGTACCAGGAGCAGATGTACGACGCGATGGGCAACCTGCCGACGCTCAAGTCCGTCAGCGGCAAGGTCGCGGCGAAGGACGCGTTCCTGAAGCCGTTCACCGACACCATCGCGGCCGGCACGAAGTTCGTCCCGCTCGACCAGGGGTGGGCCCAGGTCGACGCCCAGTCGGTGATCCCGACGATGCTCCAGCAGGTCGTCACCGGCAAGGCGGACGTGGCCAAGGCCTCGGCCGACGCCGCCGCGCAGATCTCCTCGGCCTTCGCCGCGCACTGACGGCCGACCGCCGGTGCCCGGCCGCCGCCGGCCGCCGGCCACCGGCCGGGTACGGACGGCCCCCCTCCCGGTTCGTCTCAGAGAGCAGGTCCCGCACGTGTCCGTATCCACCTCGACCGCCCCGGCGCCGCCTTCCCCGCAGAGGCGCCGTGGGGGAAGGGCGCCGGCCGCACCCCCGGGCGGCCGGCGCCGGCGGCCCCCGCTGCTGCTGCTCCTGCCGGCCGCGGTCATCCTGATCCCGCTGGTCGCCTACCCGATCTACCAGCTCGGCCTGCTGTCCGTCCTGGACTTCGGGCAGGCCCAGGCCTCCGGCGGCGTCCCGACCTCCTTCGTCGGCTTCGGCAACTACGCGAAGATCCTGGAGGACGAGCAGTTCTGGACGGTGCTGTTCCAGACCATCGGCTTCGCCGCCTTCTGCGTGGTCGCCACCCTGGCCGTCGGCGCCACCCTCGCGGTGCTGCTCACCAAGGTCGGCCGGTGGCCGCGGCTGGTGCTGACCACCGCGGCGATGGCCGCCTGGGCGGCGCCGGCGATGACCGGTTCGACGGTGTGGAGCTTCCTGTTCGACACCAACCTCGGCCTGGTCAACCACACCCTGGAGGGCCTCGGGCTGTCCGGCTTCCACGAGTTCAACTGGTTCTACGACAAGTGGACGGCGTTCCTGATCGTCGGCGCCGTGGTGGTGTGGCACTCCTACCCGTTCGTGATGGTCACCCTCTACGCGGGCATCCGGGCGATCCCGGAGGAGATCATGGAGGCGGCCGCCCTGGACGGCGCCAACACCTGGACCACCTTCCGCCGGATCACGGCGCCGATGCTGCGGCCGATCCTGACCATCGTGGTCATCCAGTCGGTGATCTGGGACTTCAAGGTCTTCACCCAGGTCTACGTCATGACCGAGGGCGGCGGCATCGCCGGCCAGAACCTGGTGCTCAACGTGTACGCGTACCAGAAGGCGTTCGCCTCCTCGCAGTACGGGCTGGGCGCGGCGATCGGCGTGATCATGCTGCTGATCCTGGTGATCCCGACGGTCCTGTACATCCGCACGCTGCGACGGACGGGGAACGAACTGTGAGCCCGGCGAACTCCTCTCCCGCCGCCGTGAAGCCGGCCCGGAACACCCGTGGCCGGTGGCGGCTGGCCGCCAACACCGGCGCGGTCGTGCTGGCCGTGGTCACCGCCTTCCCGATCTTCTGGATGGTGCTGTCGGCCTTCAAGCCCAAGGGCGAGATCCAGTCCCTCGACCCCAGGCCGTGGACCGCCCACCCCACGCTGGACAGCTTCCGTCAGGTGCTCAGCGTGGACGGCTTCGGCCGCTACTTCGTGAACAGCCTGGTGGTCGCGCTGTCGGTGGTGGTGCTGTCGGCGATCGTGGTCTTCCTGGCGGCGGTGGCCGTGACCCGGTTCCGCTTCAGGTTCCGCACCACCATCATGGTGATGTTCCTGATCGCCCAGATGATCCCGGTCGAGGCGCTGACCATCCCGCTGTTCTTCATGTTCCGCGACGCCGGGCGGTTCGCCCCGGGCGTCGGGCTGAACACCCTGGCCTCGCTGGTCCTGGTGCAGCTGGCGTTCTCGCTGCCGTTCGGGATCTGGATGATGCGCGGTTTCGTCGCGGCCGTGCCGGTCTCGATCGAGGAGGCGGCGCAGATCGACGGGGCCGGCCGGACCCGCATCCTGTGGCGGATCCTGCTGCCGCTGGTGGCGCCGGGCCTCGCCGCGACCAGCGTGTTCTCCTTCATCGCGGCGTGGAACGACTTCGTCTTCGCCAAGACCTTCATCATCAGTGCCACCCAGAACCAGACGCTGCCCTCGGCGCTGCTGGTCTTCTTCAAGCCGGACGAGAACGACTGGGGCGGCATCATGGCGGCGTCCACGCTGATGACCGTGCCGGTGCTGATCTTCTTCATCGCGGTGCAGCGCAGGCTGGTCTCCGGGCTGGCCGGTGCGGTGAAGGACTGACCTCCGCCGGTGGCCGCGCACCCGGGAGTCCCGCCGTCGGCCGGGACTCCCTCGGCCGTTCGGGGCCCGGCGTGGCAGCGCGGGGCCCGGAGGGGCCGTGCGGGCCGGGCGGTCTCAGGAGACGAAGCCGACGATGTCGGTGCCCGTCCGGCGCCGCGCCTGCCGGAGCCAGCCGACGACCTCCGCGACGGCCTCGGCCACCTCGCGCTCCGGCGCCGGGGTACGGCCCTCGCGCTCGGCCTGTTCGAACTGGTCCACTGCCTTTCGGCAGGCCTCGGCCGGCCAGGCGCTGCAGGACGGCACGTCGCAGGAGGGCAGTTCGGCGGGAAGGCCGCCGCCGTACTGGAAGTCCGCGACCGAGACCGCGGTGATCCCGTACGCCTTCAGGCCGTCGTCGACCACCTCCAGCCAGTCGCCCCGGAACGGTCCGAAGGAGTCGACGTCCAGGGGCCGGCCGACGAGCCAGCACAGCCGCCGGTACGCGTAGCCGTACTGGAAGGCGTGGTCCTCGTTCCCGGAGAAGGGACCGCCGTGCACCACGGCGCGCAGTGCCTCCAGGGCGGTCGGAGCGCCCTGCGCGATCTCGTCGGCGAAGTGCTCGTCGGACCTGTCCAGGGACGGGCCGAAGTACGCGAGGGCCTCCTCGAGCGCCCCGTCGTCGCCGCTGCCGACGCGGACACGGAGCTCCGCGGGGTCGACCAGGTACGCGCGCAGGAAGGAACTCATGGCAGCACGGTAGCGGTCGCAACGGACCGCCGGCTCGGCGGGGCGGTCCTCCTCGGCCATCGGGGCGCTCCCTGAACCGTCTTGCCAGGAAGGCAAATTGACGGAGGGCGCGGCCAGGCGCCGGGCCTGGGGGAGAGCGGGTGGCAGGGGTGGCCGGCTCGCCGGGGGAGGGCTCAGGCCGCCGCCGCGGAGTCCCGGGTCGGGACGGCGACCAGCACGAACTCCGCACCGGCGTCGTCCCGGACCAGCGCGGTGCGGCCGAACGGTGCCGGCGCCGGCCCGGCGACGACGGTGCCGCCGAGGGCGCGCAGCCGCTCGGCCGTGCGGTCGGTGTCCGCGGTCGCGAAGTGGACCAGCCAGCGCGCTTCCTCGCCCTGGCCGGCGGGGCCGATGCTGCACGCGGGCAGACCGGCCACCCGGGCGAGGGTGTGGCCCGCCCGGGGCCGGTCGTAGCCGTAGCCGAGGACCCGGCGATAGAAGGCACGGGCGGCGTCGGGGTCGGGGGAGAGGTGCTCGTTCCAGGCGAGCGCGCCCGGCTCGTCGACCAGGCCCGCGCCGTCGATGGTGCCGGCCCGCCAGAGCCCGAAGCGGGCGCCGAGCGGGTCGACGGCGAGTGCGGCGCGGCCCTGATCGGGCACGTCGTACGGCTCACGGGTGACGCGGCCGCCGGCGGCCCGGACGGTGGCGAGGGTGCGCGGCGGATCGGGGCAGGCGAGGAAGGTGGTCCAGTCGGCGGGGGGCCGGGTGCCGGGCGGGCCGGTCGTCCGGGCCCGTTCGACGGCCGCGACCTGGACGCCGTACCGGGTGGCCACCGCCTCGTCGGGGCCGGTCGGGACGAACTCCCAGTCGAACAGCGCACCGTAGAAGGCCCGCGCCCGTGCGGTGTCCGGCGTGGTGAGCACGACCCAGCACGGGACCCCGGCGTGGTAGGTGCCCGGCTTCGGCATGCGGCCCTCCTGGCGGGCCCGGCGCCCGGTGCCCGGTGTTCGGCGCCGGGGGTTCGACCCCGGTGTCCGACGCCCGGTGTCCGGGCGCCGCCGGCCCCACTCGCCAGCCTCCGCGCCGGGCGGGCGCGCGGCAAGCGGGGGAGTCAGCGGCACGCGGGGAGTCGGCGCAAGCGGGGAGTCAGCGGCACGCGGGGAGTCAGGACACTCCGTGCGGCCGGAACTGGATGCTGATCCGCGGGCCGACCGGGCGGGCCGTCTTGGGGATCGCGTGCTCCCAGGTGCGCTGGCAGGAGCCGCCCATCACGACCAGGTCCCCGTGCCCGAGCGGGTGGCGGACGACGGCCCCGCCGCCGAACCTGGGCCGCAGCGCCAGGGTGCGCGGCTCGCCGACGGAGAGGATCGCCACCATGGTGTCCTCGCGGGCGCCGCGCCCGATCCGGTCGCCGTGCCAGGCCACGCTGTCCCGGCCGTCCCGGTAGTAGCAGAGGCCGAGGGTGCGGAACGGCTCGCCCAGTTCCCGGGCGTAGTGCCGGCTCAGCGCCGTCCGGGCCAGGCCGAGCACGGGATGCGGCGGTTCGGCCTGGGCCGGGTAGGACGCCAGCAGGCGCGGGACGTCGACCGTCCGCTCGTACATCTCGCGGCGCTCGGCCCGCCAGGGCACGTCGGCGGCCAGCCGTTCGAACAGCTCGTCCGCGCCGTGCAGCCAGCCCGGGAGCAGGTCCAGCCAGGCGCCGTCGCCGAGTGGCTGCCGCCGCAGGCCGTCGAGCGGGCCGAGGCGGATGCCGCTGCGGTCCGCGTCGTCGAACAGCGAGGGCTGGAGGTGGACGGTGCCGTGCATGGGGTCAGCGTACGCCCATGTTCGAACACATGCTCGAATGATTGAGGGTTCCAGGGTTCCAGGAGTCCGGGGCCCCGGAGTCCTAGGCTTCGGACATGGCGATCAACGGCTTCGGGGTCACCGAGTTCCAGCTGGTGCTGCTGCGCCGGATGGCCGACTTCCAGCCCGGGCTGGTCGAGGGGGCGGTGCGGCGGCTCGGCGCCACCCGGGCCTCGATGCGGGAGGCCAACAAGCGCTGGCAGGCGATGGTCCGCGCACCCCGGTTCCCGCGCGGCGCCGCCCGGTATGCGGCCGTGCTCGGGCCGGCCGGGGCGGGCGTGCCGCGCCGGATCGGGGACCTCGACTGTGTCGCGCGGCAGTGGGCGCTGCCGCTCTGGCCCGAGCTGCGTTTCGAGGCCCTGCTCGGTCCGGCGGAGATCGGCGGGCCGCTGCTGAACGAGTGGCTGGTGCGGGCGGCGGGCTCCCCGGTGCCCGGCCTGCGCACTCCGGCCGACCTCGCGCCGTGGAGCTGCGTGGTGGGCGACGTCGGGGCCGCGTTCCCGTCCGCCGTGCCGCGCGAGGGGAGTGCGCCGACCAGGTTCCGGCTGGACTTCGAGGCGCCGGACGCCGGCGGGCGGCTGCGCCGGTGGGAGGCGGACTTCACCTGGGGGCTGCTCCAGGAGGTCCGCCCGATGGACGGCCAGGGTATGGGTATGCCGGACGATGCAAGGTGATATTCAGTGAATGCCTTGGATTTGCAGGCAAAAAACAGGTGTGGCAATCTAATCGCAGACATTGAAGAGTTTTGACATCGGAAAGTGAAGGATCATGTCGGACGGCGCCCGCGTCATCGTCGGAGTCAGCGGTTCACTGCACAGCCTGACCGCCCTGCATCGGGCGGCCGAGGAGGCCCGGGTCCGGCGGGCCGTCCTGGTGCCGGTGCTCGCCTGGACTCCGGTCGGCGGCGAGCGCAACTACCGCGCCCGGCCGTGCCCGCCGCTGCTGCGCGCCTGGCAGGAGCTCGCCGAGGCGCGGATGGAGGGCGCGCTGGAGCAGGCCTTCGGCGGTCTGCCGATCGGCGTGCCGGTGCGGCCGCTGGTCGTGCGCGGCGAGGTCGCGACGGTGCTGACCGGTCTCGCCGACCGCCCGGGGGACCTGCTGGTGGTCAGCACCGGCGAGCAGGACGGTCTGCGGGCGAGGCTGCGCGGGCTGACGCGCCGCTCGGTCGCCCGCCGCTGCGTGAACCGGGCCCGCTGCGGGGTGCTCGCCGTCCCGCCGTCCACGCTGCACGAGGACCTGCGCGCGCTGCACCGCGGCATCGACCTGCGGGAGCTCGCGGCGGCCTGACGATCCGTCAAATGCGGTGCACGGTAAGGCCTCTGACCACCGTGCGAGTGGGGCGCAGTTCGCGCAGCGCGTCCGCCGGGCAGGCCTGCGGATCCAGCGGATCGACCGGCCACACCGTGAGGTCGGCGAGCGCCCCCGGCCGCAGACTGCCGCGCACCGCGCTCTCCCCGGTCAGCCGGGCCGCGTTCACGGTGTGCAGCGCGACCGCCTCGGACCGGCCGATCGCGTGCTCCGGGCCGACCACCCCGGCCGTGGTGCCCCGGGTGGTCATGCCCCACACCGACACCATCGCGCCGTACGGGCCGACCGGGAAGTCCGAGCCGCCGGTGATCAGCGCGCCCTCGTCCAGCCACTCGCGCAGCGGGAAGACCGCGGCGGTGCGTTCCTCGCCCCAGGCCCGCTGCTGGGTGAGCGCGCCGTCGTGCAGCAGCGGGTGCTGGACGGTCACCGGGATGCCCAGCGCGATCGCCCGGGCCCGCTGCTCGGGGCGGGCCAGGCCGCCGTGCTCGACCACCAGCGTGCCGGCCGGCAGGCCGGGGTGGCGCTTGACCACCTGCTCGAAGACGTCCAGCAGGACGCGCAGCCCGCGGTCGCCCCAGGCGTGCACGCCCACCCGCCGGCCCCGCCCGACCACCCGTTCCACCGCCGCGAGCAACTCGGCCGGCTCCCAGAGCAGTCGGCCGTGGTAGCACGGCTGCCCCCGGTACGGCTCCTCCACGGCGGCCGCCTCGAAACCGCCGTCGATCCCGAACTTGACGCCCCAGAGCCGGAGTCGGTCGTCGTCCCGGCCGGCCGCCTGCCACGCGTCCATCCGGTCCAGCAGTGCGTCCACCTGGTCCGGCGTACGCGTGGCGAAGCCGGAGACCAGGACGCGGACCCGGACGGCCAGGGCGTCCTCGGCCCGGGCGGCGTCCAGCACGTCGAGGTCCTCGACCGGGACCAGGCAGTCGCGGACGGTGCCGATCCCGGTGGCGGCGAAGTCGGCGGAGGCGGCGCGCAGGCCCTCGATCCGCTCCGCGAGGCTCGGGCGCGGCAGCACCGGCTCGACCAGCTCGATCGCCCGGTTGATCAGCCGGCCGGTGAGCCGTCCGTGTTCGTCGCGCTCGATCACGCCGCCCGGCGGCGCCTCGGTGGTCTCGGTGATCCCGGCCAGCCGCAGCGCGGCCGAGTTGAGCACCATGTTGTACGCGCCACGGCGCACCAGCACCGGGTGTTCGCTGGTGGCCGCGTCCAACTCCCCGGTGGTGGGCATCCGTTGCTCGGCCAGCAGGATCTCCTGCCAGTTGACCGTGGTGTGGATCCACTCCCCGGCGGGGGTGCGGGCGGCGCGTTCGCGGATCAGGCCGAGGAACTCCGCCAGGTCGCGGGCCCGGTGGACCGGCACGCCGTGGACGCTGTGTCCGGCCAGGATCAGGTGGGTGTGGGTGTCGTCGAAGGCGGGCAGCACGGTCGAGCCCGGGGCGTCCACCACCTCGGTGGCCGGGCCGATCAGGGCGTCCAGCCCGTCGGGCGTGGGGGAGAGCGCGGTGATCCGGCCGCCGGTGACGGCGATCGCCCGGCGCGGCGGCTCGCCGGGCACCAGGGTGTGCACGGCGGCGGCGCGGATCAGCAGCTCGGCGGGGACGGGGTCGGTCGGCAGCTCGGAGGGGGTGGGGGCGGTCGGCAGCTCGGCGGGGACGGGGTCGGTCATTGCGGCTCCTGGGGACGGGACAGCCCGGTGACCTTCTCGACGTACCGAAGGCTGGGCTCGGCGAGCAGTCCGTGCAACTCGGTGAACACCGCGCGCGCCGGTACCGCGTTCCAGGCCGCGGGCAGCAACTGCGCCGGCAGTCCCGGATCCAGGTACGGCAGCCGGCGCCACCGGGTGAGCATCGGCACGTAGTCGCGGAACGCCTCGGCCGGGTCGACCGGGGACCGTCCGCGCAGCTCGTCGGCGGCCGGGCGCCAGGCGTCGGCGAAGGCCGCGTACTGCGCCTCGATCGCCGGGAGGTCCCACCAACTCGCCATCGCGGTACGGAGATCGGCGAAGCCGGCGTACTCGGCGGAGAGGAACAGGTGGACGTAGGCGCTCAGCCCGAGCCGGTCCAGCAGCCGACGGGCGTCCGGCAGCAGCCGGGCCGGTGCCAGCCAGACCCCGGGGGCGGCGTTGCCGAAGCCGAGCCAGCTGAGCCGGGAGCGCAGCTGGTGGCGGTGGGCGCGGGCGGACTCGGGCACCGAGAAGACCGCCACCACCCAGCCGTCGGCGAGTTCGGCCGGCGCCAGGCTGTGGAAGATCCGCCGGTCGCCCTCCTCGAAGACCGGCTCCATCGCGAGGGCGAGCCGGTATCCCGTGCCCGCGCGCCGCTCCTGGAGCAGGGTGCCGGCCTTCTTCAGGCGGGACGTCGCCGAGCGGACGGCCGGGCCGTCGACGTCCAGCTCGGCCAGCAGGGCGATCAGGTCGGCGATGGATATCCAGCCGCCGAGGCGGCGGACGAACTCGCCGTAGACGGTGTGGATCAGGGAGCTCGGGCGGGGTGTGCTCTCGGACATGCGCGGGCCCTCCTCCCCGGTGGTGGTGGCGATCATAACGAGAGTGCCGGTCCGGGGGGCGTGGATTCCTGGCTTTCCGAGGGCACGGATTCCCGCGTTTCCAAGGCGCCCGGGAGGCTACGCGTAGGCGCCGGAGAGCAGGTGCCCGGCGCCGGGAGCGAAGGCGGGCAGGCCGAGGGCCCGCAGGAGCTGGTGGGTGGTGCAGATGGCCGCCGAGACCACCGGCTTGCCCAGCTGCTGCTCGGCCTCCTCGACGGCGGACAGCGAGGGCAGCTGCACGCAGGCCGAGAGCACCACCGCGTCCGCCTCGGCGTGGGCGAGAGCACGGGCGATCGCGGGCAGCCGGGCCGGGTCGTGGGCGGCGACGTCGAGGTTGTCGGCGATCTCCAGGGCAGCGTGGTCGAGCACCTCGATGCCCTCCGCGGCGAGGTACTCGACCACCGTCCGGGCCAGCGGCCGCAGGTACGGGGTGACCATGGCGACCTTCGCCGCCCCGAGTTCGTGCAGCCCGGCCACGAGCGCGCCGGCGCTGGTGACCACGGGCGCGGGGGCGCCGTTCTGGACGGTGCGCAGGTGCAGCCGCCGCTCGGCCTGGCGGTGGTAGCCGGGGCCGGTGGCCATCACGGCGACCAGGCAGGCGTAGCCGATCACGTCCACCCGGGCGTCCGAGAGCTCCGCGGCGCAGCGGTCGGACTCGGCGTCCATGGCGCGCAGCTGTTCGGGGGTGACCCTGGTCATCCGCATCCGGCTGGAGTGGAAGGTGAACCGCTCGGGGGCGACCGCCTCGCGGGCCCGCAGCAGGGCGGGGACCTCGGTCTCCATGGTGACGTTGGAACTCGGGACGATCTGGCCGATCCGGTGGGTGGTCATCGGGTGGACGGTCCTTTCCGGTCCGGGGCGGGTCGGCGGGCGTCGGTCGACCGGGTGCCCGTCACCGGGCGTCGATCACCGGGCGTCGATCACGGGGTTGGCGAGCGTGCCGATCCGCTCGATGGTGGCCTCGACCAGGTCGCCGGGCTGGAGGAACTGCGGGGGCACCATCCCGGCGCCGACGCCCGAGGGGGAGCCGGTGGAGATCACGTCGCCCGGTTCCAGGGTGACGCCGGAGGAGATGTCGGCGATCAGCCGGGCGACGCCGAACAGCATGTGGCGGGTGTTGGAGTCCTGCCGCAGCTCGCCGTTGACCTTCAGCGAGAGGTCGAGCCGCTGCGGGTCGGGGATCTCGTCGGCGGTCACCACGACGGGGCCGAACGGCGCGTAGCTGTCCTGGCCCTTGGAGAAGAACCACTGGCCGGAGCGGCGCTGGTCGCGGGCGCTGATGTCGTTGACGATGCTGTAGCCGAACACGTGCCGCAGCGCGTCCGCCTCGGCCACCCGGAAGGCCGGTGAGCCGATCACCACGGCGAGTTCGCACTCCCAGTCGAGCTGCTTGGTGAGGTCGGCGTTGTGCAGGATGGGGCCGCCCGGGCCGGTGACGGCGGTCGAGGGTTTGCCGAACAGCACCGGGCGGTCGGGCAGTTCGCGGTCGGTGTCCAGGGTGCGGTGCGATTCGGCCACGTGCTCCACGTAGTTGAGGCCGACGCCGACGATCTTGCCGGGGCGCAGCGGCGCGCAGAGCGAGACCTCGGCGAGCGGCCTGGTGGCCGGGGCCCCGGTGAGCAGCTCGCGGGCCGTGGCCAGGGCCGGCGCTCCGGCGCGGATCAACCCGAGGAGGTCGAGGGGGAGTCGGGCCCCGGCGGCGGTGGCGAGGGCGGTCAGGTCGGCGACCCGGTCGCCGTCGAGCAGGGCGCCGAGGCGCGGGGTTCCGGCGTCGTCGGTGCCGTGGGTGGCGTCGGCGTCACGGGAGGTGTCGTTGACGCGGAAGGTCAGCAGGTGCATGGCGGTGGGCTCCTGGTCAGGCGGTGGTGGTGGGCTGCCACCCGTCCGGGTGGGCCTCCTCGCGGTGGAGGCCGAGCGAGTGCATCACCGGGAAGTCGTTGAAGGAGAACAGGCAGGCGTCCTCGCCCTGGTCGAGGTTCACGTGCTCGTGCCAGGCCCAGGACGGGACGACGAAGATGTCGCCCTGCTGCCACTCGAAGCGCCGGCCGGCGATCACCGAGGCGCCGCGCCCCTTGGCCGCGGTGTACACCACCGAGCCGGTGTGCCGGTGGGCGCGGGTGGCCTGGCCCGGGCGCAGCAGCTGCAGGTGGGCGGACATGGTCGGCATCACCGGCCCGCCGGTGACCGGGTTGGTGTACTCCATGATCACGCCGTCGTAGGGCGATCCCCCGGTGGCGCGGGCGAGCCGGCACAGGGCGTGGTAGCTGGGCTCCCAGGGCCAGCCGAGCAGTGGCGAGTAGGGGCGGGTCCACTTCTCGACGCCGTACGGCAGCAGGTTGCCGCCGTGGCTGAGCAGCGAGGAGTTGATGACCGGCCCGGGCCGCTGGTACAGCTCCGGGTGGACTTCGTAGAAGTTGGCGTCGAGGGTGTTGACCAGCGGGATGTCCAGGCCGTCCTGCCAGATCACCGGGGCGTCGTCGGCCTCGTTGCCGTGCTCGTGCCAGGTGTTGTTCGGGGTGATCGCGAAGTCGCGCGGGCCGACCTTGAGCTTCTGTCCGTCCACGACGGTCCAGGCGCCGGTGCCCTCGTGGACGAAGCGCAGCGCGGAGGCCTGGTGGCGGTGCGCCGTCATCGCCTCGCCGGGGCCCATGATCTGCAGGCCGGTGTACAACAGGCCGACAGCGGCGCTCAGTTCGCGACGGCGGGGGTTCACCAGCATCACCACCCGGCGTCCGGCGTCGTCGGCCTTCACCAGCGGCAGTGCCTTGCGTACCAGCGGGCGGAGGTCGGCGTAGCGCCAGAGCACCGGGACGGACTTCGGCTGGGGGTACCAGGGCTCGATCTCGTTCGCGACCGTCCACAGGGCGCCGGCCTCGTGAGCGGCCAACTCCTTGTAGTAGGCGAGCAGTTCGGGGCTCTCGGTGACCCGGGCCCGGCCGATCCGGTCGTCGTCGTGGTCCTGGTGGCCGTGGTGGCCGTCGTCGTGGTGGTCGTCGTGCTCGGGGAGGCGCTCGGGGGCGCGTTCGGGGCTGGTCATGCCTGCTCCTCGGGGAACGTCAGCGCCCGCAGCGGGCGGTTGTCCACGTGCAGTCGGAAGACGTCGAAGCGGTTGTAGTGCCCGACGATGTCGTGCATCTGCTTGGGCCGGACGCAGCGGCCGAGGTCGATCTCGGCGTAGACGATGCCCTCCTCGTCCACCAGCGGTTCGGTGACGGGGCGGCCGTCCGGGCCGAAGATCCCGGACAGGGCGCTGTGCGGGCGGGAGAGTTGCTTGCGGACCTGCGGGTCGTCGCCGGCGATCAGGTCCACCATCTCGGGCGAGACGGTGGAGCAGGAGACGACGGAGAACACCTTGCCCTCGAAGCAGTGCGCGGCGGTGCGCAGCGCGATCGAGTCCGCCATGTCGTAGTCCTCCGGGCCCACCGGCAGCGCGATGTAGCAGGCGGCGTGGACCAGTTCGCCCTGGGCCAGCAGGGTGAAGCGGGCCAGCGGGTTGGTGTTCTCGCCGCAGGCCAGCGCGCCGAGCGGGCCGACGGCGGTGGGATGCACCGTGAGGGTGCTGCCGTCGCCTTGCCCCCAGGTCAGCTTCTCGGCCCAGGTCGGCATCAACTTGCGGTGCACGTTGACGAGTTCGCCGTCCGCGTCGATGACCAGCAGGGTGTTGTACAGGGGTCCGAGGCCGGGCCCGCCGCGTTCGTTGATCCCGATCACCAGCACCACGCCGGCCTGCCGGGCGGCGGCCCGCAGGGTGTCGACGTACGGGCCGGGGACGTCGACGGCGGCGCGGAACAGGCGCTCGTACCAGGGCGAGCCCTGCACCGGGTTCATCGTCCAGTTCCAGTACGGGTAGCCGGGCACGAAGACCTCGGGCAGGACCACCAGTTCGGCGCCGTGCCCGGCCGCCTCGTGGATCAGCGCGACGGCCTTGTCGACGGTGGCGGCCGGGTCCAGGAAGACCGGGGCGGCCTGGACGGCGGCGGCGGTGAAGCGGGGCAGGTGCGGCATGGTTCCTCGTCACTCCTCGGCGGTGTCGCAGGGACGGGGCGGTGACCAGCGGCGGTGGACGGGCGCGGGCGGCTCGCGCAGCAGGTGCAGGCGCGGGGCCACCCGGTCGGCGCTCGGGCCCGGCGGCTTGCGGCTGCCCGCCTTCCAGGGGTCGGGCCAGGGGGCGCCCGGCCCGGTGTAGCCCCGCTCGGCGGCGGCGTGCAGTGTCCAGAGCGGGTCGTACAGCTGGGCGCGGCCGATCGCGACCAGGTCGGCCCGCCCGGCGAGCAGGACGGAGTCGGCGTCGTCGAAGCCGGAGATCGCGCCGACCGCGATGGTCGGCAGGCCGGTGGCGGTGCGGACCAGCTCGGCGAAGGGCGTCTGGTAGCCGCGCCCGTACGGCGGCCGCTGGTGCGCCACCACCTCGCCGGTGGAGACGTCCAGCGCGTCCGCCCCGGCGCCGGCGAGCGCGCGGCAGATCGCCACCGCCTCCTCCTCGGTGGTGCCGCCGGGCGCCCAGTCGCTCGCCGAGATCCGCACCAGCAGCGGCCGGCCGGCCGGCCAGACGGCCCGCACCGCCGTCAGCACCTCCAGCGGCAGCCGCAGCCGGTGGGCCAGCGGGCCGCCGTAGCGGTCGGTGCGACGGTTGGTGAGCGGGGAGAGGAAGGAGGAGAGCAGGTGGCCGTGGCCGAACTGGAGCTCCAGCACGTCGAAGCCCGCCCGGGCGGCTCGCTCGGCGGCGGCCGCGAAGTCCGCGGTGACGGCGGCCAGTTGGATGTCGTTCGCCTCGTGCGGCACCGGACTCCCGGCGTCCCAGGGGAGGGGCGAGGGGGCGATCAGCGGCCAGCCTTCGGCGAGCGGGTGCCCGGTGCCGTCCGGCCCGGGAACGGCCCGCGCGCCCCGGCGGCCGGCGTGGGTCAGCTGGATGCCGACCGGGGTGTCGCTCACCGACCTGACCGCGTCCAGGAGTTGGTGCCAGGCCGCTTCCTGGTGGTCGCTCCACAGGCCCGGGCAGCGGTCGGTGGCCCGGCCCTCGGGGCCGACCGCGGTCATCCCGGCGATGACCAGCCCCGCGCCGCCGAGCGCGTGCCCGGTCAACTGGGCCCGGTCGAAGCCGCTGGGCAGCGCGTCGGGGGAGGTGAAGGTGGCGAGCGGCGGCACCACGACGCGGTTGCGCAGCTCCAGCGCGCTCAGCCTCAGCGGCCGGAACATCGGCGGCACCCCGGGCGAGCCGCCGAAGGCGGTGTCCACGGCGTCCACGAAGGCGGGGTCGCGGGCCCGCAGGTTGCCGTAGGTGACCCGACGGCTGCGGGTGAGCAGGTTGAAGGCGAACCGGTCGGGATCCTGCCCGGTGCGCCGCCCGATGGTCTCGAACCACTCCAGACTGGCCTGCGCGGCACGCTGGGTGGACTCCACCACCGGGCGCCGCTCGGCCTCGTAGCAGGCCAAGGCCTCCGCCAGGTCGGGATGTTCGCCCAGTGCGGCGGCCAGGGCGAGGGCGTCCTCCAGGGCGAGTTTGGTGCCCGAGCCGATCGAGAAGTGCGCGGAGTGCGCGGCGTCGCCGAGCAGGACGACGTTGCGGTGGTGCCAGCCGGCGTTGCGCACCGTGGTGAAGCGGATCCAGCGGGAGGCGTTGGGGATCAGCCGGTGGCCGTCCAGGTGCCCGGCGAGCAGCTCGGCGCAGCGCCGCACGCTCGCCAGGTCGCTCCCGCCGCGCGCCGGCTCCCGTGCGGCGAGCGCCTCGAAGCCCGCGCGGCGCCAGGCGTCCGCGGCCGCCTCGACGATGAAGGTCGAGCGGGTGGCGCTGTACGGGTAGGTGTGCACCTGGAGGACGCCGAAGTCGAACTGCTCGACGATGAAGGTGAAGGCCTCGAACACCTTGTCCGTGGCGAGCCACATGTAGCGGCAGTGGCGCTCGTCCAGGTCGGGGCGGAAGCTCTCCGGGTGGGCGGCCCGGGTGCCGGAGCGGATGCCGTCGGCGGCCACCACCAGGTCGTACTCGGCGGCCAGTGGGTCCACCGGCGGGGCGGGGGTCCGGTAGCGCACGTCCACCGCCAGCTCGGCGCAGCGCTGTTGCAGGATGGCGCGCAGCCGGTTGCGGTCCAGGGCGGCGAAGCCGTGGCCGCCGCTGGTGCGCACCGCGCCCGCGTAGCGGACGTCGATGTCGCTCCAGCGGGCGAACTCGGCGCTGATCGCGGCGAAGACGCGCGGGTCGGCCCGGGCGATGCCGTCGAGGGTCTCGTCGGAGAAGACCACGCCGAAGCCGGACTCGTCGTCCCGGGCGTTCCGTTCGAAGACGGTGAGCTCCCGGTCGGGCGCCAGCTGCTTGGCCAGGGCGGCGAAGTAGAGCCCGCCGGGGCCGCCGCCGATCACCGCGATCCGTGCGCGGTCCAGGGCCGTGCTCACACGACCACCTCCGGTCGCTGCGGCCCGGACTCCGTCAGCGTGCGGCGGACCTGCGCGGGCCACGGCACGGCGCCCCCGTCGCGGGGTGCGGCGTGCACCACCGACATCCGTCCGTTCGCGGCCAGCCCGTGCGGGCCGTGCACCTCGAAGGCGTAGTGCAGCGAGGAGCCGCCGACCCGGACCACCCGCAGCTCGGTGCGGACCACGTCGCCGAACCAGAGCCGCTCGCGGTAGTCGGCCTCGAAGTGCACCCGGGGTATCCGCCCGAACAGCTCGTCCAGTCCCAGGCGGCGCAGCAGGGCCGCCTCCGCCGCCTCGGCCCAGCGCAGCACGGCGGAGAAGTGGTAGTGCCCGGAGGCGTCGGTGTCGGCCCACTCCACCCGGCGCTCGACGGTGACGCTGGCCGGGGCCGCCGCGGCCCGGCGGCGCAGCTCGGCGCGGTGCAGCTTGCCGGTCGCGGTGCGCGGCAGCTCGGGCACGAACTCGACCGCCCGCGGGTACTTGTACGGTGCGATGGTGCGTTTGACGTGCTCCTGGAGCGCGTGCGCCGTCTCCGGCCCGGCCGGTACGCCCGGGCGCAGCACCACGTACGCCTTGACCACCGTGCCGCGCCGCTCGTCCGGCGCGCCGACCACCGCGCAGTCGGCGACGTCGGGGTGGGCGGCGAGCACCTGCTCGACCTCGGGCCCGGCGATGTTGTAGCCGGCCGAGACGATCATGTCGTCGTTGCGGGCCCTGAACCAGAAGTAGCCGTCGCCGTCCCGGACGTAGGTGTCGCCGGTGAGGTTCCAGCCGCCGCGGACGTAGTCCAGCTGGCGCTCGTCGTCCAGGTAGCGGCAGCCGGTCGGGCCCTTGACGGCGAGCATTCCGGGTTCGCCGTCCGGCACCGGGCGGCCCCGCTCGTCCAGGACCGCGGCCCGGAAGCCCGGGACGGGCCGGCCGGTGGAGCCGGGGCGGACGTCCGGGCCGGCGGCCGAGACGAACACGTGCAGCAGTTCGGTGGCGCCGATGCCGTCGATCAGCCGCTGTCCGGTGGCCTCGTGGAAGGCCTGCCAGACGGTGGCGGGCAGCGGCTCGCCCGCCGAGACGCAGTGCCGCACCCCGGCCAGCCGGTCGGCCAGCCCGGCGGCCAGGATGGCCCGGTAGGCGGTCGGCGCGGTGAACAGCACGCTCACCCGGTGCCGGCGCACCTGCTCGGCGAGCTGCTCCGGGGTGGCCTGCTCCAGCAGCAGGCCGGCGGCGCCCGCCCGCAGCGGGAAGACCAGCAGGCCGCCGAGGCCGAAGGTGAAGCCGAGCGGCGGGGTTCCGGCGAAGAGGTCCTCGGGGGTGGGGCGGAGCAGGTGGCGGGAGAAGGTGTCGGCGATGGCGAGCACGTCGCGGTGGAAGTGCAGGGTGGCCTTGGGGCGGCCGGTGGTGCCGGAGGTGAAGGCGATCAGGGCGACGTCGTCGGCGGCGGTCGGGACGCCGGGGAAGCCGGCGGGCTTGGCGGCGCAGCGGGCGGTGAGGTCCTCGGGGCCGGGGCCGCCGTAGCCGAGGACGCGTAGCCCGGGGGTCCGGGCCCGGTGCAGCTCGTCCAGGAAGCGGTGGTCGCAGAGGGCGACGGCGGGCCGGGCGATGTCGTGCACTTCGGTGAGCTCGGCGGCGCGCAGCAGCGGCATGGTGGTGACGGCCACCCCGCCGGCCTTCAGGACGCCGAGCCAACAGGCGGCCAGCCAGGGGGTGTTGGGGCCGCGCAGCAGGACCCGGTTGCCGGTGGCGAGGCCGAGGTCCTCGGTCAGCAGGCGGGCGACGCGGTCGGCGTGGTCGCGCAGTTCGCCGTAGGACCAGCGTCCGGTGGGGGTGAACAGGCAGGGGCGGTCCGGGCCGAGGCGCTCGATGGTGTCGTCGAGCAGGGCGGCGGCGCAGTTCAGACGGTCGGGATAGGCCAACTCCGGGAGTTCGAAGAGGAGTTCCGGCCACTGCTCGAAGGGCGGGAGGTGGTCTCGGCAGAACGTGTCCACGTGCGCTGACGGTGAGAGCTCCATGGGCGGGCACCTCGTTGTGCGAGCGGGGAGTGAGGCCAGTATGGCGCCTCGGTGACGCCAGTCAAGAGAGCGATACACGCATTCGGGCGACGGCCGGCCCGGCTGCCTGCACGGCCACGGGCGCCGGGGGCGGCCGGTGTGGCCCTGCTGGCCCGTGGTCGTGGCCGCTGCCCGCGGTGCTGGTGGGCGCGGGCACGCTCGCCCTGGCCGTCCGGTCTGCCGGGCGGTCCGCCTCTTGTTCGAGCAGTGGGCCGGTACGGTCGTCCCGTCGTCCCGGCTCGCCTCGACAGGCCCTGGCCGTCAGCCCGTCGTCCCCCGGGCGGAGGCGTCGGGAGTGCGGCCGTCCTGGGCCTGGCCGGCGCGGTCGGCGAGCAGCCGGGCGAAGACGGTCAGCCCGGGCGCGGTGAGGGCGGCGCCCGGCCCGTCGTCGCGCACCAGGAGCAGCACGCCGCCGACCCGGACCAGCGCCACCGCCGAGGAGGAGCCGTGGGTCCGGGTGGCGCTCTGGTCGCCGATCCGCGGGATCGCCACCGTCGTCGACTCCTCGCCGGCGGTGCGGTCGAGCGCGCTGTCGAAGGCCTTGGCGGCGGCCTCGGGAGAGGCGAAGGCGACCACGTCGAACTCCACGGTCTGCACCGAGGTGGCGCCGAACGTCACGGTGGCGTAGGCGAGTTGCTGATCGCAGGAGTCCGGCAGCAGGCACGGCAGCGGGCCGGTCACCCCCGTCCCCGACTGCGGCGCCCGCTGCACCTGCCACCCGCGCGGCATCGCCCCCTCGTCGGGCAGCACGCCCCGCACCAGCACCGGGTCGCCCAGCGGCCGCGCGGCGTGCGCCAGACCGGGCCCGCCCGGCTTCAGCAGCGGGCGCGAGCCCAGGTGGACGCCGAGCGCGACCAGCGCGGCGATCAGCACCAGGACGAGGGCCGCCACGATCCCGGCGGTGCTCCTCCGGGCGGCGAGCGCCGCCTGTGCCCGGGCGGCCGCCGGGCCGGTCCGCAGCTGGACGGTGGTCGGGCCCTTCGGGGGAGGTGCGGACGGCGGGCCGACCCTGAGCTGTACGGTGCCGGGCTCGCTCCGCAACTGGACGGTCGGCGGATCCGCGGGCCTCCCGAGCCCGGTGGTGGCCAGGTACCGCGCGAACGCCTGGTCCGAGGCCAGCAGGTGCGCGACGGCGGCGGTCAGCAGTTCCCGCTTCCGCGCGTCCCCCGGGCTCGCCTCCGCCGCGTCGAGCGCCCGGGCGCCCTCCGGCACCATCCGCAGGCGCGCCCGCACGACGTCGGCCACCGCCCGGTGCGGCCCGTCGCCCAGCAGCGCGGCCGCCACCGTCTCCGGTGCCGGTTCCCGGCCGTCCCCCATGGCAACTCCCCTTGCCGCACGAGTGGTCGCCCCCAACGATCCCGTACCGCCGGCCACTTCGTACCCACGCCGAACCGAACGGAGACGCAACCGCAACGCCACCCGGACGAACCGGGTCCGGTGGCGCCGGTCGGGCCCGTGCCCCGGGGCCGTGGGCGAGTGACGACGGGGGTCAGCGCAGGTCGAAGACCAGGCGGGCGGAGACCTTCCCGTCCAGGACCTCCTCGAAGCAGGCGTTCACGTCCTCGAGCCGGCGGGTCTCGCGGATCACCCGGGTGCGGCCGAGGGCGTGCAGCCGGAAGACCTCGGCGAGGTCCTCGCGGGTGCCGACGATCGAGCCGATCACCCTGGTGCCGTTCAACACCGTCTCGAAGACCGGAAGTTCGAGCTTCCCGCCGGCCGGGAGGGCGACCAGGACGAGGGTGCCGCCGCGGCGCAGGGCGCCGTAGGCGGCCTGGAAGGAGGCGTTGCTGACGGCGAGGGCGATCGCGGCGTGGGCGCCGCCGAGGGCCTGGACCTCGGCGGCGACGTCCTGGGTGCGGGCGTCGAGGACGTGGTCGGCGCCGAGGTCGCGGGCCAGGGCGAGCTTGTCGTCGGTGACGTCGACGGCGATGGTCTCGGCGCCGAAGATCCGGGCGTACTGGAGGGCCAGGTGGCCGAGCCCGCCGATGCCGGAGATCAGCACCCGGGTGCCGGGCCGGGCCTCCGAGACCTTGAGCGCCTTGTAGGTGGTGACGCCCGCGCAGGACAGCGGCGCGGCGTCCAGCGGGTCGATGCCGTCGGGGACGGGGACGACGTAGTCGCCGTGCGCGAGCGCGTACTCGGCGTAGGCGCCGTCCACCGAGTAGCCGCTGTTGTGCTGCTGGAGGCAGAGGGTCTCCCAGCCGGAGACGCACTGGTCGCAGTGCCCGCAGGCGTCCGCGAGCCAGGGGATGGCGACCCGCTCGCCCACCCGGACGTGCCGGACCGCGGTGCCGGCCGCCTCGACGATGCCGACGCCCTCGTGCCCGGGGACGAACGGCGGGCTGGGCTTGACCGGCCAGTCGCCGTGGGCGGCGTGGATGTCGGTGTGGCAGAGGCCGGAGGTCTCGATCCGGACCCGGACCTGGTGCGCGGCCGGCTCGGGTGCCGGATGCTCCTCGACGACCAGCGGTGCGGTGAAATCGCGGACGACGGCGGCCTTCATGCGCTGCTCCTCGGGGTACGGGCGGAACGGGGCGGGTACTGCCGGGGGGGGGGGGGGGGGGGCGCCGCCCCCCCCCCCCCCCGGGGGGGGGCGGGGGGGCGGTGGGAAAAAGGCGGAATGGGGGTGAATTTGGCCCGTGGCCCCCAGGGCACCGCACCCGCCAAGACAATGAAA
>NZ_JBHXLL010000005.1:0-245150 GCF_042721415.1 Kitasatospora sp. NPDC058444 | reverse complement strand
AAAATCTAGGTGTGGTGGGCTTTCTTTGTTTTTATTATTCTCTCGCTACTGGGCGGCGGGGGGGGGGGGGGGGGGCCGGGGGGGGGGTCGGGGGGGGGGGGGGGGGGGGGCCCCCCCGCCACCAGCTTCACCCGATGGGGTGATCTGCGCCGTTCGAACTAGGCCGAAAGGGTGATCATTCGGCCGCTTGCCCCGCAGGTCAGCGCACCGGCATCGACATGTACACCGCCCGCCGCCCGTAGCAGGCGGGCACCGGCACCTCCCGGTGCGCCCGGTAGCCGAGCAGCCGCAGCAGGATGTCCGCCCCGCGCACCGCGACCATCGAGATCCGCTCGAACCCCTGCTCGTCCGCCTGCTCCCGGAAGTGCCGGATGAAGCCCAGCGCCACGTCCCGGCCGCGCAGTTCCTCGGCGATCACCAGGTCGTGCACGTGCAGGTTGGTCGAACGGAAGGCCTGCTCCTCCGGGCGGCTGAGGTCCGGGCAGCGCAGCGGCGGGTACGGCAGGCTCAGCAGGTAGCCGCGCACCGTGCCGTGCTGTTCCAGCACGAAGCAGGTGCCGGGCGAGCTGCGGGCACGCGACTGGAGCGCCTCCCGGCCCTCGGACAGGCCGTCGGCCGCGTAGGCGGCGTGCTCCAGCGCGACGACGGCGTCCCAGTCGCCGTCGGCCAGCCGCCTGATCCGGAGGTCCTCGCTCACCGGGCCGGCGCCTCCGTGCCGTCGGCGTCCGCGTCGAGCCCCTCCGCACCGGTGCGGAGCCCTTCCGCGCGGGCGGCGGCCACCATCGGCGCCCAGGCCTCGATCAGCACCGCCCACCGCTCGGCGTCCCGCTGGGCCTCGTCCAGGAGCTGCTCCCGCCGCCCGGCCACCACGTCCGCGAGTTCGGCGTACTTGCCGCCGAGCTTGCGGTAGGACCGGTCCAGGACGTCCAGGCAGTGCACGTTCCCGGCCCGGTCCCAGTGGACGCTGCCCCGCGCCAGGTCGAGGATCGGCTCGGCCTTCAGCCCGTGGCGCTCGTCCAGCAGCCCGGGGCCGAGGTCGATCATCCCGCCGTAGACCGGGTACAGGTACAGCATCGAGAGCAGGAACTTGACGAACCGCAGCTGGTAGGAGACGAAGCCGGCGCCGGTGCGGCGCTCGGGCGTGTAGTAGTTGACGATGTGGCGGTTGTGGACGACGCCGGGCAGCCGGGAGTGGACCAGGGCGTGCAGCAGGGCGTAGTCGCTGCCGATGGTCTCGGTCGAGGGCAGCAGCGGCAGCACCTCGTAGGCCCGGTGGTCCAGGGCGATGTTGCACATGTAGACGTCCCAGATGTCGGGCACGCCGAGGACGGATTCGTCGGCACCGAACGGCTCGGAGCCGGCGCCCTTGAAGGAGACGTCCACCATGGCGTCCCGCTCCTCCTCCGACCACACCGGCGGGGTCCACAGGCGCACCAGGTCGCGGTAGACGGCCGGGTCCAGCTCGTGGATCTCGCCGATGTCCACGTTGAGTTCGCCGATGAAGGAGCCGCTGACCAGCATCACCGGCTTGTCCGCGTCGGCCGGGTCGAGCTCGGAGCGGGACACGCCGGCCACCGCCTCGCCGGCCGGCCGGCCGATCGAGAGCAGCTCGTGGTGGATCGGGAAGACCTTCCGGCCGTCGACGACCTGGAAGTCGGCGTCGTCGTTGCGCAGGTGCGCCGAGGTGCAGCCCAGGGCGGCCGCGCCCAGGAAGAGCCGGTTGACGCAGGAGCCGTACGCGACGGCCCGCGGGAGCATCAGGTCGAGCAGCAGTTCGGGGTCGGCGGCGCCGGAGCGCTCGGACACCCGGCGCAGGAAGTCCCGCTGCCGCGCCTCGCCGAGGTGGTGGACGACCACGCCGGGGGTGGGCTCCAGCGCGGCCACGGCGCCCGCGTTCCGCGCGTGCGCGACGCCGTCGGTGGTGTCGAGGATGAGCAGGTGCACCTCGACCCCGAAGTTGGCGACGGCGTAGGCCGCCTCCTCGGCGAGTTCCGCGATGGTGTCGGGGCAGGACCGCATGGTGGGCAGGGCGAGGCAGACTCTTTGCATGGTGCGGGTTTCTCCATCGGATCGTCAGATTCGGTTCCACAACGGCGAGTTGGGAGCGCGTGGAAGTCCCGGGCGCGGGCCGGCGCCGGTCCGTCGGACCACCGTGGACTAGACCACTTTTGATGTCAACGATTGACAGCCGAAGCCCCGGCGGGGTGGAATGCGCCCCCTCCCGCGCGATCCGCCGCCCCCGCACGGGCGCCGGAATCGCACGCAGGGGCGAACCGCCCCCGCAGAGTCGAACGGCCGGACGGGCAAGGGGGGTTCATCGCCGGTCATTTGCGCCGCCGGGGTCAATCCGCGAGCCGTACCTGCCGATACCGGAAGTGATGCCCTCACGCCGTTCGGAGGAGCCCGCAATGCCCGAACCGTGGCTGCCCGGTGCCGAGATCCACGACCTCGGCGACCACGCGCCGACCGATCAGCAGTACCCGCCGAAGGCCATCGCCCACATCACCTGGGACCGCAACGCGACCGCCACCGCGCCGCAGGACTGGTGCCCCTACGAGGACCTGGTCGGCTACTTCACCGGCAGCGGCGCCGGCAGCGCGCCGCACCTGGTCTGGGACCCGTTCAGCGGCCGTACGGCGCAGCTGTTCCCGGCCGACTCCCGCTCGAAGAGCCTGCTCAGCCCCGCCGAGAGCCCGACCCGCACCAACCGGGCCGGGCGGGTGGTGATCCAGATCGAGGCGGTCTTCTTCCCCTACTGCCGCTACCAGGGCGGCGTCTACCCGCGACTGGTCGACACCCCGTGCGCGGGCTGGGACCGGATCCATGCCTGGATCTCCTCCTGGGGCGTGCCCGACATCTGGCCGATGGGCCGGCCCGCCGACTTCTCCGGCCACCGCGACGAGCGGGCCTGGGAGGCCTTCGGCGGCTGGTACGCCCACGCCCACGTCCCGTACAACGACCACACCGACCCCGGATCCTGGCCCGACTTCACGGCCGGGCCCGGTTCCCCGGGCACCCCGCCCTCGCAGCAGCACCCGGTGCCCCCGGCCGCGCCCGCCCGCTACCAGGTCAGCATCAACGGCCTGCCGTACGGCTACGGGGCCCAGGGCTACCAGGTGACGGCGGTCGGGCGGGCGCTGGTCTCGCACGGCTTCGGCGACCACTACCGCTCCGGCCCCGGCCCGAACTGGACCGACGCGGACACCGCGAACTACGCGGACTACCAGGGGAGTCTGGGCTACTCCGGGCAGGCGGCGGACGGCGTCCCGGGCGAGGGATCGCTGCGCCGGCTGCTCGGCTACCTGCCCGGGCAGCGGACGGTCTCGGTGGCCCACGTGGTCGAGGCCGCCCGGACCGACCCGGGGGCCGAGCAGGGGCACCTGACGTACCCGGCCGAGGCGGCCATCGTGGAGCAGGCGCTCGTGGACGAGGGACTGCTCGACCAGCGCTGGGTGGACGGCTCGTTCGGCAGCCGGACGGTCTCCGCGTACGCGGCCTGGCAGCGGCGCTGCGGGTACGAGGCGGGGGCCGCGGACGGGATTCCCGGCCAGGCCTCGCTGCACCGGCTGGGCGCGGCGCAGGGGTTCGCGGTGACCGACTGAGGGTGGTGCTGCTCCCGGGGGAGGCGCTGCCGGAGCCGGGCCCGGGGGGCGGTGTCGTCGGCACTGCTCCCGGGAGCAGCCTTCCGGCGGTTCCCGGGGGGCGGTGTACTCGCCCGGGAGTAGACGAGGTTACGTCCACCGTCAGATGACGGATTCGGCAGCGACGGGAGAGCCTGGGGCCGTCCTCGTGACCCCGACTCGAAGGAGGTACCCGTGCGTTCGCCCACCGGCGCCGCCGCGGCGTCCGAACCGACGTCCTCACGCCAGGTGGCGGCACCCGCGTCCGCGGGCCGCCGCAAGGCCGACGCCGGAGCCGTGGCCCCGGCCAAGGTCAGGGCCACGGTAGGAGGCGCGGTCCGGGCCGCGGAGAGGGGGGAGGCCGAGGCCCTGGGTACCCGTCCGGTCCGAATACCCGGAGCGGGCGACTGATCGGCAGGCCCTCGGCCTCGGTCCGGCCGCCCGGGGAATGCCCGTGCGGGGGACAGGCGTTGTCCCCCGACGTGACCAGTGCCGCGCCCACGACCAGGCTCTCCGTGCTCGACCGCTCCCGCACCCGACAGGGGGAGGAGCCGGCCCAGGCACTGCGGGGCACGGTGGCCTTCGCCCGCGAGGTGGAGCGGCTCGGCTACCACCGGTTCTGGGTGTCCGAGCACCACGGCGTGCCGGGAGTGGCCGGGTCGGCTCCCACGGTGCTCGCCGCGGCGGTGGCGGCGGCCACCACGCGCATCAGGGTCGGTACCGGCGGGGTGATGCTGCCCAACCATCAGCCGCTGGTGGTGGCCGAGCAGTTCGGGGTGCTGGCCGCGCTGTTCCCGGGGCGGATCGACATGGGGCTCGGGCGCTCGGTGGGCTTCACCGACGGTGTCCGGCGGGCGCTCGGGCGGGAGAAGGACGCCGCGGACGCGTTCGGTGCCCAGCTGGCCGAACTGCTCGGCTACTTCGACGGCTCGCAGGAGGCGAACCGCGGGGTCCACGCCCGGCCGGCCGAAGGCCTGCACGTCCCGGCCTTCGTCCTGGCCACCGGTGCGGGCGCCGACCTGGCCGCCGACGCGGGCCTGCCGCTGGTGATCGCCGCTCCACGCGGAGTGGACCGGATGCTCGAGGCGATCGACCGCTACCGCACCCGGTTCCGTCCCTCCGCGCAGGCCGCCGAGCCGTACGTCGTGGTCTCGGGCACGGTGGCGGTCGCCGACACGGCCGAGCGGGCGCGTGAGCTGCTCGTCCCGGAGGCCTGGTCCGGCGCGTACTCCCGCACCCACGGCGAGTTCCCGCCGCTGAGCCCGGCCGCCGACGTCCGGGCCCGGGAGATGACGCCCCGGGAACGGGCCGCGTTCGAGCAGTCGCTCAAGGGCCACATCGCGGGCACCCCGGAGCAGGCCGTCGCCGAGCTGGCGGCGCTGGTGGAGCGCAGCGGGGCGGACGAGTTCCTGGTCACCACCAGCACCTACGACCGCGCCGCGCTGCTCGACTCCTACCGGCTCCTCGCCGAGGCCGTCGGCCAGGTCTGACCGGCCAGGGCTGACCGGGCAGGGCAGGGCAGGGCCAGGACAGGGATGCGGCTGGGCGGAACGGGGGCAGGGCAGGGCAGGCGGGGGCAGATCAGGTCGGCGCGGAGCCGGGTCGGCACCCGGCTCCCGCGCGGTCCGCCGCTCAGCCCGCGTCGACCTCGGTCGTCCCGAGCCGTGCGTAGACCTCCGGCCTCCGGGCCCGCAGCCGCAGAGCGATCCCGACGCCGGTCAGGAACACCACCGGCACGATCGCGACCAGCGGCCAGTTGACCTCCGGGCCGGCGCCGGTGAAGAGGTCGAGCCGCCACACCACCAGCGCCGTGGCCCCGCACAGCAGCACGGTGGCGGCGAGCGGCGCCACGACCGTACGGAACGCCCCGGCGCTCGCGGCGGCCGCCCGGTCGCGGCGGAAGAAGGCGAACACGGCGAGGCCGGCCAGCGCCTGGAGCACCAGGATGCCCACCACCCCGGGGGAGTTCACCCAGAGGAAGAACTGGTTGTACGGGTCCGCCCCGATCAGCGCCGCCACCCCGACGGCCACCGCCGCCAGCACCGACTGCGCGATGCCGCCGATCCACGGCGAGCCGTGGCGCGGGTGGACCCGGCCGAGGGCGGCCGGGGCGGCCTGCTCGTTGGCCAGCGCGTAGCCGTAGCGGGTGATGGTGTTGTGGAAGGCGAGCAGCGCCGCGAGCAGACTGGTGACGATCAGCACCCGCTGCACCTCCGTCGCCCAGCCGCCGACGTAGTCGGTCATCGCGGTGAAGAACATCCCGGCCGGGTCGGCGGTGGCGGTGGCGACGGCCTCGGTGTCACCGAAGGCCTGCACGATCATCCAGGTGACGAAGGTGTAGAAGAGGCCGAGGAAGGCGATCGCGGCATAGGTCGCGCGGGGCACGGTCCGGTGCGGCTGCCGGGCCTCCTCACGGTAGATCGCGGTGGCCTCGAAGCCGATGAACGCGGCGAAGGAGAGCCCGAGCACGCCGCCCATCCCGCCGGAGAACACGTGCTCCGGGGCGAACGAGGACAGGCTCAGCCCGTGCGCCCCGCCCTTGACCAGCACCGCCACCGCGAGCGCCAGCAGGATGCCGGTCTCGGCGATCAGCAGCGCCCCGAGCACCTTGGCCCCGAGGTCTATCGACCGGTAGCCGAGGAACCAGACCACCGCGACCCCGAACAGCGCCCAGACCGGCCAGGGCAGGTCCAGCCCGAGCAGGTCGGCGGCGGTGGTGCGGGCGAAGAACCCGAAGGCGCCGAACATCCCGATCTGGATGGCGTTGTACGAGAGCACCGCGAGCAGCGCCGCGCCCAGCCCGGCCGCCCGGCCGAGGCCGCGGGTGACGTAGGCGTAGAAGGCGCCGGCGTTGCGGATGTGCGTGGTCATGGCGGTGAACCCGACCGCGAAGAGCGCCAGCACCACGCCGGTGGCCAGGTAGGCGACCGGCGTGCCGATGCCGCCGAAGGAGATCGCGAACGGCGCCACGCCGGCCATCACCGTCAGCGGCGCGGCGGCGGCCACGACGAAGAAGACGATGTCGCCGGTGCCGAGCACCCCGCGTTCCAGGCCGCCGGGGGAGTCGGAGGCGTTGGCGTTGGTCTTGGCGCCGGCGGAGCCGGGGGGACGGAGTGCGGCGGTGGGGGCCGCGTCGGAGGGCGGGTTCATGGGGGAGCTCTCCTGAGGTCGTACGAACGGGGGGCGGGGCGGTCGGCGGCGGACACGCGGGGGCCGCCGACCGGGGAACGAGACACGGCCGTCGTGGGGAACGGCCGGAGCGTCGGGACCGCGACGTCCGGCCGGAGGGAGCGTCGGGAAGCCGTCAGGGAAGCCCGTCACGGAAGGGCGGCGGCCTGGGCGCCTCAGCGGGTCGGGCGGTCGCCGCCACCGGGCGGCCCGCCGTGGGTGCGCCGCCCGCCGAGCCAGGTGCCGGCCACCGCGATCGAGGCCAGCTCGCCGACCGGCACCGCGTAGGGGTCGGTGGCCAGGTGCACCAGGTCGGCCCGCATGCCCGGCCGCAGCACACCCCACTCGGTCTCCTCGAAGGCCTGGTGCGCCACGCCCGCCGAGTACGCCGCCAGCGCCTCGGTGAGCCCGATCCGCTCCTCGGGCAGCCAGCCGCCGTCCGGCAGGCCGTCCGGGGTCTGCCGGGTGATGGCGGTGGCCAGCCCGGCCAGCGGCTCGTAGCGGGTGACCGGCCAGTCGCTGCCGAAGGAGACCCGGGCGCCGCCGCGCAGCAGGGCGGCGATCCGGTACTGCCGGGAGCCGCGCTCCGGGCCGATCCGGGGCAGGGTGAGCTCGGTCATCAGCGGGTCGGTCTGGGCCCAGAGCGGCTCGAAGTTGGCGATCACGCCGAGTTCGGCGAAGCGCGGCAGGTCGTCCGGGTGGACGAGCTGCACGTGGGCGATCACCGGTCGGCGGGCGCGCGGCCCGTTGCGGCGGGCGGCGGCCTCGACGGCGTCCAGCGCGTTTCGCACGCCGCGGTCGCCGATCGCGTGGATGTGCGGCTGGAAGCCCAGTGCGTCCACGGCGGTGACGGCCTCCGCGAGCTCGGCGCCGGTCCAGTTGGCGACGCCGTGGGAGTGCGGGCAGTCGCTGTACGGCTCCAGCAGTGCGGCCGTCCCGGACTCGATGACGCCGTCGGCGAAGAACTTGACCGCCCGCGCGGTGAGCCGGCCGCGTCCGGTGGCCTCGACCCGGTCGCGGTCGGCGGCCAGGTGGGGGAGCCGCTCGCGCCAGCCGTCCGGTTCGAGCAGCAGGGCGAGCCCGGCCCGGACCGGCAGGCCGTCCTCGGCGACGGCCGCCAGCCAGGTGTCCACCTGCGCGGGCTCGACCCAGGCGTCCTGGAGCCAGGTGATTCCGGCGGCCGCGAGTGCGGCGGTGCTCTCCCGCAGCGCGGCGACCTGCTCGGCCACCGGCGGCGGCGGGACGAGCGCGAGGATGGGGTTGAGCGCGCCGAACTCGCGCAGGGTGCCCAACGGGCTGCCGTCCGGTCGGCGGACGATCTCGCCGCCCCTCGGCTCGGGGGTGTCCGGCCCGTACCCGGCCCGGCGCAGCGCCTCGCTGTTGGCCCAGCCGGTGTGGTGGTCCATGGTGCGCAGCAGGACGGGCCGGTCCGGGACGGCGGCGTCGAGCAGCCGGGCGTCGAACAGTCCGCCCTCGGCGAGCCACGGGTCGACGGCGTCGCCGGTGATCCACTCGGCCTCGGGGTGGTGTCGCGCCCAGTCGCGGACGGCGGCCACGACCTGCTCCAGGCTGGTGCAGTCGCGGACGGGCACGCCGCGCAGGCCGATGCCGCCGAGCAGCGGGTGGACGTGGCCGTCGCCGAAGGAGGGCAGCAGGGCGCCGCCGTCGAGGTCGACGGTCTCGGTGTCTTCGTCGCGCAGGGCGAGGGCGGCGTCGCCGAGGGCGGCGATCCGCCCCGCGACGACGGCGAGGGCGTGGGTGTGGGGGAGGGCGGGGTCTCCGGTGTGGATCCGGCCGCCGGTGAAGATCGTTTCGGCACGCATACGGGGTGTGCGTCCTCTCCGGGGCAGGGCGGGCCGACGGGTGCGCGGCCTGCCTAACCGAATGGGGTTCGGTTACCGTAGGCGCGGCACCGGCGGGTGCGGAAGAGTTTTACTGAAAGCCGTTCAGTAACGCTTGGATAACGACGATCTTGGTCTGCCGGTGCCGACGGGCCGCTCGGCGACCCCGAAGGTGAGGAACCGGGCATGCCCAGGCCGCGCACACCCCTGCTGGACCGGCAGCGCATCGTGGACGCCGCGCTACGGCTGGTCGACGAGGCGGGGGACCTCACCATCCCCGCGCTGGCCGGCGCGCTCAAGGTCAGCCCCTCCGCGCTCTACCACCACGTCGCCGGCCGGGCCGAGATCGTCGCCCTGATGCGTGCCGAGCTGGTGCGCACGATCGGCGAGCAGTCGATGTGGGACCAGCCCTGGGACGCCGCGCTGCGCACCTGGGCGCACGCCTACCGGGACGCCTTCGCCGAGCACCCCGGCATCATCCGGCTGCTCGCCACCGCGCCGCTGGCCGAATCGTTCATGCACGAGCTGTACGAGCGGGCCGTCGCCACCCTGGAGGACGCGGGCTTCGCCGCCCAGGACGTGATGGGACTGATCACCGCCCTGGAGAGCTTCATCCTGGGCTCGGCGCTGGACCTGGTCGCCCCGGACGTCATGGTCGACGCCGTCGACCGGGCCGCCACCCCGCGGCTGGCCGACGCCCTGGACGCCGTCCCCGCCGGGCGCGAGCGCGCCGACCGGGCCTTCGGACTCGGTCTCACCGCCCTCATCGAGGGTTACCGGGCGCTGCTGGGCTGACCGGGCCCGGTTCGCGTTCCGCGGCCGTGTCCTCTTATCGCATTTTTGGGCGCGAAACCCTCCCCTGGGGCTCGATACCGGCCAAGGTGCCGTGCCAGGTGGCCGATGAACGACGCTCCAACTCCCCTGTTCCACCAGTGGGGTCGCCCCATCGTTCAACCTGATGTGCCGTCAGTTCTTGGCTGGAACTGGCCGCAATTGGTGTGAATATGCCATTGGAATGTTCGTCATCTGGAATCCGGCAGTAGCCTTCCGTGTCGAACTAGCCACTGCTGGTGGTGAACCGGTCGGCGCCGCGCTGCGCCCGGCCGCCCAGACCCCGCGAAGGAGCCGGTGTGCCCGGTATCGACGAATGCCTCTCCGGAGCAATGGCGATCCCAGGGGCCCGCGCCGCGAGCCTGGTCGACTGGAGCAGCGGGCTCGCCTTAGGCAGCCTCGGGGACAGCCCGAGCGGAGAGCACGAGACCTCCGCCGCCGAGGCAACCGACCTGGTGCGGGCGGCCGTTGAGAGCCAGACCTTCACCGCGGTGGAGGACCGGCGGGCCCCGCTGGAGGACATCATCGTCACCGCCGGCCGCAGCTACCACCTGATCCGCTTCATCGACACCGTCTTCGACAGCAGGCTCGTCCTGCACCTCTGGCTGGACCGCGCGGAGGGCAACCTCGCCGCCGCCCGTTTCCGCCTCCAGGCGCTCGCCGAGGAGCTGGTGCTGGGGTGAGCACATGACCGCCGCGACCGGCACCGCGCCGCCGCCCCCGGCGGAGGCCGCCACCCCGAGGTCCCCGGGCGAGGCGCTCGCCCTGCTCGCCGACCGCCGCGCCACCGGCGCCCTGCACGGGCCGCTCGGCAGCCTCCACCTGGTCGACGGGCGGGTGGTCGCCGCCGAGTCCTCGCGGGCGCCCGGCCTGGCCGACCTGCTCACCGGCTGCGGCCGGATCACCCCCGAGGACTGGGCGGAACTGCTCCGGGTCCACGGCCCGGGAGCGCGGGTCGGCGAGGCACTGGTCGAACGACGGCTGCTCACCCGGGGAGAGCTCGAACTCGGCCACCTGGGCACGCTGTTCGACGCCGCGTTCTTCGTCCTCGCCGATCCGGCCGGCGGGGTCTGGCGGTTCGAGGCCGACGCCCGGCACTGGCTCGGACCGGTCGCCGAGGTCGACCCGGCCCGGATCCGCCGCGAGGTCGAACGCCGACGGCAACTGCTCGACGGGATCTGGCCGTGGGCGCAGCTCGACACCGCGCCCGTCCGTCCGACCGAGCGCGGCCGCCGCTCGTCCCACCGGCCCTCCGGCCGACGGCGACGTGAGCTGCTGGACCACGCGGACGGTCGCCGGACCCCGGCGGACCTGGCCAGGCTGCTCGGCCGCTCCGGCTTCGGCGTGACGGCCGACGTCCGCCGGCTGGCCGCCGCCGGACTGCTGGACGCCTCGCGCGCCTCAGGGCCGCCCGGCCCGTCCTTCGCGCCCCGGCCACCTGTCGCGCCCGGCCCGCCCGGCCCGTCCGGCCCGTCCGGCGCGCCCGGCCGGCCCGAAGTCCCCCCGCCAGTCGCGGGCGGGCCGGCCGGAGGGCTGCACCGCCGGGTCCCCGGTGCCAGCCTCCGGGGTGCCGGCCTCCCCGGCACCCCGGTCGCGGCCGTTCCCGCCCCCGACTCCGACTCCGCCCCTGACTCCGCGCCCGCTTCAGCCCCCGCTTCCGATGCGACCCGCACCGGGACCGACACCCCCACGAGCACCGAACGCCCGCCCACCACGGCAGCGGCCCACCCGCTGGCCGTCCCCGACCCGGACATCGCGCTGCTGACCCGGATCCGAGACCTTCTGGAGGCCCGACTTTGACCCACTCCCCGCCCGCGACCCCGTCGTTCCGGCCATGAGGCGGGCACTCAAGCAGCGTGTCGGAAGGAGACAACTGATCGCCTTGGAGACCGAGTTGCTCGCCGAACTGCGTGCCGTCAAACACCGTGTCCCGCACTTAGCGGGCGGGTTGGTCGCCAGCGTGGACGGCCTGCTGGTCGCGCACGACACCCACGGCACCGAACCCTCGGGACTGGCCGCGATGACGGCGGCCTCGCTCTCGCTGGC
The DNA here is from genome assembly GCF_042721415.1 of Kitasatospora sp. NPDC058444. NCBI lineage: Bacteria > Bacillati > Actinomycetota > Actinomycetes > Kitasatosporales > Streptomycetaceae > Kitasatospora > Kitasatospora sp. NPDC058444. The sequence goes on along the minus strand of NZ_JBHXLL010000005.1, from coordinate 233,644 downwards.
CCAGCGGCTCGCCGACACCACCGGTCAGGGTGAGTTCCGCGAGTCGCTGGTGCGCGGCGAGAACGGCTACGTCGCCACGTACGCGGCCGGCGGCAGCTGCGTACTGACCCTGCTGGCGCACCCCGACGTCAACGTCGGCCGGCTGCACCTGGAGGCCCGCCGCAGCGCCCAGCGCATCGCGGGGCTGCTCAACGACGCCCTGGTACCCAAGGACCCGCGCGAAGCGGGCTGACCCTGGCCGGCCACCGCACCACCATCCCCTGAACCACCCATCACCGAACGGGAGTTACCCAGATGACCGACGCAGCCGGCGCGCTCAAGCAGGCCATGACCAGCATCGAGGGCGCCATCGGCGCGGCCCTGGTGGACTACAACAGCGGCATGGCGCTGGCCACCCTCGACGGCCCCGGCGGCCTGGACCTGAACGTCGCCGCCGCCGGCAACACCGATGTGGTCCGCGCCAAGATGCGCACCATGGACATGCTCGGCCTCCAGGACGGGATCGAGGACATCCTGATCACCCTGAGCAGCCAGTACCACCTGATCCGCCCGCTCACCGGCCGCACCGGCAAGGGCCTGTTCCTCTACCTCGCGCTGGACAAGTCGCGCGCCAACCTCGCGATGGCCCGCCACCAACTGGGCCGGATCGAGGCCGATCTGGAGGTCTGACGCGCCGCTCCGAGACGCCGCCCTGTCGCGACGCCCTACCCCGCCGCCCTGCCACGCCGCCCTGCTGCGCGGCAGGGCGGCGACGAGGCCCCGGCGGTGGCCCACGCCCCGCCGGGGCCCGTCCGGCGGGGTTCTCACCCCCGGGGCAGGTCCGGACCGGCGGCCTGCCCGCGCACCAGCTCGGCCGGGCCGCCCGCCCCCTCCCGGGCGGCCAGTGCGGCGGCCGTCCGGTCCCAGGAGGGGCCGGTCAGCAGCGCCCGCGCCTCGGCGGGGTCGCAGAGCCGCCACTCCACCAGCTCCTCCTCCGGCAGCACGATCGAGTCGAGCATCCGCTCCGTCACCGTGCCCCCGTCGAACACGTACACCAGGACGGCCGTGTCCCGGCCGGTCGCCGGGTCCGCGGTCGGGTCGGCCGCCGTACCCGGCTGCCAGTCCAGCGCCAGCAGCGACCCCGGCTCGACCTCCCAGCCGAGTTCCTCGCGGATCTCCCGCCGGGCCGCCGCCCGGGGCATCTCCCGGCCCGCCTCGACCCCGCCGCCCGGCAGCGTCCAGTGCGGGACCCGCCCGCGCGGCCCGTCCCACGGCCGCAGCCGCACCAGCAGCACCCGGCCGGCCGCGTCGGTGAACAGGGTCCGCGCCTTCGTCCGGATGCGCGGCCGGGTGGCGTAGTAGGTCTCCCGGTCCATCGGCGGCTCCGGCGGGTCCTCGGTCGACGGCGCCAGCCCGGGCGCCGCGGCCGGCCCGACGTACTCGGGGGCGGGCCCGTCGACGGGCAGCCACCGCAGTGTGTGCCCGACCGGCCGGCTGTCCTCCAGCTCCAGCGGCCCGGCGTCGCGCGGCGCCCGCAGGCAGGCCGTCACCCGGCGCGACAGCCGGGGCGGCAGCGCCCGCCCGGCCTGCTCCGTCGTCAGCCACGTCCAGCCGCCGACCTCCGCCGTGTCCAGCCGGAACGCAGCCGCCTGCTCCGCCGTCAGCGGCTCGGCCCAGTACAGGTACACGACGATCGGCCGGTCGCCGTTGCGCAGCAGCGCCCAGTCCACGCCGGCCAGCGGGCCCAGCCGGGGCGTGAAGCCCAGCTCCTCCCGGATCTCCCGCAGCGCGGTCTCCCGGGGCGACCGGTCCGCGGGCTCCCACCCGCCGCCCGGGATCGCCACCGGATCCTTCCGGTCGTACGGCAGCCGCACCACGAGCACCCGCCCGTCCGCGTCCGGGAACAGCACCCCCGCCGCCGCCAGAATCTCTCGCCCAGCCATGCCCGCGCTCTCCATCCCGACTCCCTTCGCCGCACTCTCCCCGGACACGACAACCCGGGCCACCCCGATGGTTCCCCCGAGCACACCCCCGACCACCCCGATCGGGCGATCCCCGGGGCTGCCCACTGACGCCCTCGGCGGACTCACGGGCTTCTCCCGGATGTCATCGTGGCGACGGTCCTTCGCTTCGGGGCGGGCGGCCGATCGCCCGTTCTGCTGGAATCGGCCCAGGTCAACGATGTTCCGCAGCGCGGGATCCAACGGGACGCGACGGCCCCGATCACCGCGCGGCCGCCTCCTCGCCCGGCGGCGCCGCCCCCGCCCGCCGCGTCGGCGGGCTCCTCAGCCCAGGGAGGCCAGGGCCTGGGCCGCGGCGAGGGCCATCTGCTCGTCGTGCCGCCGGCTGCCGCCGCGCAGCCGGGCGACGCCCTCGGTCGCGGCCAGGGCGAGCAGGCCCGGCAGCAGGTCGGTGCTGCGGGCGGCGAGCCAGCGGGTGCCGCGGGTGGCCATCCACCAGAGGTCGGCGGCCAGGCCCGGCGGGGGTTCGGCGGGGGCGGTGGCCGGGGGCGGGCCGAGGGGGTGGCCGGTCTCGGCGAGCAGGTCGTGGAACCGCAGGGCGATCAGGTGGTGGCCCTCGGCGCTGGGGTGCAGGCGGTCCACGCTGAGCAGCCGGCGCTCCGTCAGCCACGGCAGCTCGGCGATGTGCAGGTGCACCGCCCGGTGGCGTTCGGTGAGGGCGTGCACCACGGTGTTGACGGCCCGCATCCGGCGTGCCAGCGGGCGGGCGAGCGGCGCCGGGAGCCGGAGCAGGCTGCCCGGGTCGGGCAGGCAGGCGGTCAGTAGCCTGGCGCCGTGGGCGGACAGTTCGCCCATCGTGGCGTCCAGCTCCAGGGTGGCGCGCCGGATGTCGAAGCCCGCGCGCAGGGTGTCGTTGCCGCCGGCGACCACGGCCGCGAGCTGTGGCCGCCGCGCCAGTGCCTCCGGAAGCTGACGTGTCGTCAGTTCTGTGGTGAGCGCCCCGCTGTACGCCAGGTTGGTGAACTCGACGTCCCGCCCCTCGGGCGCCAGCGCGTGGGCCAGGACGGTGGCCCAGCCGCGCCAGCCCTCGCCGACCTGGTCCCCGATCCCCTCCGTCAGCGAGTCCCCGAGTGCGACGAAGCGCAGCAGCTCGCCCGCCGCGGGGCGCTCCCGTGCCGCCCGGTCACGCCCGGCTTCCAGCATGCTCATCCCGACCCCCGTCCACCGCCTCGTCGTGGCGCACGCCGTGCGCCGCCAGGAACCCGGCCACCGCCGCCGGCCAGCCGTACCGCTCGGCCTGCGCCCGGGCGGCCGCCCGCCGAAGGTCCTCCGGCCGTCCCAGCAACTGCCGTACGGCGGAGGCGAATCCGCTTCCCGTGTCGACGGCCGCCACCCCGGCGAGCCCGACCAGGCCGGGCAGCGCGGAGGAGCGGCTGGCCACCACCGGGGTCCCGCAGGCCAGCGCCTCCATCGCGGCCAGGCCGAAGGTCTCCACCGGCCCGGGCGCGAGCACCACGTCCGCGCAGCCCAGCAGCCCGGCCAGCTCCTCGCGCCCGCCCAGGTGCCCGAGGAAGCGCACCGGCAGCCGCAGCCGGGCGGCCCGGGCGGCCAGCCGTTCGCGCAGCGGGCCGGTCCCGGCGACCACCAGCACCGCGGGTTGCCGCCGCGCCCGCAGGTCGGCCAGCGCCTCGATCGCCCGCTCGGGCCGCTTCTCCGCCGAGAGCCGCGAGCAGAGCACCAGCAGCGTCTCGTCCGGAGCGGCGTACCGGGCCCGCTCGGCCGCGCGTGCGGCCGGCGGCAGCGGTCGCATCGCGTCCAGGTCCACCCCCAGCGGGGCCCGGACCAGGTTCGGGACGCCGATCCGCCGGAACTCCGCGGCCGCCCAGTCGGTGGTGCAGAGCACCGCGTCGTAGGCGCGGGCCGTCGCCGCGTTGAGCCGGTCGGCCGCGGCGCCCGCCAGCGGACCGGGCAGGCCCCAGGCGCGCAGCACCCCGGCGGCGCTCTCGTGCGAGACCATCACCGAGCGCACCCCGTGCCGCCGCGCCCAGGCGCCGGTCCAGCGCAGGGTGGTGCGGTCGGACACCTCCAGCCGGTCGGGCGAGAACCTGGTCAGCTCGGCGGCCACCGCCTGCCGGTCGGTGAGCAGCCGGTAGCCGCCGCTGGCCGGCAGCACCGGGCCGGGCAGGGTGACCACCACCCCCTGCTCGGTCTCCTCCTCGGAGCGCCGCTCCCCGGGGACGATCAGCACCGGCCGGTGTCCGGCCGCCCGGTACCCGGCGCCGAGGTGGCGCAGCGCGGTGCGCAGGCCGCCGGAGACCGGGGTGACGAAGTTGGCGAGCCGGACGATCGTCAGAGCCTCGCCGGGCCTCGGCGCGGGGCCGGTTCCGGGCACGTTGCCGGTCGTCGGCACACTGATGGTCGTCAGCGCCGGGCCGGTCGGCGCCGCGCCGCCGTCGGGAACGCGGGTCATGCCGGCAGCTCCTCCGGCAGGACGGGCGCCGCCGGTGCGACCGGCGCGGGAGCGGTGGACGGCAGCGGCAGCCCGCGGTGCTCGGCCAGCACCTCGGCGTAGTGCCGCAGCAGCAGGTCCCCGACGGCCTCCCAGGTGCGTCCGGTGACCTCGGCGCGTCCGGCCTGCCCGTACGCGGCCCGGCGCGCCGGGTCGGCGGCGAGTTCGGCCACCGCGCGGGCCACCGCCGCGCCGTCCCGGGGCGGCACCAGCAGGCCGGTGCGGTGGTGGGCGACGAGGTCCAGCGGTCCGCCCGCTGCCGGGCCGATCACCGGTACGCCGCTGGCCATCGCCTCCTGGATGGTCTGACAGAAGGTCTCCAGCGGACCGGTGTGCACGAAGACGTCCAAGGTGGCGAAGCAGCGGGCCAGTTCGTCACCGGTGCGGCGGCCGAGGAACACCGCGCCCGGCATCGAGGACTTCAGCCCGGGTGTCGAGGGGCCGTCCCCGACGACCACCACCCGGACCCCGGGCAGCGCCGAGGCCGCCGCCAGCAGGTCGACCCGCTTCTCCGGCGCCAGCCGTCCGACGTACCCGACCAGCACCTCCCCGCCCGGGGCGAGCGCCCGGTGCAGCGCCTCGTCCCGGTGCCGGGGGTGGAACCGCGCCGAGTCCACCCCGCGCGGCCACAGCTGGACCCGGGGCACCCCGTGTGCGGTGAGGTCCTGGGCGGCGGGGGTGGAGGGTGCCAGGGTGCGGGCGGCCGCGCGGTGCACGGCCCGGATCCGCCGCCAGGCGGCGGCCTCGCCGAGCCCCCGACCGGCCCGGTAGGCGTGGGCGTACCCGGCCAGGTCGGTCTGGTAGACGGCCACGGCGGGCACTCCGAGCCGCGCCGCGACCTGCATCCCGCGCGCGCCGAGCACGAACGGGCTGGCCAGGTGGACGATGTCCGGCCGGTGTCCGGCGATCGCGGCCGCCAGCTGCCGGCTGGGCAGGGCGATCCGCACCTGCGGGTACCCGGGCAGCGGCACCGACGGGATGCGCACCACGGGAACCCCGTCCGCCGTGGCGCTGCCGAAGCTCTCCGGCGGGCATGCGGCGCCCCGCGCCGGTGCGGGGGTGACGACGAGGGGCCGGTGGCCCCGGCGGACCAGGTGCTCGGCCGTCCGCAGCACGCTGTGGGCGACTCCGTTGACCTCGGGCGGGAAGGATTCGGTGACGATGACGACGCGCATGCCGGTGTTCTGTCCGCGCCCGGCGTGCACCCGGCCAAAGGGATCTGTCGTACAGGCGAACGCGGGTCGGCGATTTGCACCGCCGACCCGCGCCCCGGAGCGCGTCCGGTCACGCCGTCCCGGCGGTCTCCTTGAGCTCCGCGTACGGCGCGAGCTTGCGGATCGACTCGATGCTCTTCAGGCAGTCGTCCTTGCTCTCCTGCGGGTCGCCGGTCACCACGATCGCCCCGTTGCTCGACTTGAGCCGGAACCGGTGCATGCCGCCCTCGTCCACGTACAGCTCGAATTTGCCAGCCATGCCAGAAACAGCCTTCCGCTCGGATGACCCCCTGGAACCGCACCGTAGGGTCAAATCCCTTGTGCGGCGCGCCAGATGATCCATTGGAGTGCACCGGAACGGATGTCGGAGAGGCGGTCGGGTCAGGTCTGCGGCCCGCTTCGTGCGGCGGCCAGCCCGGTGACGGTGGCGGTCAGGACGCGGGCGAGCCGGGGTTCGACCTCGATGACGGCGTGGGCCAGCCGGGGGTCGCTGCGGTAGAGGGCGGCGACCTCGGCGCCGGGGTTCGCGATCTGCCACATGGCCCCGGCCAGGGAGACGGCGGTGGCGATCAGGTCGACGACGTCCTGGTCGTCCAGCGTGGGCAGTTGTGCGCGGACGGCCGCGCCGATGGGTTCGCGGGCGGCGAGCGTGGCGAGCTTGAACTCGCGTACCGCGTCGAGCGAGACGTTGCGTTCGAAGTTGAGCGGGGCGTGGGCGAGCAGGTCGCAGAACATCCCGCGGGCCGCTAGCGTGGCGGCGAACGCCCGCGCCACGGCGGCCGGGCCCGGCTCCACCGTCTCCCGCAGTCGTGCGGTCAGCGCCTCCGACCACTCCGCCCAGCCCTCGGCGGTGAGCCGCAGGAAGATCTCCTCGCGGGTCTCGAAGTACCGCAGCAGCGCCGACTTGTGCATCCCCACCGCGGCGGCGATGTCGGTCAGGGTGACGTCCCTGATGCCGCGCTCACCGCCGAGCGAGCGGGCCGCCGCCAGGATCGCGGCCTCGCGCCGGCGCTTGGCCTCGGGCGAGCGCGCGCGCTGGAACTCCGATGCTTCATCCACCTGCCCATGGTAGGGCGACACTGTTGCCGTAATACCGCAACACCGTTGCGCTAATAACGCAACGGTGTTTTACTAGCGGCATGGAGCAGAACACGGAGCAGAGCAGGGAACAGACCTGGTTCATCACCGGCAGCTCGCGCGGCTTCGGCCGCGCCCTCGTCCGGGCCGCACTCGAAGCCGGCGACCGAGTGGCCGCGACCGCCCGTCGGCCCGAGCAACTCGCCGACCTCGCCGAGGAGTTCGGCGACCGGATCCGCCCGATCGCGCTGGACGTCACCGACCCGGCGGCCGCCCGGGCCGCCCTCGCCGAGGCGCACGCCGCCTTCGGCCGGATCGACGTGCTGGTGAACAACGCCGGCTACGCCAACGTCTCGCCGATCGAGACCACCGACGACGCCGACTTCCGCGCCCAGTTCGAGACCAACTTCTGGGGCGTCTACCACGTCACCAAGGCCGCGCTGCCGCTGCTGCGCGAGCAGAAGGGCGGACTGGTCGTGCAGTTCTCCTCGATGGGCGGGCGGGTCGGCGGCTCCGCGGGCATCGCCTCCTACCAGGCGGCGAAGTTCGCCATCGACGGGTTCAGCCGGGTGCTGCGCACCGAGGCCGCGCCGTTCGGCGTGCGGGTGCTGGTGGTCGAACCCAGCGGCTTCCGCACCGACTGGGCCGGTTCCTCGATGGTCGTCCACGAGGTCCCGGAGGCCTATGAGGAGACGGTCGGTGCCATGAACCGGCTGATGCGGCAGGGCGGCGCCGGCGCCGCGGGCGATCCGGTCCGCGCCGCCGAGATCCTGGTCCGGGTGGCCAAGCGGCGCGACATCCCCCACCACCTGCCGCTCGGGGTCAACGCCGCCGAGGGCTCGATCGCCATGGACCGGCGGCTCCTGGCGGAGGACACCAGGTGGCGCGAGGTGGCCCGCTCGGCCGACTTCGCCGAGGCCTACCCGGTCGCCTTCCCGGCGGACTCGGCCGACTGACCGGTCCGGCGCTGCGGCCGTGCCCGGCGTCCGCCGGGCCCGGCGGTGCGGCCCGGCGCGGGGTGGGCGCCGGGCCGCGGGGGCGTTCGGTCAGCAGTTGTCGAGGATGCCGGTGAGCGCGGTCTTCTCGGTGCTGTCCACGCTCAGGCCGTAGTACTGCTTCACCTGCACCCAGGCGCGGGCGTAGGTGCAGCGGTAGGAGGCCTGGGGGAGCCACTCGGCCGGGTCGCGGTCGCCCTTGGAGCGGTTGCTGCTCGCGGAGACCAGCAGCAGCTGGGGGCGGGTGACGTCGTTGGCGAAGGCCTGGCGCTGCGCGGTCGTCCACGCCCAGGCGCCGGAGGCCCAGGCCTCGGAGAGCGGCACCAGGTGGTCGACGTCGAAGGAGGAGGCGTTGGTGGTGGTCGCGCCGTCGTACGGCGAGGACCAGTTGCCGCTGGTGGCCTTGCAGGAGGTGTCGGTGGCGACGTTGCTGCCGTCCCGCTTGACGACCCACTCGCGGGTGTCGCAGGTGCCGCTGATGGTGATCCAGGTCGGGAACAGCGTGCGGTCGTAGGTGTCCCCGTGGGTCTCCGCGGTGGCGGGCATCGCGGCGAGGTAACTGCGGGCGGTGGCCGCGGAGATCGGGGTCGGCAGGGCGGCCTGGGCGGGGGTGCCGGCCGTGACCACGGTCACGGCGGCGAGGGCGGCGGCAGCCGGTATCCAGGACAGGAATCGGCGCGCGGGTGCGGCGGGGGCCATGGCGGACGCTCCATCATCAGATCGGATGAACTGCTGAATTGCGTGCGCCAGTGTGGCGATCCGGGTACCTACGCGGGTAGATCCGGGAAGTGAAATCCTCGTGCACATCGGACGTGCACCGGACAAGTCCGGCGTACGTCACGGGGGTTCAGGGGGATGTGTCCGGTTTCCGGCCGTCGCCGGGGGCCCACCGGCGGCCAACCGTCGGCTCACCGGGGCCCACCGGCGGCCAACCGTCGGCTCGCCGGGGCTCAGGCGCGGCGGCGGCCCGCCATCCAGACGTAGACCAGGATCCCCGCGAACAGGAAGAGGACGCCCTGGTACACGGCGGCGTAGCCGGCCCCGGCGAGTAGCCAGAGCGAGAAGGCGAAGGAGCCCAGGCCGAGGACGGCGTCGCGCACCAGCCGCCCGCGGTCGACCCGCTCGCCGGCCCCGCGCACCAGCCAGTACAGCTGGGCGGCGGTGGAGAGCAGGTACGGCACGGTGGCGGTGAAGGTGGTGACCAGCACCAGCATGTCGAAGGCGCCCTTCGCGCCGCTGGCGAAGTTGAGCACGGTCAGCGCCGAGGCCAGCGCCACGCTGACCAGCACGCCGAAGGTCGGCACGCCGCGCCGCTCCTTGCCGAAGGCCGCCGGGAACAGCCCGTCCTTGGCCGCCGCGTACGGGGCCTGGGCGGAGAGCAGGGTCCAGCCGTTGAGGGCGCCGGTCATCGAGACCAGTGCGGCGACGGCGATCACCGTGCCGCCCCAGGTGCCACCGAACATGGCGTCCACGGCGTCCGAGAACGGCGCGGTGGAGTGGACGAGCTGCTGGTGCGCCACGGTGCCGAACACCGCGACGGTGCCGAGCAGGTAGACCACCGCCGCACCGGTGGTGCCGAGCACGCTGGCCCGACCGACGTTGCGCTCGGGGTCGCGGACCTTGCCGGCGCTCATCGCGGCCGACTCGACGCCCAGGTAGCTGAATAGCAGGATCGCCGCGGCGGCGGTCATGCCGCCGGCCCAGCCGTGGCCGGTGGCGTCGAAGGGCCCGAGGTTCTTCGGGTCGAAGAAGAACAGGCCGCCCACCGAGACCAGCAGCAGCGGGATGAACTTCAGTACGGTGGAGACGAGTTGGACCACCCCGACGTAGCGGGTGCCGGCCAGGTTGGCCAGTGCCGGCAGCCACTGGAAGGCCAGCGCGGCGGTGATCTCCAGCGGGATGGAGTGGTGGAGCGGCAGCACTACGTCCAGGTACCCGACGGCGGCCACGGCGAGCGCGGCGTTGCTGACCCAGGTGGTGATCCAGTACGACCAGGCGGACAGGAAGCCGGCGAAGTCCCCGAAGGCCTCGCGGGCGTAGACGTACGGCCCGCCGGTGCGCGGGTTGCGGCGGGCCAGCTGCCCGAAGACCAGTGCCAGCGCGATCGCGCCCACGGTGAGCACCCCGAAGGCGGCCAGGCTGACCGTCCCGAACGGGGCCACGGCGGCGGGGATCATGAAGATGCCGCCGCCGATGATGTTGCCCATCACCAGGGCGGTGGCGGTCACCAGCCCGAAGCGGCGGCCGGTCGTCTGCCGCGACGGGTCGTCCGAAGCGGGGCCGGCCGGCCCTGGGCCGTCCGTCGGGGAGCCGACCGGCCCCGGGGTCTCCGGGCCGCTCGGTCGGGTCGCCTGCCGGGGTGCGGCGGGACTGGTCTGCATGAGGGTGGTGCGCCTTTCGTGGAACTGCTCCTGCGGCTCCTCACACGCGGTGGAGCGATACGGAGCGACCGTTCATGCTCGGACCAGCCGATACCTTGCACCAAATCGACGGGATTTGTTCAGTTCGCCCGGTCCGTCACCGCAAGACTTGCGGTCGCGGAGCGGCCCGACGGGCACTCGTCCGGCACTCCTCCGCCCGGCTGTTCGAGCGCGGACGGACCGGATTCACGGAGGTGTGCCCGGGTTCGTCCGGCCGGGGGAGTTGCCTCACCCGAACGCCTCAGCCCGGTTGCGGCGTGCGCCCGAAGCCTCGCGTTCGTGTGCAAACGTGGGCGCGGCGCCCCCGGTGGGGCGCCGCCCAGCCCGTCGGGCGGCCGAACCGGCCGGTCGGGGGCGCGGGTTGAGGACCAGAAACGAACCAAAGGACATCAGATGTCGCTTCGTGGGAAGATCCGCAAGCTCGCCGTGATCGTCGCCGTGGCCGGTGCCGTGGTGGCGGTCCCGACCTCGGCCGTGGCGGGGGGCTACGCTCCGACGCAGTCGGAGGGGCAGAACCTGGAGTCCGTCTCCGCGGGCGTCGGCCTGTTCGGTCCGCACGCCAGCTGGGTCAACTACTCCGAGCACGGCGAGAGCGACTGCGGCTGCTGATCCCCTCCGAACCCCGAGCCCGGAGGCCGCCCGTCGGCCTCCGGGCTCACGCCTGTCCCGGGGCGGCCGGGCTCACGGCCGTCCTGCGGTCTCCCCGCTCACGGCCGTGCCGCGGCGGCAGGCTCCCGTCGGTCCGCCGGACGGGTTCCGGGGCCGCGGACGGTGGCCCGGTCCCGCAGTTCCCTCAGCACCGCGATGTCCATCGCGTGCCCGGTGCCGTCCCCGCCGTGCTTGCGGTCGGGGGTCTCCACCACCAGGGGCACCCCGGCCGTCTCCGGGTGCTCGAACAGCTCGCGGAACGGCTCGGCGCCGATCATCCCGGCACCGATGTTCGCGTGCCGGTCCTTGCGGGCGCCGACGACGTCCTCGGAGTCGTTGGCGTGGATGAGTCGCAGTCGGCCCGGACCGGCCGCGGCGGCCAGCGCGTCCAGCGCGGCCGTCACCCCGCCCGGCTCCTCCAGATCGTGCCCGGCGGCGAAGGCATGGCAGGTGTCCAGGCAAACTCCCACCTTCGGGTGATGGTCCAGCGCCTCCAGGTAGTCGGCCAGCTCCTCCAGCCGTGAGCAGAGCGAGCTGCCCTGGCCCGCCGTCGGCTCCAGCAGCAGCCAGGGCGCGTCGTCCCCCAGCCCGTCCAGTTCGTCCAGCAGCGGCCGGACGTCCGTCCGGACCTGCGCCATCGCCTCGGCCCGGCGCGAGCCGCCGCCGGGAGCGGAGCCGACCGCCGAGCCGGTGTGCAGGACGACGCCGAGCGCGCCGATGGCGTGGCCGCGGCGCAGCGAGTGCCACAGCGAGTCGGCCGAGCGCTCGCGGGTGTCCGGGTTGTCCGAGCCGAAGTTGATCAGGTACGGGGCGTGCACCCAGGCCGGGATGCCCTGTTCGGCGCAGGCGGTGCGGAACTCCTCGTCCTGGGCCGGGTTGCCCGCCGGAGTGGCCCAGCCGCGCGGATTGGCCACGAACACCTGCACCGTCTCCGCGCCGACCCGGGCCGCGTACGCCAGGCCGGTGCCGGCCAGCCCGCGACCGGCCACCGGGACGTGGGCGCCGATGGGGTTGCGGAGGGCGGCGACGGGCGGTACGTGCACGGTGGTCATGGCCCCGAGCATGTCACGCGCCCGGACCGGGGTGCCGGGCGGGCCGGGCGGAGCGGAGTCGGGCGGAGGGCGGACAGGGCCGGGCCGGCAGGGCCGGACGCCCGCAAGGCCGGAGGCCCGGCTCCTTCGGCAACCGGAGAAACGATTCTCTGTGCTCGATCGAGTGAATTCGAACCGGAACCCCAGAACCGCGCCCCCGCCTCCGTCACGATCCGTGACCAGATGGACTTCGCGACTCCTGAGGAGGCAGCCGTGAGCACCGCCGAACCGGTCGAGATCGTCGACCTGCGGGCCGACCACCTGATCCGCGACCCCTTCACCGCCTTCGCCGACCTGCGCGAGCGCGCCCCGCTCGCCCGCGCCACCATCCCCGGCGTGGAGCCCTTCTGGATCGCCGTCCGCTACCAGGACGTCCGCACCGTGCTCTCCGACCCGCGCTTCGTCAACGACGTGAACGCCGTCGACGGCCCCGTCGCCGACGACCTCGCCACCGCCGGCTCCGCAACCGACGACCTCGCCACCGCCGACGGCATCGGCCCCGCCGCCGCCCTGTCCGGCCCGGCGGACGGGACCACCGCGCCCGTCCCCGCGCACCGCACCGAGCAGGTCTGGCGCGCCCGCGGCATGCCGCCGGAGTGCGCGACGTACCTGCGCGCCGGGGTCTTCGGCGCGGACGGCGCCCGGCACCGCCGGATGCGCGGGCTGGTGCACCCCGCCTTCACGGCCGGTGCGGTCGAGCGCCTGCGGCCCACGATCGAGCGGCTCGCCGAGGAGTACGCCCGGGCGCTGCCCCGGCACGCCGGCCCGGACGGCGTGGTCGACCTGGTCGCGCACTTCGCCTACCCGCTGCCCGTCACGGTGATCTGCGAACTGCTCGGGATCCCCGAGTCCGACCGCCCGCGGTGGCGCCGCTGGAGCTCCTACCTCGGCCGGGGCGCCGGGCCGGGACTGGACGAGGCGCTGCGCGCCATGGTGGGCGCCGCCCGCGAGCTGGTCGAGCGCCGCCGGGCCGAACCGGCCGAGGACCTGCTCTCCCGGCTGGCCGCCGCCGAGGGCGACACCCTCGCCCCGGTGGAGACCGTCTCGCTGATCCTCAACCTGATCGTGGCCGGCCACGAGACCACCGCCACCCTGATCGGCAACGGCACGGCCGCGCTGCTCGCCCACCCCGAACAGCTGGCACTGGTCCGGTCCGACCCGGGCCTGCTGCCCGCCGCCGTCGACGAGCTGATGCGCTGGTGCGGCCCGACCATCGGCGGGGTGCCGCGCTACGCGACCGAGGACCTCACCCTGGCCGGCACCCTGGTCCGCAAGGGCGAGGCGGTGATGCCGATCCTCGCCGGGGCCAACCACGACCCGCGGGCCTACGCCGAGCCGGAGCGCCTGGACGTCTGCCGGGCGAGCGCGCCGGACCGCGCGGGGCACCACGAGGCGCACCTGGGCTTCGGCCACGGCACCCACCGGTGCCTGGGCTCGGTGCTGGCGCACCAGGAGGCCGTCGTCGCCTTCGGCACGCTGCTGCGGACGTACCCGCGGCTGGCCCTCGCGGTCGGCCCGGAGGCCGTCGAGCGCGGACCGAACCCGGCGGCCTGGCACCTCGCCGCACTGCCGGTCCGCCTCGGGCCGCAGGCCCAGGCCGCGGGCTGACCGGGCCGCCGAGCCCACTGCCGACGCGCCCGACCGCCCCCGCGGCCGGGCGCGTCGCCACGTCCGCCGCCGACCGCACCCCCGGAGCCGTACCCGTCGCACGGCGCGCCCGGCTGGCGCCCGCCCCGCGCCACGCCGGGCCGTCCCACCTCCGGTCGACGCCCTGTCAGCCCCGCAGCCCAGCCCTGGTGGCGGGCCCACCCGGCCGCCCATACCGTCGACACGGCCGCACCCACCGGCCGTCACCGCCCGCGCACCGCGCGTCAGCCCACACCGCCGGACCGTGCGGACGACCACGCCACCCGCACGAACACCGCGCGCGCCGAAAGAAATCAGGTCACCACTCATGCCCACGCGACGGGTCCACCACCTCGCCGCGGCCACCGCCGCCGCCACCGCCCTGACCACCGTCCTCGCCGCTCTGGCCGCAGCCCCCGCGGCCCGCGCCGTCGGCGGCATCCCGCTGCACCTCGTCCGGCCCGGAGAATCGATTCAGCGGGTGATCGACGCCGCCCGGCCCGGAGACACCGTCCAACTGTTCCCCGGCACCTACCGGGGCAGCGTCCGCATCACCACCCCCGGCCTCACCCTGCGCGGCGTCGGCACGGACAGCGTGATCGTCCCGGGGGACGGCACCGAGAACGCCTGCGGCGCCGCCGGCCACGGCATCTGCGTGGTCGGCACCGAGGAGCAGCCGCTGTCCGACGTGACCATCGAGGGCCTCGCCGTCACCGGCTTCCGCAGGAACGGCATCGACGCCAGCGGCACCACCGGTCTGACCGTCGCCGGCACCTACATCCACGACAACGCCCAGCAGGGCATCAGCCAGGAGATGTCCACCCGGGCCGTCATCCGCGGCAACCTCTCGTCCGACAACGGCCAGTCCGGCGTCTTCCTCGCCAACTACGCCTACCGCGAGGGCGGCTCGCCCGACACCGGCGGCACCGTCGTCGAGGGCAACGAGCTGGTCGGCAACCGGGTGGGCGTCACCGTCCGCCGGTTGCGCGGACTGGCCGTCCAGGACAACGGGATCAGCGGCAACTGCGCCGGCGTCTTCGTGGTCGGCGACGAGGGCGTGCCCCGCGCCGGGGACCTCGACGTCCGGCGCAACGCCGTCGTCGGCAACAACAGGTTCTGCCCGGCCAACCCGCGACTGGGCGCCATTCAGGGCGCCGGCATCGTGCTCACCGGCACCGAGGACGTCCGGGTGACCGAGAACATGGTCCACGACAACACCGGCACCTCGGAATTCTCCGGCGGCATCGTCCTCTTCAAGAGCGTCGTCGGGGTCTCCAACGCCCGCGCCGTGATCACCGACAACCAGCTGAGCGGCAACGGCCCGGCGGACCTCGCCGACCGCGACCTCGGCGCTGACAACACCTTCGCCGGCAACACCTGCGAGCGCTCCGAGCCGACCGGCCGCTGCTGAGCCCGCCCCTGGCGCCTCGTCGCCCGCCCCTCACCCCTCGCCCCTCACCCCTCGCCGCCCGCCCCTCGCCGCCTGCCGTCCGCTGCCCGTCGTCCGCCGCCCCAGGAACTCCCAAGGACCCGAGGAACCAGCCATGACCACCGCACCCGCCCACACCAGCCCCCAGGCCGCGATGCGCCTGCGCGAGCTCGTCTTCGGCGCCGCCTGCGCCGCCGCCGTCCGCGCGGCCGCCCGGCTCGGTGTCGCCGACGTGCTCGGCGACACCCCGACCACCGTCACCGACCTCGGCGTCGCACTCGACACCGAGCCCCGCCAGCTGCGCCGCCTGCTGCGTGCGCTCGCCTGCTACGGGATCTTCCAGGAGAGCGGCGACGACCGCTTCGAGCACACCGAGATGTCCCGGCTGCTGCGCGAGGACGCCCCCAACTCGCTGCGCTACATCTCCCTCTGGTGCACCGAACCGTGGACCTGGGAGGCCTGGCCGAAGCTGGACGAGGCCGTGCGCTCCGGCCGCAACGTCTTCCCCGAGCTGTTCGGCAAGGAGTTCTTCGACTACCTGCACAGCGACGCGGGCGACTCGGCGAAGGTCTTCGACAAGGCGATGACCGCCTCCAGCCGGCAGTCCGCCGAGGACTTCGCCGAGTACCTGGACCTCACCGGCATCGACTCGGTGGCGGACATCGGCGGCGGCCAGGGCCATGTGCTGGCCAGCCTGCTGGAGCGGCACCCGGCGCTGCACGGCACCCTGCTCGACCTGCCCAAGGTGGTGGCCGGCGCCGACCTCCGGCTCCACGACGGCGGCGCCTTCTCCGACCGGGCCCGCCTGGTGCCGGGTGACTGCCGGGTGGAGATCCCGGTCCGCGCCGACCTCTACATCATCAAGAACATCCTGGAGTGGGACGACGACAGCACCCGCCGCACCCTCGCCAACGTGGTCAAGGCGGCCGGATCCGGCGCCCGCGTCGTGGTGGTGGAGAACCTGGTCGACAACAGCCCCTCGATGCGGTTCACCACCGCGATGGACCTGATGCTGATGCTCAACGTGGGCGGCGCCAAGCACTCCGAGGAGAGCATGGTCGGGCTGATGGCGGAAGCCGGACTGACCGTCACCGCCGTCCGCCCGGTCAACCCCTACCTGCACGCCTTCGAGGCCGTCGTGACCGGCTGAGCCACCGCCCCACCCACCTGGTCGACCGCGGACCCGCACGGCCGTCGGCCCCCGATCACCGGGGGCCGACGGCCGTCGCGCTCCCGGCGGGACCGGGGCGGGCCGGCCGGGGGAAACCCGGGTCAGCCCGGGCGGGAGGACTCCAGGTGGGCGAAGACCACCACGTTGTCCAGGTAGTCCCGCCGCTTCTTGTCGTACGTGCCGCCGCAGGTGATCAGCCGGAGCTGGGCGTCCGGGGTCCGGCCGTACACCTTGGCGTCGGGGAAGGCGTCCTTGGCGAAGGTCTCGACCGAGTCGACCGAGAACACCGCGACCGTCCCGTCCGCCCGGCTCACCTCGACCTTGTTGCCCGGCAGCAGGAAGCTCAGCAGCAGGAACACCGCCGGGCCCTTGGCGGTGTCCACGTGCCCGGCCAGGACCGCGCTGCCGCGCTCGCCCGGGGTGACGCCGTCCCGGTACCAGCCGACCAGGTTCTTGTCGTCCGGCGGCGGTGCGTCGAGCTGGCCGGCCGGGTTGAGGGCCAGTTCGGTGAACGGCGCGTCCACGGCGATCTGCGGGATCCGCAGCCTGGTCGGCTTGGCGCGGCCGAGCGCCGGCGCCCCGGCGTCCGCGGGACCGGGGACGGCCGGCGCGGCGGCTGCCGGGGGAGCGGGCTTGCCGTCCCCGTCGGAGTCCGATCCGGTGTCCACCGAGTTGTAGATCAGCAGCAGCCCGACCGCCGCCGCGCCCATGCCCGCGCGCAGCAGCCGGGGTGTTCCAGAGGCGGGACCGCCCGTCATTCGTGTCCTCCGCTCGACCTGTTCCACGACGGCCCACCGCCCCCGGTGCGCCGGCCCCGTGCGGGGAGGCGCCCGGAGGCGGCGGAAGCAGGGTGTCGGCGTCAGGCGACCGCGCCGGGGGCACGGCGGCCGCGACGCAGGGCGTAGGCGCCCGCCCCGAGTCCGCCGAGCAGCAGCACCGCGCCGGACGCGAGCCCGCTTCCGGACAGCGCGAGACCACCGCCCCCGGTGTGCACGCCGCCGTGCGGGGTCGTGTGGTCGTCTTCCTTGGCTTCGGTGCCCTTGTGTTCGTCGGCGCCCTTGTATTCGGTGGTGCCCTTGTGCTCGTCGGTGGCCTTGCGCTCGTCGGTGCCCTTGTGCTCCTCGGAGGCGGCACCGCCCTTCTTCTCGTCGGTGGCCTTGGTGTCGGCGGCCTTGGAATCGGTGGCCTTGGAGTTGTCGGAGGTCTTCTCGGACTTGTCCTGCTTCTCCTGCCAGGTCAGGTTCTTGCCCTGGTCGGCGGCACCGTCGGCGAAGGCCATGGGGGTACCGACGGCGAGCACGGCGGCGACGGCCGCCCCGGCGAGCAGCGTGCGTGCAGAACGCATGAGGATGATCCTTCCGGCGCGCAGGACCGCGACTGCCGGCACGGTGCCGGGCAAGGGGACTCGCGGGGGGTGCGCCTGATCCACGGTCATCCACCGTGCGGCCGATTGCCACCGGAGCGTGGCAGCGCCGGTACGCAGTGTGCGCCCTTCGAGTGGAGTCCCGGGTGTGTTCACCCGTTCGGCCGGGCGATCCGGGTGAATCCGCGGCAGGTGGATTCGAGCGGCGTGTATCCGGGGCGGGTGGATTCGAGCCGGGCGGGTCCGTTCGGGGCGGCTCTGCTTCCCGAGGCGCCGGATCCGCGTCGGCGCCGTCCGGCCGGACACGCGTGGGCCCGCCCCCGGCGCACGGCCGGGGGCGGGCTCGTCGGACAGCCGCAGGGGTCAGCGGTCCCAGCGGTAGAACTCCCGCGCCATCGCGTCCTTCGGCTCGCGCCAGGTGGCCGGGTCGTACGCCTGCACGTAGGCGGTCAGGCGGTCGCTGACGGTCCGGAACTCCGGGTGCCCGACGACCTTGGCGACGGCCGGGCCCGGCGGGCGGTCGGCCTCGATCAGGTGCAGGTAGACGTCGCCGAACTGGAAGAGGCTGCGGCCGGTGACGCCGATCAGGTGCGGCAGCTCGCCCTGGTCGGACTCGGCGAACACCTCGGCGATGTCCGGTGCGGCCTCGGGCTTCATCCGGGCGACGATCAGTGCCCGGTGGACGCCGGTCACAGCTCCGCCGCCCGCTTCTCGACCTTCTCCCGGATCAGCTGCATCTGGATCTTCGAGTTCCGGTTGATGTGGCCGGTCATGCCCTCGTCGTCGGCCGGGGCGGTCGGCTTCATCGCGAAGTCCTGGATCCAGCGCATCCTGGTGCCGGCCGGCACCTCGGCGTACTCCCAGCGGATCTCCATGAACTCGAACGGGCCGGGCTCGACCCGGCGGGCGCGCACCGAGAGCGCGTCCCGGTCGGTCTCCCGCTCGGAGACCCAGCTCCACACCTGGCCGTTCTCGTCCGGGTGCATGGTGAGCCGGAACCGGACGAGGCTGTCCTGCCGGTCCAGCACCTCCACCGAGGCGTACTCGCTGAACAGCTGCGGCCAGTTCTCCAGGTCGTTGGTCATCTCCCAGACCAGGTCGAGCGGAGCGGCGATGACGATCTCGTTGTCGGTGTGTCCGGGCATCTCAGGCACCGGCCTTCGTGGCGAGGGAGGAGTTGACCAGCTCCAGGAACTCGGCCGGGGTCTTGGCGGACTCGGCGCCCGAGGTGACCTTGAGTCCGTGCCGGTTCTCCAGCTCGCCGACCACGCCGAGCAGGCCGAGGGAGTCGATGCCGAACGTGTCGAACTCCGCGCCCGGCCGCGCCAGGTCGCCCGGGTCCACGGCGACGCCGGCCCGGGCCTGGAGCAGTTCGGCGAGTTCCGGATAGCTGAGGGTGTTGCTCACGGGGGTGTCCCTTCGGAGGTGTGGGTGGTTCAGGGCCGCGCGCGCCGGACCACCAGCGCGGAGTTGGAGCCCATCAGGCCGCGGCTGAGGACCAGGGCGGTGTTCAGCTCGGCCGGGCGGGCCCGGCCGGTCACCAGGGCGAGGTCGTGGCAGACCTCGGTGACGTTGGGGGTGGGCGGCAGCACGCCGTCCTCCATGGCCAGCACGGCGGCGGTCACGTCGAGCATCGGGGCGCCGCAATAGGCCCGCCCCGTACCGGCCTTGGGCGCGGTGACCGGGACCCGTTCGGCGGCCGGGCCGAGCGCGTCGGCCAGCGCCAGGGCCTCCGCCCGGTCGGCCTCCGGCACTCCGAGGGCGTCCGCGAAGACGACGTCGATCTCCTCGGCCGCGATGCGGGCCTCGTCCAGCGCGATCCGGATCGCGGCCGCCAGCCCCTCCCGGGACTCCGCCCAGCGGGAGGCCCCGGTGAAGGTGGCGCCGTGTCCGGCCAGCAGCGCCCGGACGCGGGCGCCGCGCAGCCGGGCCGCCTGCTCGTCCTCCAGCAGCAGCATCGCGCCGCCTTCGGCCGGGGCGAAGCCGCGGGCCTGCGCGGTGAACGGCAGGTAGGCCCGGTCGGCCTCCTCGGCCAGGCTGAGCTCGGGGTAGCCGAGCTGGCAGACCATCGAGTACGGCGCCAGCGGGGCCTCGGCGGCGCCGACCACCACCGCGTCGGTGCCGCGCTCGATCGCGCGGGCGGCGTGCGCGAGGGCGTCCAGCCCGCCGGCCTCGTCGCTGGCGACCACCCCGCACGGGCCCTTGTAGCCGCCGCGGATCGAGATCTGGCCGGTGCTGGCCGCGTAGAACCAGGCGATGGACTGGTACGGGCCGACGAACTTGGGCCCCTGGCCCCAGAGTTGCTGGAGTTCGCGCTGGCCGAACTCGCCGCCGCCGGAGCCGGCCGCGGTCACCACGCCGACCGCGTAGGGCTGTTCCGGGTCGGGCCGGAAGCCGGCGTCCGTCACGGCGAGGTCGGCGGCGGCCATCGCGTAGTGCGTGAAACGGTCGGTCTGCACCAGGAAGCGGTTGTCGATCGCCGACTGCGGATCGAATCCGTTCACCTGGCCCGCGATCCGCAGCGGCAGCCCGGTGCAGCCCTCCCGGGATATCCGGTCCAGGACGCTCACGCCCTGCCGGGTGGCCTTCCAGAAGGCGTCGGCCCCGACCCCGTTCGGCGCCACCACGCCGAGGCCGGTGACCACCGCCCGGCGGCCCTGCTGACGTGACGTCATGGAACTCACCCCGTTCTGTTGAGCACGACGGCGGACTGGAATCCGCCGAATCCGCTGCCGACCGAGAGGATGTGGCTCAGCGGCAGCTCGCGCGCGGTGCGCGGCACGTAGTCGAGGTCGCACTCCGGGTCCGGAGTCTCGTAGTTGGCGGTCGGTGGAACGACGCCGTGGGCGAGCGCCAGGGTGCAGGCGACGACCTCGATGGCGCCGATGGCGCCGAGCGAGTGCCCGACCATCGACTTGATCGAGCTCATCGGCGTCCGGAAGGCGTGCGCGCCCAGTGAGCGCTTGACCGCGGCGGTCTCGTGCCGGTCGTTCTGCTTGGTGCCCGAGCCGTGCGCGTTGACGTAGTCCACGTCGGTGCGGTCCACCCGGGCGTGGACGAGCGCGTGGTCGATCGCCCGGGACATCTCCAGCCCCTCCTTGGTGAGGCCGGTCATGTGGTAGGCGTTGCCGAAGGTGGCGAAGCCGCCGATCTCGCCGTAGATCCGGGCGCCGCGGCGGCGGGCGTGCTCCATCTCCTCCAGCACCAGGACGGCGCCGCCCTCGCCGAGCACGAAGCCGTCCCGGTCGGCGTCGAAGGGGCGGGAGGCGTGCTGCGGGTCGTCGTTGCGCTCGCTGGTGGCCTTGATGGCGTCGAAGCAGGCGACGGTGATCGGCGAGATCGGGGAGTCGGAGGCGCCGGCGACGCAGATGTCGGCGCGTCCCTCCTCGACCGCCTGGAAGCCGTAGCCGATCGCGTCCAGGCCGGAGGTGCAGCCGGTGGAGACGGTCTGCACCGGGCCGTGCGCGCCGGTCCGCTCGGCCACCGTGGAGGCCAGCGTGCTGGGCGCGAAGGCCCGGTGCAGCTGTGGCTCGGCCTGCCGGTGGTCCACGTCCCAGCGGGCTCCGGCCGCGCTGACCAGGGCGTAGTCGTGCTCCAGCCGGGTGGTGCCGCCGACGGCGGTGCCGAGCGAGACGGCGATCCGCCACGGGTTCTCGGCGGCCAGGTCCAGGCCGGCGTCGGCGATCGCCTCGTCGGCCGCGACCATCGCGAACTGCACGTAGCGGTCGGCCCGTCGGACGTCCTGCGGGCTCAGCCCGTGGGCCGCCGGGTCGAAGTCGACCTCGGCCGCGATCCGGGAGCGGAACCCGGTGGGGTCGAAGAGCGTGATGCCCCGGGTCGCGGTGCGGCCGGTCGTCAGCAGGTCCCAGAACGCCGGGACGCCGACCCCGCCGGGCGCGACCACACCGATCCCGGTGACGGCGACGCGCCGGGTCACGAGCCCACCTTGGCGTGTTCCGGCGGCCCGGAGGCCGCGGTCCCCTCGGTGCTGACGTGGCCGAGGTCGGGGCGCGGGGCGAGCGGGCCGAGGTGGAAGACCATCCGGGCCTCGGTGGAGCCGACGTTGCGGAAGCGGTGGCGCATGTTGATCGGGATCATCAGGCCCTGGTCCGGCTTGAGCGGGTGGGGCTTCCCGTCCAGGTCCACCTCGAGCTCGCCGCAGACGACGAACACGAACTCCTCGGAGTACGGGTGGTAGTGCTCGCCGATCCGCTCGCCGGGCTTGACGATGGCCAGGCCCATGAAGCCGGTGGTCGCACCGCAGCTGGTCGGGGTGAGCATGGTGCGCAGCTCGGCGCCGTGGCGGCGGTTCTCCGGTGCCTCGTGGACGCTGACGATCCGTGGGGACTGCGTGGTCATGGAGATCTCCCGTGAAGTGACGGAACGTCAGTTGTTGATCGGGTCGGCGGAACTGCGGTCGGTGACCGGGTTCATGGCCCGGGCGGCGAGGAAGGCGCCGAGCCCGGTGGCGGTGCGCAGGTCGGCCTGCGGGCCGAGGTCGAGCAGCCCGGCGAGCACGGCGGCCTGCCGGTCGTCGGCCACGCCGAGGGCGGCCGCCGGATCGGCCTCGGCCGGTACCCGCAGGTCGACCAGGCGGACCACCACGTCCTCGCGGTGGAAGACGGTGGCGGCCGCGACCGGCCCGGTCGGGTCGGCGGTGGCCAGGTTGTCGTGCTCGGCCAGCAGTTCGGCCACGTCCTGCCCGCGGCCGGGACGGACCGGGTAGAGCACGGCGTGCCGGTGCAGTCGGGCGGAGACGGGGGAGCTGGCGATCGCCTGGTGCCGGGCGGGCAGCGCGGCCTTGGCGAAGAACGCCCGGGCGGCCTGCGGGTCGCCCAGCTGCCGGGCCTCCTCCAGGTGCGGGTTGAGCGCCTCCTCGACGGCCCGCACCTCGGGCTGCATCGCCACGTGGCGCAGCGCGTCGCCGAGGTTGCCGACCACCTCGACGGCGCGGACCACCCGGTTGCCGAGCATGAACAGCGAGGTGCGGCGCAGCCGGGTGTGCTGGTCCACCTCGGCCCGGGGGGAGGCGTAGCCGGAGAGGATGCGGGCCACCTCGGGCTCGCTGCCGGGCTTGACGGTGAAGGTCAGCGCGTGGCGGACCACGCCGTCCGGGCCCGGATCGGCCTTGGGCGGGCCGACGTGCCCGGCCGGGGTGGTGCGCGGCAGCCCGGGCGGCACCTCCATCGGGGCCCGGGTGCCGGTGGAGCCGGCCGCCGAGGTCTCGCGCAGCACGGCGTAGCGCAGCGAGCGGAAGTTGTCGCTGACGCAGCCGTGCATCGGCTTGACCATCTCCCGGTGGGCCGGGCTGTCCACCCACTCCAGGAAGGTCTCCTGGTCCTTCCACTCGCTGGTGATCAGCCACTGGCGCGGGTCGTTGATCGACTGGCACAGCTGGTCGCTGACGTGGCCGGGAACAGAGGCCACCTGGTGGCGCAGCTGCTCGTACACGTCGAGGAAGCGCTGCTGGGCGCCGTCCTGGATCTCCAGCATCAGCACCACCCGCAGCCGGGTGTCGGCCTCGTCGTGCTGCTTCGGCTGGGGTTCGGACAGAGTTGTCATGATCCACTTTCTGCTCTGGGCCGCCCGCTGCGGGCCGTGTCGGCCGTGCCCGGCGGGTGCTCCCCGGCCTGGGAAGGCGGTGCGACGGCGGTTCGGCCGGGCGAGTCGGCGCCAGGCCTGAGGTCGATCGTGGGCGGCTCACCGGGCGCGGCGCGAGATTTGCGGGCCATCCGGGCGAAGGGGCGGCACGAGCGCCCTCCGGCGGGGGATGGAAGAGCGGGGCCCCGGCTGAGAGGGCCCGTCGAGGGCGGCGCCGAGACCGGTCGCCGGGCCGCGGAATCCCCTGACAGGGCGGAGCAATCGATGAATCCGAAGGTTGACGACCGGGTGCCGGTCCTGATCGTGGGCGGCTCGCTGGTGGGGCTGTCGGCCTCACTCTTCCTCGGTCGGCTCGGGGTCCGGCACCTGCTGGTCGAGAAGCACGCCGACACCTCGCACCACCCGCGGGGGCGCGGCAACAACGTCCGCACGATGGAGCTGTACCGGGTCGCCGGGATCGAGCCGGCGATCCGCGAGGCGGCCTCGATCCTGGCCCCCAACCACGGCATCCTCCAGGCGCCCTCGCTGACCGGCGCCGAGCAGGAGTGGCTGTTCCGGGAGATCGACCCGGGCGGCCGGCTGGCCCGGTTCAGCCCCAGCTCCTGGTGCCTGTGCAGCCAGAACGACCTGGAACCGGTGCTGCGGCGGGCGGCCCGCGAACTCGGCGGCGACCTGCGGTTCAGCACCGAGCTGATCTCCGTCGAGCAGGACGCGGACGGCGTCACCTCGGTGCTGCGCAGCCGGGAGAGCGGCGAGGAGCGGGTGGTGCGCTCGGAGTTCCTGATCGCCGCGGACGGCCCGCGCAGCCCGGTCCGGGAGAGCCTGGGCATCGGCCGGTCCGGCCAGGGCGAGCTGTTCCACAACGTCAGCATCACCTTCCGGGCCAAGCGGCTGGCCGACGTGGTCGGCGACCGGCACTTCATCGCCTGCTACCTGACCAACCCGGAGGCGGACGGCGCCCTGCTGCCGGTGGACAACCAGGAGGAGTGGGTCTTCCACGCGCCCTGGCACCCCGAGCACGGCGAGCCGCTGGAGGCCTTCACCGACGAGCGCTGCGAGCGGCACATCCGCACCGCCGTCGGCCTGCCGGAGCTGGACGTCGAGGTCACCGGCCGGGCCCCCTGGCACGCCGCGGAGCGGGTGGCCGACCGGTACGGCGCCGGGCGGGTCTTCCTCGCCGGGGACTCCGCCCACGAGATGTCCCCGACCGGGGCGTTCGGTTCCAACACCGGCATCCAGGACGCCCACAACCTGGCCTGGAAGGTCGCCGCGGTGCTGTGCGGCTGGGCCGGGCCGCGGCTGCTGGAGACGTACGGGCAGGAGCGCCGCCCGGTCGCCCGGGTGACCGGCGAGCGGGCCTCGGCCCGGTCCGCCGAGCACAGCCACCCGGGCTACGCGGTGGTGCCGGGCGCCGGGCGGCAGGCCGGGGTGCTGGCGGTGGCGCTCGGCTACCGCTACCCGGTGGGCGCGGTGGTCGGCGCGGACCGGAACGGGCCGGTGGTCCCCGAGCAGTTCGAGTCGGCGGGTGAGCCGGGCAGCCGGGCGCCGCACCAGTGGCTGCGGCGCGCGGGCGTCAAGCTCTCCACGCTGGACCTGTACGAGCAGGCGATGGTGCTGCTCACCGGCCCCGAGGGCGGGGCCTGGCAGGCGGGCGCCCGGCGCGCGGCCGACCGGCTGGCCGTCCCGCTGGACGGCTACCGGATCGGCGACGGCGCCGAGGACGACCTGGCGCCGGAGCCGGGCGCGGACTTCGCCGCGCTGCACGGCATCGGCCCGCAGGGCGCCGTGCTGGTCCGCCCGGACGGCTTCGTCGCCTGGCGCTCGCCCGGCCCGGCGCAGGACGCGGAGGCCGAGGTCGCCACGGCGCTGCGGACGGTGCTGGGCCTCTGACGGCCGGCCTTCGGAAGGACGCGGAAGGGCCCGCCGGTCGCACGGCCGGCGGGCCCTTCCGCGTGTGTCGTCGGCGGTCAGTGGCCGCCCGCGTCGACCACCTCGACGTCCGAGACCTCGTGCTCGATCGCCTCGGCCGGCAGCGCGACCCGGATCGCCCAGAAGTAGATGGCCAGCGAGAACGCCGCCACCAGGGCCATGTCCCACCACATCGGGATCCGGCCGGTGCCCTCACCGAAGCCGCCCTGCCAGGAGATCAGGCCGAGGCCGACCAGGTAGACCGGCAGCCACTGGGCGGACTTCCAGCTCAGCCGCGGCGCGTTCGGCAGGCCCTTCTTGATCGCGTACGCGGCGTAGCTGCCGAGCAGGACGTAGCCGAGCACGATGGCGATGCCCAGGCGGGACAGGGTGTGCCAGCCGGCCCAGTAGATGATCAGGCTGGAGACCACGAACGCGGCCGGGGAGATCAGCTGGCCCGCGGGCAGGCGGTAGGAGCGCTCCCGGTCGGGCAGCCGGCGGCGCAGTGCGCCGAAGGCCAGCGGTGCGCCGGCGTACATCAGCACGCTGGCGGAGGTGATGAAGCCGACCAGCTCCTGCCAGCTCGGGAAGGGCAGGAAGCAGACCACGCCGGTGACGAACGACATGGCCAGGCCGAACCACGGCACGCCGTTCTTGTCCAGCTGCTCGAAGCGCTGCGGCGCGTAGCCGTTCTTGCTGAGGCCGTAGGAGATGCGCGAGGTGGAGGTGGTGTAGATCAGGCCGGTGCCGCCGGGGGAGACGATGGCGTCGAAGTACAGCACCCAGGAGAGCCAGCCCAGGCCGACCAGGGTGGCGAGGCCGGCGAAGGGGCCCTCGATGCCGGGGAAGTCGAGCTTGTCCCAGCCGTTGACGAAGGAGCTGACCGGCAGCGCGCCGATGAAGGCGACCTGCAGCAGGACGTAGATCAGGGTGCCGATCGCGACCGAGCCGAGCACGGCGCGGGGGATGTCGCGCTTGGGGTTGCGGCTCTCACCGGAGATCTGGATGGCCTGCTCGAAGCCGAGCAGCGCGAAGATGATGCCGCTGGAGCTGATCGCGGCGAGCACGCCGTGGGCGCCGAACGGTGCGAAGCCGTGCGAGGTGAAGTTCGAGCCGTGGAAGCCGTTGATCGACAGCGCCAGGATCGTGAGCAGCGGGACGCCGATCTTGAGCCAGGTCGCGACCGAGTTGGTGGCGGCCAGGACCCGCACACCGAGGAAGTTGACCGCGACGAACACGCCCATCAGGACCACCGCGACGGCGAAGCCGCTGGTGGTGAGGGTGCCGTTGTCGTTGAGGAAGCTCTTGGCGAACTCCCAGTGGCCCGCGTAGCCGATCATCGCCTCGACCTCGATCGGGGCGACGGTGGCGGCCTGGAGCCAGGAGAACCAGCCGAACGACATGCCGGCCAGGCCGCCGAAGGCGTAGTGCGGGTAGCGCGCGGTGCCACCGGAGACCGGGAACATTCCGCCGAGTTCGGCGTGCACGAGCGCGAGCAGGACGATCGCGACGGCGCCGATGCCCCAGGAGACGAGGGCTGCCGGTCCGGCGGCGACGACGGCGTTCTTCGCGCCGAACAGCCAGCCGGAGCCGATGATCGAGCCGACCGAGGCCCACATGAGGCCGATGAGGCCGACGTGGCGCTTGAGCGACCGCTGGGTCGTCCCGGATTCTGCGGTGGTGCTCTGCCCGGGCGGCGAGATCTGGTTGAGGGAAGCCATGAACGATCTCTCTGTGGGTGGGGGCTCCGAGGTGGGCGGAGCGCGGAGAGTTGCCACACAGTAGGTCTATTCATAGAGCTCTGCACAGATTTCATTACTGAATGTTTACCTTCTTTGCCGGATATCCCTGCAGGTAGGAGGCACTCTGTTCAGTTGTCTGTTACGTTACCGAGCGGTAAGTCCAGTATTTGAGCATGCGTTGAGCTTCGCTATTCGCGCCGGGCACCATGGTCGGCCCGAGCATTCATAGAAATGGCGACAGCTGCATGGTCATGCCGGCCGGCCCGGGGAGGGCCGGCCGGGTCGGACGCGGACGCTCCGTCAGTTCACCAGGTCCGACGGGTCGGTGTTCGCGCCGCAGAGCAGCACGGCGACCCGATCGCCCTCGGCCCGGTCGGCGGCGGCGAGCGCGGTGGCGGCCGCGTACTCGACGGCGATCCGGCGCTCCTCCCAGAGCTCCCGGCGGGCCCGCACGATGGCCTCGTCGTCGACCAGCACCGAGCGGACGCCCTCGTGCCCGGCCGCGTCCACGGCGAGGGCGGTGGCGCGGCGGGCCCCGAGCGAGTCCTGGGCGACGGAGTCGACCGGGACGTCCACCGGGCGGCCCGCCTCCAGCGCGGCGTTCAGCGCGCGGCTGCCCGACGGCTCCACGGCGAGCACCCGGACGCCGTGCTCACGGGCCGCCACCGCCACCCCGGCGAACAGTCCGCCGCCGCCGACCGACACCACCACCGTGTCCAGCCCCGGCACCGCGGCGCGCAGCTCCGCCAGCACCGTCCCGGCGCCGGCCGCGATCAGGGGGTGGTCGTACGCGTGCGAGGACAGCGCCCCGCTGCCGGCCGCGAACTCCTCGCAGGCGGTCAGCGCCTCCGCGTACTCCCGGCCCGCCAGCCGCACCTCGGCGCCGTACGAGCGCAGCCGCGCCAGCTTCACCGGGGAGGCCGTCTCGGGCAGGAACACCGTTGCCCGGACGCCGAGTTCACGCGCCGCCCAGGCGCAGGCCAGTCCGGCGTTGCCGCCCGAGGCGATGGTCACCCCGGTGTCCGGGAGGGTGCCCGCCTCGGCGTGCGCGAGCAGGAAGTTCTGCGCGCCGCGCGCCTTGAAGCTGCCGGTGTGCTGGAGGAACTCCAGGGCCAGCCAGGTCCGCCCGCCGTCGTCCCCCGGCGCCACCGCCACCGGGCGCACCCGCCCGGCGATCCGCTTCCCGGCGGCCTCGACCTCGTCGTACGTCAGCTGGTCCATCGTGATCCGCTCCTTCGTCGAGGGGTGCGTTCCACCGGGAGTTCCGGCCAGGGCGACCGTACGTCCCGTTCGTGGACGGGGGAAGATCGCGGGCGCCGGGACCGGGCGGAGGCGTAGGCTGACCGGGTGCGTCCTGTGATCCTCCCCCCGCCGGCCCGCTAGCGGGCGGCCCACTCCACCCACTCCGGCCCGACGGGACCTGCCCGCGGCCGGGGCGATGACCGCCGCCCGCGTCACGGGTGTCTCCGACAGTTCCCGCCGGTACGCCGCGAATTGTCGGACACGCCCCCAGCGGACCCGAACCGGCACCTCATCGTGGAGTACCGACGCATGACCTCCTCGTACGCCGCCGTGCCCTTCCGGCACGGCCTCCTGTCCATTTCCGCCGCCGCCGTCGCCTGGGGCGTGGGCGGCGCCGTGTCCGCGCTGCTGATGCGCACCACCGGGCTCGGCCCGGCGGGCGTCTCCTGCTGGCGCTTCGGCGTCGCCGCGCTCTGCCTGGCCCTGCTGCCGAGCCGGGCGCCGCGGGCCGCGCGGGGCACCGCCCGGTGGCGTTCCGCAGCGCTGACCGGGCTCGGCCTCGCGGTCAGCCAGTGCGCCTACTTCGGCTCGGTGCGGTACGCGGGCCTCGGCCTCGGCACCCTGATCACCATCGGCGCGGGCCCGGTGTTCACCAGCCTCGGCGCCCACCTGCTGCTCGGCGAGCGGCTGACCCGTCGCGCGGTGGCCGCGGTGGCGCCGGCCCTGGCCGGCCTCGGCCTGCTGGTGGCCGCCCCGGCGGCGGGCCCGCGCCCGGCCCTCGGCGTCGCGCTGGCCGTCCTCGCGGGCGCCGGCCAGAGCGGCCTCACCCTCTGGGCCCGGGGCGGCGGCTCGGCCCGGGCCGGCACCGGCGCCTTCACCACCGGTCTGCTCTGCCTGCTGCCGCTCGCTGCCGTCCAGGGTGTTCACGGCGTCCTGCCGACGGGAGGGGACCCGATGGTCACCGCGCCGGCCCTGCTCTTCCTCGGCACGGTGCCCACCCTGTTCGCCTACCGCTGGTACTTCACCGGCCTGACCGCCGTGCCCGGCACGACGGCCGCGGTACTGGTCCTGCTGGAGCCCGCGACCGCGGCGGTGATCGGCGTGCTGTTCCTCGGCGAGCCGCTGACGGCGGGCCTGCTGGCGGGCTCCGCGCTGCTGCTCGCGGCCATCGCCGTGCTGGCGCGGGAGTAGCGGGCGCGGGTGGCTGCCCGGGTTGCCACCCGGGCGGGCGACCAGTGGTCGCCGGGGGCCCGACGGCGTGCTGTCGTGGTCCGCATGAACAGCACACTCCCGGCCCGGGTGGCCGCCGCGACCGCCTCCGTCCTCCTGCTCACCACCACCGCCGCGGCCGTGGTCGCCGGGACGTCACCGCGGGCCAGTGCCGGGGCGCGGGCGGGCACGTCGAGGGCAGCGGCTACTGCGTCGACGCGGCCGGTGACGACGCCTGGGGCCAGCCCATCGACGGCCAGGCGATCAACCCGGACCCGCGGCCCGGGGAGGAGTGAGCGCGGCCCGGTCCCGGCGACCGCCGGGACCGGCGCGCTCGGTCGCGGGGCGGCCGGTCGCGGGGCGGTCGGCTCCTGTCCCCGGGCGTCCGGCGCCCCGCTCCCGGGCAGGGGAGCGGGGCACCGGAGTCAGCGGCCCGTGGCGATGCCGCTCACGGCACCGGGCGCAGGGTGACCGGGGCCGGGGTGAGGGCGCGCAGGACGAGGTCGACGTGCACCTTGGCGGCGCCCGCGCGGTGCAGGGCGGCGGCGATCGTCCGTAACTCCTCGGGGCCGGTGCAGGCGAGGCGCAGTTCGAGGTCGGCCTCGCCGACCAGGGCCAGGCCGCTCTGGACGGCCGGGAACTCCGCCGCGAGGCGGTCGAAGTCGAGCGGGACGGGGCCGTGGCTGATCCGGACGATCGCCTGCAGGGAGCGGGCCGGCTCGGCCCGTCCCGCCGGGGCCGGACCGTCCGGGACGAGCCGGAGCGGGGCGGTCACCGGCGCTGGAGCCGGGCCGCCGGGGCCGGGCAGGTCGGGGCCGGGGCGGACGGGGCGGACGGTCCGGCTCCGGCGGGGATGGTGACGGAGGGGGCGACCATCCGGGGGTTCACCACCAGGGTGTCGATCCCGAGCGGGGCGGTGAGGTCGCGGAGGGCGGGCTCGCCGAGTTCGGTGTGGGCCTGGTTGGGCCCGAGGAGGGCGACGAGGGCCTCGGGGCTGGAGAATCCGACCGCGCAGCGGCGGCCGTCGCGCAGGCGGAACAGGCGGAGTGCGGTGGTGCTTCCGGTGCCGGAGGTGGTGACCGGAACGTGCCAGACGACGCGGGCCATGCGGATGCTCCCGAGTGGGGTGGTGGTGCCTGCCGGAACTACTGCCTCGACGCTAGGTCGGACCGGCCCGGGGATCGCCGGTCCTGACGCGCCGTTGACCGAATGGGGTCGTGCGTTGACGCACTCCTGACGTCCCGCTCACCCGAGTGGACTAAACCACCGGTCGAGCGCTCCGCTTGCCGCGCGGGCCGACCCGGACCACCGTGGAGTTCGGCCCCCCTTACCTCCCTCCGCCGCGCCCTCCGCCGGGTCCGGTCACGACCGCCGGAGCACCCCGCCGCGAGGGCCGCGGCACCCGCCGTCCGGACCCGTGCGCGTCCGGAGGCGGGGGGAGGTGGAGTCCGAGGCCCGTGACGAGATATCTTGACGTCAAGACGTTGGAGACGTGAAGCGGAGTACCGATGACTGACTCGACCATCATCTATACGCACACCGACGAGGCTCCGGCCCTGGCGACCTACTCGTTCCTGCCGGTGGTCCAGGCCTACGCCTCGACCGCGGGCGTGCGCGTGGAGACCCGCGACATCTCCCTGGCCGGGCGGATCATCGCGAGCTTCCCGGAGCGTCTGGCCGAGGGCCAGCGGATCGGGGACGCCCTCGCCGAGCTGGGCGAGCTGGCCAAGACCCCGGCCGCCAACATCATCAAGCTGCCGAACATCTCGGCCTCCGTCCCGCAGCTGAAGGCCGCCATCGCCGAGCTGCAGGCCCAGGGCTACGCCCTGCCGGACTACCCGGACGACCCGCAGACCGACGAGGACAAGGACGTTCGCGCCCGCTACGACAAGGTCAAGGGCAGCGCCGTCAACCCGGTCCTGCGCGAGGGCAACTCGGACCGCCGCGCCCCGCTGTCGGTCAAGAACTACGCCAAGACCCACCCGCACCGGATGGGCGCCTGGACCCCCGAGTCCAAGACCAACGTCGCCACCATGGGCGAGAACGACTTCGCGAGCACCGAGAAGTCCACCGTGATCGCCGCGGACGGTGCGCTGCGCATCGAGCTGGTCGGCGAGGACGGCACCACCACCGTGCTGCGCGAGAAGGTGCCGGTGCTGGCCGGCGAGGTCGTCGACGCCTCGGTGATGCGCGTCGCCGCCCTGAACGAGTTCCTGGCCGCCCAGGTCGCCCGTGCCAAGGCCGAGGGCGTGCTGTTCTCGGTGCACCTCAAGGCCACCATGATGAAGGTCTCCGACCCGATCATCTTCGGCCACGTGGTCCGCGTCTTCTTCCCGAAGACCTTCGCCAAGTACGGCGAGGCGCTGGTCGCCGCCGGCCTGAACCCGAACAACGGCCTCGGCGGCATCCTGGCCGGCCTCGACAACGTGCCGCACCTGGGCGCCGAGATCAAGGCCTCCTTCGAGGCCGAGCTGGCCGAGGGCCCGGCCCTGGCCATGGTCGACTCCGACAAGGGCATCACCAACCTGCACGTGCCGAGCGACGTCATCGTCGACGCCTCGATGCCGGCCATGATCCGCACCTCCGGCCACATGTGGGGCCCGGACGGCAAGGAGGCCGACACCCTCGCCGTGCTGCCGGACCACAGCTACGCCGGCGTGTACCAGGCCGTCATCGACGACTGCCGCGCCAACGGCGCCCTGGACCCGGCGACCATCGGCTCGGTGCCGAACGTCGGTCTGATGGCCCAGAAGGCCGAGGAGTACGGCTCGCACGACAAGACCTTCGAGATCGCCGCGGCGGGCACCGTCCGCCTGGTCGACGCCGAGGGCAACGTGGTGCTGGAGCAGGCCGTCCAGCCGGGCGACATCTTCCGCGCCTGCCAGACCAAGGACCTGCCGATCCAGGACTGGGTCAAGCTGGCCGTCACCCGTGCCCGCGCCACCGGCGTCCCGGCGGTGTTCTGGCTGGACGAGAACCGCGCCCACGACGCGGTGCTGATCGAGAAGGTCAAGCAGTACCTGCCGGAGCACGACACCACCGGCCTGCAGATCGAGATCAAGTCCCCGGTCGAGGCCACCACGTTCTCGCTGGAGCGCATCCGCCGCGGCGAGGACACCATCTCGGTGACCGGCAACGTGCTGCGCGACTACCTGACCGACCTCTTCCCGATCCTGGAGCTGGGCACCAGCGCCAAGATGCTGTCGGTCGTCCCGCTGATGGCGGGCGGCGGCCTGTTCGAGACCGGCGCCGGCGGCTCCGCCCCGAAGCACGTCCAGCAGCTGGTCAAGGAGAACTACCTGCGCTGGGACAGCCTGGGCGAGTTCTTCGCGCTGGCCGCCAGCTTCGAGCACCTGGCCAGCACCACCGACAACGCCCGCGCCCAGGTGCTGGCCGACACCCTGGACCGCGCCACCGGCACCTTCCTCAACGAGGACAAGTCGCCGAGCCGCCGCCTCGGTGGCATCGACAACCGCGGCAGCCACTTCTACCTGGCCATGTACTGGGCCCAGGAGCTGGCCGGGCAGACCGCCGACGCCGAGCTGGCCCAGGCCTTCGCCGGCCTGGCCGCGGCGCTGACCGAGCACGAGTCGGCCATCGTGGACGAGCTGATCGCCGTCCAGGGCTCGCCGGTCGACCTCGGTGGCTACTACCAGCCGGACCCGGCCAAGGCCGCGGCCGTGATGCGCCCGTCCAAGACCTTCAACGAGGCGCTCGCCAACCTCGGCTGAACCAGGCCGAGTTGAGCTGACGAAGGCCCTGGGTCCGATCCGGACCCGGGGCCTTTCGGCTGTGCGCGCCCGGGTTCCCGAGGCAGGACCGGACCGCCGGTGCGGGCCCGGGGCGCCGGCTTCAGGCCCGGCCGAGCAGGGCGAGGGCGGTGCCGACGGCCTCGCGCAGCAGCAGGTACGGGCCGTGCGCCAGCGGGCCGTCCGCGCCGAGCACGGCGGCGGGGGCGCCGGCCCGGCGGGCGGCCAGGGCGGAGCGGACGGTGTGGAAGCCGTTGGTGACCACCGTGCAGCGGTAGCCGGGGCGCTCGGCGGCCATCAGGGCGGCGCTGAAGCGCAGGTTCTCGGCGGTGTTCACGGCCCGCTCCTCGCGCCGGATCCGCTCGGCCGGGACACCCCGGGCGGTCAGGTAGCGGGCCATCGCGGCGGCCTCGGTGCACTCCTCGTGCGGGCCCTTCCCGCCGGTCACCAGGACCAGTGGGGCGTACCCGGCGGCCTCCTCGGCGGCGAAACGTTTCAGTACGGCGTCCAGCCGGGCCGCCAGCGGGCGAGCGGGCTCACAGCCGTCCAGCGCGGCGCCCAGGACCACCAGGTAGTCCGAGCCGGCCGGCGCGGGCCGCCCGCGCTGGTACAGCGCCAGACCGAGGAAGCCGAGCAGCCAGAGCAGGACGGGCCCGCAGAGCAGGACGGCGACGATGAGCAGGACGTGCATGTCCGTTCGAACGCTTGCGGTGGAACGACCGTTCCGCCGGAGCGGGCCCGGGCCGGAAACGGCGGAACCCCCGTTCCGGAGGTGGAACGGGGGTTCCCGGGAACGGGGGTTCCGCGGTGCGCGGCGGCCTCAGCCGACGTCGGCCGCCGGAGCCGCCGGAGCCGCCGGGGCCGCCGGTGCGGCCGGGGCCGCGCCAGGGCGCCGGTCGCGCTTGTGCAACGAGGCCAGGTAGGCGTTGTACGCCTCCAGCTCGGCGTCACCGGTGCGGTCCTCGGAGCGGTCCCGGCGGCGGGCCTGCCGCTGCTCGGAGCCCATCCACTGGTAGACCAGCGCGATCAGCACGATCGCGGTCGGGATCTCGCCGAACGCCCAGGTGATGCCACCGGCCAGCTTCTGGTCCTCCAGCAGGTTCGTCCCCGGTGGCGCGCCCTCCACGGTGAAGGTGGTGACCAGCGGGTGGGCGGCCATCATCACCGCCACGCCGAAGAAGGCGTGGAACGGCATCCCCATGAACAGCTCGATGATCCGCATCACGTGGCCGGGGCGGTGCGGGCCCGGGTCGACGCCCATGATCGGCCAGAAGAAGGCCAGACCGGTGAGCAGGAAGTGCACCATCATGAAGATGTGCCCGAGGCGGTACTGCATCAGGAAGTCGAACAACGGGGTGAAGTAGACCCCGTACAGGCTCGCGATGAACATCGGGATGGTGAACGCCGCGTGCGAGACGACCCGGATGTACCGGCTGTGCAGCAGGGCCACCAGCAGCTCGCGCGGACCGCGCGGACGGCCCTTGCCCGCCGGGCGCAGAGCGCGCAGCGCCAGGGTGATCGGGGCGCCGAGCAGCAGCAGGATCGGCGTCAGCATGGAGAGCACCATGTGCTGGATCATGTGCGCGCTGAACAGCACCATGCCGTAGTCGTTCAGCCCGGTGCAGGTGACCAGCAGCATGCTGGCGACACCCAGCGTCCAGCCCACCATCCGGCCGATCGGCCAGCGGTCGCCGCGCCGGTAAAGCCGCACCACGCCCGCCGCGTACAGCCCCAGGACGACCAGGCCGCCGAGCAGGAACACCCAGTCCGGGGACCAGGTCCAGAGGTTGGACAAGGTGAACGGGCCTAGTTGGGTCATCCCGCCGTGGTGGTGCATTCCTGACATTCCGTCGCCCATCGGCGGGTCCTGCTTTCCGTCCTCGTGGTCCCCGGTGCGCGTCCGGTTCGCCCCTTTTTGCTTGGCATACAGCCTAGGCGGGCCTTACCTCGGGCCGTCCCCCACCCCCTCCGTACGGGTGTCTCCCCACCGGGGCGCCCCCTGGCTAGACTGGCCGGCCGGTAGGCAGAGAGGCTCGGAGATGGCGACGGAACACGGAACCGCGGCGCGCCCCACGGTCGCGCTGACCGGGGCGACCGGCTTCATCGGCTCCGGAGTGCTGGCGGCCCTCGCGGCGCGCGGCGTCCGGGTGCGGGCGCTGGCCCGCAAACCGCCGCAGGACGCCGTTCCCGGCACCGCCTGGGTGCCGGGCGACCTCGCCGACCCGGCCGCGCTGGAGGCGCTCTGCACGGGCGCCGGGGCGCTGGTGCACCTCGCCTCCCGGGTCGCCGGCGGCGCCGAGGAGTGCGAGGCGGTGAACGACCGGGGCACCGCCGCCCTGATGGCGGCCGCCGGCCGCGCCGGCGTTCGGCGGATCGTCCACCTCTCCACGGCGGCGGTCTACGGCGAGGGACCGCACGCGGGCATCGGGGTGGACGAGGTGACGCCCGCCCCGCTGTCCGAGGCCAGCCGCACCCGGCTGCTCGGCGAGCGCCACACCCTGGCGGCCGGCGGGTACGTGCTGCGCCCCGGGCTGGTGACCGGCACCGGCGACCGCTGGGTGGTGCCCGCGCTGGCCGAGCTGGTCCGCCGGGTGCCGGTCCGCTGGGACGGCGGCGAGGCCCGGCTCTCGGTCGTGGAGCGCACCGACCTGGCCCGGCTGATCACCGCGCTCGCCCTGGACGACCACGCCGCCCGGCCCGGCGTCCACCACGCCTCCCACCCCGACCCGGTCCGCGCCGGCGACCTGCTCGCCGCCCTGGCCGCCCTCGGCCTGCTGCCCGCCCTGGACGGCCCGGCCGTGCCGTGGGAGGAGTGCCGACGGCTGCTCGCCGCCGCGCCGGGCCGGGTCTCCGAGCGGCAGTTCGCCCTGGTCGCCCGCGACCACTGGTACCGCAGCGAGGAGATCTGGCGCCTCGCCGCCTGCCCGCCCGGCCCCGGCCCGCTGGCCGGCCTGCCGGAGGCCGCCGCCTGGTACCGCCGGGTCCTGGGTCAGGCCTGAGGAGCCGCGGGGACGAGGGTGTTCTCGCTACGGCGGCCGGCGGCGAAGTCGTCGATGTTGCGGGCGGTGGCGTCGATGATCTGGCCGACGGCGGTGCGGGTGAAGTAGGCCTGGTGGCTGGTGACCAGGACCTGGGGGAAGGTGATCAGCCGGGCGAGGGTGTCGTCGGTGATGCCCTGGATGGATCGGTCGGTGAAGAAGACGCCGGTCTCCTCCTCGTAGACGTCGAGGCCGACGCCGGAGAGGCGTCCGGCGCGCAGCGTCTCGACCAGGGCGGCGCTGTCGACGAGACCGCCTCGGCTGGAGTTGACGAGGATCGCGTCGTCCTTCATCCGGGCGAGCGCGGCACCGTCGATGAGGTGGTGGGTGGCGGGCAGCAGGGGCACGTGCAGGCTCACCAGGTCGGCGCGGGTGAGGAGTTCGGGCAGTTCGGTGTACGTCATGCCGAGGTCGAGGCAGGCGGGGTTCTGCGCGATGTCCCAGCCGAGGAGTTCGGTGCCGAAGCCGGCCGCGATCCGGGCGAAGCACTCGCCGATCTTGCCGGTGCCGATGACGCCCACGGTCATGCCGTGGATGTCGCGGCCGAGCAGGCCGTCGAGGCGGAAGTCGAACTCGCGGGAGCGGTTGGCGGCGCGGGTGAGGCGGCGGTTCACGGCCAGCGCGAGGGCCCAGGCGTGTTCGGCGACGGAGTACGGGCTGTAGTGGGAGACCCGGGCGACGGTGAGGCCGAGGTCGGCGGCGGCGTCGAGGTCGATGTTGTTGAAGCCGGTGGAGCGCTGGGCGATCAGCTTGGTGCCGCCGGCGGCGAGGACGGCGAGGGTCTCGGCGTCGAGTTCGGCGTTGACGCTGCTGCTGACGGCCGGGTAGCCGGCGGCCAGCGGGGCGGTGTCGCGGTTGAGGAACACGTCCAGGCAGCGCAGCCCGTGCCGGCCGGCGAAGGCCTGCTCCAGCAGCGGACGCTCGTCGGCCTGCACTCCGTACGCGAGGATCTCCATGCCGGACACGCTAACGGCCGGTGCCTCCGGACGCCCGCCGGATGCGGAACCGGGCGCGCAGACTGCTGCGGACCCGGATGCGAGACCGGATCGGGTGGCCGCGCGACGGAACGCGCGGAGGCCCCCGGATCCGCGCGGCGCGGTCCGGGGGCCTCCGGCAGGGCGGCGGGCGGTCAGATGACCGTCTCGGCCTCCAGGTAGCGGTCCTGCGGCACGGTCTTCAGCTCGGCGACCGCCTCGGCCAGCGGCACCAGGTTGATGTTGGTGCCCTGCAGCGCGGTGATGTGCCCGAAGGCGCCCTTGTGGACGGCCTCGACGGCGTGCCAGCCGAAGCGGGTGGCGAGCACCCGGTCGTAGGCGGTCGGGGTGCCGCCGCGCTGGGTGTGGCCGAGGATCACCGGGCGGGCCTCCTTGCCGAGGCGGTGCTCCAGCTCGCGGGAGAGCTGGGTGGCGATGCCGGTGAACCGCTCGTGGCCGTAGATGTCCTTGGTGCCCTCCTCCCAGTGCATGGTGCCGGCCTCGGGCTTGGCGCCCTCGGCGCAGACCACGATGGCGAACTTCTTCTGCCGGTCGAAGCGCTCCCGGACGACCTCGGTGAGCTTGTCGATGTGGAACGGGCGCTCCGGGACGACGATGGCGTGCGCGCCGGCCGCCATGCCCGCGTTCAGCGCGATCCAGCCGGTGTGCCGGCCCATGACCTCGACGACCATGACCCGCTGGTGGGACTCGGCCGTGGTCTTCAGCCGGTCCAGCGCCTCGGTGGCCACCGAGACGGCGGTGTCGAAGCCGAAGGTGACGTCGGTGGCGGCGATGTCGTTGTCGATGGTCTTCGGCACGCCGACGATCGGCAGGCCCGCGTCGCTCATCAGCTTGGCGGCCTTCAGGGTGCCCTCGCCGCCGATCGGGATGACCGCGTCGAGGCCGAGGTCGGAGCAGTACCGCTTGGCCCGCTCGACGCCGTCCCGCAGGTGGCTCGGCTGGACCCGAGAGGAACCGAGGATGGTGCCGCCCTGGGCCAGGATGCCGCTCACCGAGTCCAGGGTCAGGGGGCGGTGGTGGCCCTCCAGGAATCCGCGCCACCCGTCCTCGAACCCGATGATCTCGTCGCCGTGGTCGACCACCCCCCGGTGGACCACGGAGCGGATCACCGCGTTCAGGCCGGGGCAGTCACCGCCGCTGGTCAGCACTCCAATACGCATGAACTTTGCAACTCCCGAGCAGAACCGAGGAACGGCCGGACTACAGGCTGGGACGACGAGCCGTCACCGTAACGGGCCGCTCCCACGCCGCGGTGGCGGGGAGATGGCCGTGGGGTGAAGGACCGGCCGATCCGGACAGAACGCCCGAAAACGGCCGCGAAGTCGAGCATACGGCCCCTGGTCCGGCCGGGCAGGAGCCGACGCGGGAGCGGCGCCGTCGGCGCCCCCGCGCGGAATTGCAGCCTGCTGCCGAGGAGGGTGTGCAGTAGGCAGCCCCATTGTGGTACGTCCGGGGCCACCCGCGGACCGGGTGACCGCATGGCGGGCACCCGGCCGGGGCGTACGGATGTACTACTGGGGGCGCGTCGCGGCCTCGATGCGCTCGGCGCGCAGCGCGTCGTACCAGGTGGTGTCGGCCGGCGGCAGGGCGCTGACGTCCAGCGCCAGCTTGAGCAGCATGTCGGCCACCGCGGGGTTGCGGGCCAGCACCGGGCCGTGCAGGTAGGTGCCGAACACGGTGTCCCGCCAGGCGCCCTCGGTGCCGTCACCGGTGCCGTTGCCCCGGCCGACGGAGACGGTGGCGAAGGGCTGCACGCCCTGGCCGAGGTGGGTGACGCCCTGGTGGTTCTCGAAGCCGGTCAGCTGCGGCAGGCCGAGCCGGGGGTCGACGTCGGCGAGCACGTCGCCGACGCAGCGGGCGCCCTCGCCGCGGGTGGTCCAGACGTCGAGCAGGCCCAGGCCCGGCTCGCGCTCGCCCAGGTCGTTGATGAACTCGTGGCCCATGATCTGGAAGCCGGCGCAGACGCCGAAGATGATCGCGCCGTTCTCGGCGGCCCGCACCAGGCCGGTGTCGGCGCGCAGCCGCTCGGCGGCCAGGCGCTGCGGGCGGTCCTCGCCGCCGCCGATCAGGTAGATGTCACCGCTGGTGGGGATCGCCTGGTCGGAGCGGACGTCGATCCGGGTCACGTTGAGGTGGCGCTGGCGGGCCCGGCGCTCCACGACCAGGGCGTTGCCCCGGTCGCCGTAGGTGCTGAGCAGGTCCGGGTAGACCCAGACCACGCGCAGGCTGCTCTCACTCATCCTCGAAGGCCTTCCGTCACGTAACGACTGGTGTGCGGGCGCGGCATCAGCCGGCCACGACCTTCCGCAGCTGCTGGAAGGCGGTGTAGTTGGCGATGGCCTCGATCCGGCCGGGCGGGGCCATCCGGACGGCCTGCTCCAGGGTGTCGACCACGTGGAACTGGAGCCCGGCGACCTCCAGGCGGACGGCCAGGTCCAGCTTGCGCTGGCCCATCACGAAGACCGGGTGCCCGGCGAGGCGCTCGTAGTCGACGTCCCACAGCCAGGAGGTGTCGGTGCCGTCGGCGTCGAGGGCGTTGACGGAGAGGATCACCGGGGCGGGCGGGCCGTCGATCAGCGAGAAGGTCTCCAGCCAGCCGGCCGGGTTCTTGGCCAGCAGCAGGCGGATGTCCCGGCCCTGGTACTGGACCACGTCGTAGCGGCCGGCGACGGCGGCCACCGAGCGCATCCGCTCCAGGGCGACCTGCGGGGCGACGCCGAAGACGGCGGCGACGGCGGCCGAGCTGGTGGCGTTGGCCAGGTTGGCCCGGCCGGGCAGCTGGAGCTGGATCGGCCAGGCGCCGCGCTGCGGGTCGATCACGTGGGTGCCCTGGAGCGCCCAGTGCGGGTTGGGCCGGCGGAAGCCGCAGTCCTGGCAGAACCAGTCGTCGCCGGGGCGCTGCATCACGCCACCGCAGGCGGGGCAGGACCAGGCGTCCTCCTTCCAGGCCTGTCCGGCGGCCACCCAGACCACCTTCTTGCAGGAGGAGGCGGCCCAGGTCACCAGCGGGTCGTCGGCGTTGGCGATGACCACGGCCTCGGTGTTCTGGAGGCCCTCGCGCCACTTCTCGGCCATCATCCGGGTCTCGGCCGCGCGGTCGAGCTGGTCGCGGGAGAGGTTGAGCAGGGCGATCGCCTTGGGGCGGGTGTCGCGGGCGACCATCGCCAGGTACTTCTCGTCGACCTCGATCACGCCGAAGCGGGCGTCCGTTCCGCCGGCCAGGGCGGAGGTGATGCCGGCGGGCATGTTGGCGCCCAGGGCGTTGGAGACCACCGGGCCGGCGGCGCGCAGCGCCTCGGCGATCAGGCGGGTGGTGGTGGTCTTGCCGTTGGTCGCGCTGACCAGGACCACGTCGAGGTGGTCGGCGAGGGTGGCGAGCAGGTCGGGGTCGAGCCTGAGGGCGACCTTACCGCCGATCACCGAGCCGCTCCCGCGTCCGGCCTTGCGCGACACGGCGGCGGCGACCCGGCCGGCGGTGACCGCGATCTTGGCGCGGGCCGGCAGCGAGGCGTCGCGTGCGCCTGTGGGCTCCGATTCGGTGCCTGCCATGCTCAGTGGTTCCTCCTTGCTGCGGCACCGCACGCGGCCGGATAACGGGCCGTCGGGCGGCGGGGACGGGGGCCAGCCTACCGACTCCGTCGCCCGGCCGGACGATCCGGACCCCGCGCCGCCTGCTGCGACGCGTTCACGGGTGCGGCTGAGGGCCCGTCGAGGAGGGCGGTGTACGGAGCGATGCCAAGGGTTCGGCCCCAGGCGAGCCCTCACTGCTTGACGACGCTCGACGGGCATCGCCGGGTTCCCGAGCCGCCGGGGTAAGGATCTGGTGAAGAAACGATCAGCGGCCCGGATGGTGGGCGTGGTCGGCCGGATCACCGGCGGCCAGCGTGGCGGTGATCACCAGGGCGCCGTCCTCGGCCCGGAAGTCCAGCGGCGCGTCCAGCCGGCGCATCGCGGCGATCAGACCGGCGTTGGTGCCGTGGGTCACCGCGTACACCGTCCGGATGTCGGCCGCCCGGGCCTCCGCCGACAGCCGCCGCAGCAGCGCCAGGCCCAGCCCGTGCCGCTGCCAGGCGTCCTCGACCAGGACGGCCAGCTCGGCCTCCCCGTCGTCCCACATCAGGTGCCCGAGCGCGACGATCCGCCCGTCCGGGGCGGTCACCGCGTAGCTGCGGCCGTGCCGGGGGTCCAGCAGGTGGTCCAGGTAGCGGCCGGCGTCGCGGACCGGGCCGTGGTAGCGCTGCCGCAGCGCGGCGGGGGAGCAGCGGCCGTGCATCGCCAGCGCCGCCGCCCGGTCGGCGGGCCCGGCCGGGCGCAGCAGCAGCCCGGTCCCGTCCGGCAGGGACAGCCGGGACGGGGCCTCCGGCGTCCGGCCGGCGGTGCGGGTCGCGGGCGGGTGCGGCCGGACGGTCCGGTACGGGCCGCCGGTGAGCGCGGGCAGCCGGGTGGCCTGGCCCTCGGGCGCCGCGCACCTGCGGTCCGACCTGCGGAAGGGCCGGTGCCAGAGCCGTTCGGGGCGCGTGCGTGATGCCTTCATGGCGCCGACGCTACCGACGGTGCGCTTCCGTTCGGTTACGTGATCGTGAACGCGTGAATGCCCCGGGGCGTGGTCGGCGGGGTGGGACAGGGCGGTCGGTGGGGTGGGACCTCGTGGTCGGCGGGGTGGGACGGCGCGGTCGACGGGGTGGGACAGGGCGGTCCCCGGGCCCGGGACGCGCGGGCCGGCCGGCCGGGACGGCGTCGGCGCAGGTCCCGACCGGTGCCTCATGCGGACGGGACGGCGGGCGGCCGACGGTGGGTGGCGTTCCCGGCGCTCCTGGTGAGCAGGAGGCCGGGCCCCGTACGTCCACGCACCGAAGGCCGTTTCCATGCGCGACACCCCGTCAGTCCCTACCACCACCACTACCGGCACCGACACCGCCGCCGTCCCGCACGCCCGCCGCGCTCCGGTCGGCACCGCGCTCACCGGCCTGCTCGACGGGCAGGCGCACCTGCGGCCCGACGCGCCGGCCGTGCTCGGCGCCGAGGGCGGCCTCACCTTCCGGGAGCTGTCCGGGACCGCCCGCCGGCTGGCCGAGCGGCTGCGCCGCCTGGGCGCCGGCCCGGACGGCTGCGTCGGCCTGTACGTCGAGCCGTCCGTCGAGCTGGTCGCCGGCGCCTGGGGCGTGCTGTACGCCGGGGCCGGCTACCTCCCGCTGTCCCCCGAGTACCCCGAGGACCGGCTCCGCTACATGATCGAGGACAGCGGAACCCGGATCGTGCTCACCCAGGCGCACCTGCGCGAGCGGCTGGCCGCGCTGGCCCCGGCCGGAACGGCGGTCGTCACCTTCGAGGAGGCCCCGCCGGCGGAGGACGCGGCGGAGCGGGGCGCGGCGGAGCGGGAGGCCGTCGAGCCGGAGTCGCTGGCCTATGTGATCTACACCTCGGGCAGCACCGGCCGGCCCAAGGGCGTGATGATCGAGCACCGCTCGGTGGTCTCCCAGCTGCGCTGGATGCACTCCGAGGGCCACCTCGACCCCGAGGTCACCGTGCTGCAGAAGACGCCGATGAGCTTCGACGCCGCGCAGTGGGAGATCCTCGCCCCCGCCGTCGGCGCCCGGGTGGTGGCCGGCACGCCCGGCCTCTACCGCGACCCGGAGGCGCTGGTCGCCGCCGTCCGGCGGCACGAGGTGACGGCGCTGCAGTGCGTGCCCACCCTGCTCCGGGCACTGCTGGACACCGAGGGCTTCTCCGCGTGCACCGGCCTGACCAGGGTGTTCTCCGGCGGTGAGGCGCTCTCCCGGCGGCTCGCCCGCGATCTCGGCCGGGCCCTGCCGCGGGCCGCGCTGGTCAATCTGTACGGCCCGACCGAGTGCACCATCAACGCCACCTCGCACCTGGTCGACCCGGCCGACCCGGCCGACGGCGCCGGCTCGGTGCCGATCGGCCGGCCGGTCGCCGACACCCAGTGCTACGTCCTC
Source organism: Kitasatospora sp. NPDC058444 (assembly GCF_042721415.1). Classification (NCBI taxonomy): domain Bacteria; kingdom Bacillati; phylum Actinomycetota; class Actinomycetes; order Kitasatosporales; family Streptomycetaceae; genus Kitasatospora; species Kitasatospora sp. NPDC058444. Next base: position 190,720 of record NZ_JBHXLL010000005.1, on the reverse strand, counting down.
GACGAGGAGCTGGTGCCGGTGGCCGCCGACGGCGTGGGCGAGCTGTACATCGGCGGCGTCCAGCTGGCCCGCGGCTACCTGAACCGGCCGGAGCTGACCGCGGAGCGGTTCGTCCGCTCCCCGTTCGCCCCCGGCGAGCGGCTGTACCGCACCGGCGACCTCGTGCGGTGGAACCCGGACGGCACCCTCCAGTTCGCCGGCCGGGTGGACAACCAGGTCAAGCTGCGCGGGTACCGGGTCGAGCTGGACGAGATCGCCCGCGCGATCGAGGAGCACACCTGGGTCCGCCGCTCGGCCGCGGTCGTCACCGGGGACGGCCGTACCGGGCACCAGAACCTGGTCGCCTGCGTCGAGCTCAACCCGCGCGAGGCCGCCCTGATGGACCAGGGCGACCACGGCGGCCACCACCAGTCCAAGGCGAGCAAGCTCCAGGTCAAGGCCCAGCTGTCCGACCCGGGCCTGCGCGACCGGGCCGCGCTTGCGGGCCGCGAGCGGGTCGAGCTGCCCGGACGGAAGGAGACCGAGACCCAGCGCCGGGCGGTCTTCGCCCGCAAGACCTACCGGTTCTACGACGGCGGCGCGGTCACCCGGGACGACCTCACCGCGCTGCTCGCCCCGCGCCCGGCCGCCGCCTCCGGTCGTGACCTGGAGCTGCTGGGCCTGCCCGAACTCGGCTGTGTCCTGCGGTGGTTCGGCCAGTTCCACAGCGAGGAGCGGCTGCTGCCGAAGTACGCCTACGCCTCGCCCGGCGCGCTGTACGCGACCCAGCTGTACCTGGAGACCGGCGGCCTGGACGGGCTCGCGGCCGGGCTGTACTACTACCACCCGGTCGAGCACGTCCTGGTCCGGATCGGGCCGGCCGAGGCCGCGGCGGGCCCTGCGGGCGGCCCCGCGGGCGGCGCCTGGCTGACGCTGCACTTCTCCGGGAAGCACGGCGCCATCGAGCCGGTCTACCGGAACAACATCCGGGAGGTGCTGGAGTTCGAGACCGGCCACATGCTGGGCGTCCTGGAGGAGGTGCTGCCCGAGTACGGGCTGGACGTGCGTCCGCTCGGCCTCGACCCTGCGGTCAAGGACCGGCTGGACGTCGCCGAGGAGGACCACTACCTGGGCGGTTTCGCGGTCGTCCGGGCCGGCGGCCCGGCCACGGCCGAGCGCACCGAGCTGTACGTCCAGGCCCACGAGGGCCGGGTGGACGGCCTGCCGGGCGGCCTCTACCGGTACGCCGACGGCGAGTTGACCCACGTCTCGGACGAGGTGGTGGAGCCCCGGCACGTGATCGCGATCAACCAGGCGGTCTACGCCCGGGCCGCGTTCGGCATCACGGCCGTCGGCCGCGCCGAGCGGGAGTGGCTGGAGTACGTCGAGCTCGGCACGGTGCTGCACCGCCTCCAGCGCAACGGCCTGGCGCTGGGCTTCATGTCCTCCGGCTACAGCTCCAAGTCGGGCCGTCCGCTGCCCGCTTCGCGGCGCATCGACGAGATCCTGGCCGGCCGCGGCATCACCCCCGGCCCGTCGTACTTCTTCCTCGGAGGGAAGGTGAGCGAGGAGCAGATCCGCAGTGAGGGCATGCGCGAGGACACCGTCCACATGAAGGGCCCGGCCGAGATCATCAAGGACGAACTGGCCACCCTGCTGCCCGACTACATGCTGCCCAACCGGGTGCTGGTGCTGGACGCCCTGCCGCTCACCGCGAACGGCAAGGTGGACCTCAAGGCGCTGGCCGCCTCCGAGGCCGTCAGCACGGCCGACGTGCGGGGCGAGTACGTGGCCCCGGCCACCGGGTGCGAGCGGTGGCTGGCCGAGGCCTGGGGGCGGGCGCTGGCGTACGAGGAGGTGTCGGTGACGGACGAGTTCTTCGCCGTCGGCGGGAACTCGCTGATCGCCGTCGCCCTGGTCAACCGGATCAACCGGGAGTTCGGCACCGCCCTGCCGCTCCAGGTGCTCTTCGAGTGCCCCCGGCTGGGCGAGCTCGCCGCGCGCATCGAGCGGGCCCGCGGTGCGGACGGCGGGCGCGCCGAGGCCGCCACGGCCTCGCGGCTGATACCCCTGCACCCGGGGGAGGCCGGCCGGGCGGTGTTCTGCTGGCCCGGACTGGGCGGCTATCCGATGAACCTGCGGCCGCTCGGCCGGGAGGCGAGCGGGGGCCGGGCCTTCTACGGGATCCAGGCGTACGGCATCAACCCGGGCGAGACGCCGTACCCGACCATCCGGGAGATGGCCGCCGCCGACGTCGCCGAGCTGCGCCGGGTGCAGCCGCGGGGGCCGTACACGCTGTGGGGCTTCTCCTTCGGCGCCCGGGTCGCCTTCGAGGCGGCCTGGCAGCTGGAGCAGGCCGGGCAGCGGGTGGAGCGGCTGCTGCTGATCTGCCCGGGCAACCCGAAGGTGCGCCAGGCCGACGGCCGGCGGTGGGGCCGCGAGGCCTCGTACGCCAACCCGGCGTACCTGACCATCCTGTTCGGGGTGTTCGCCGGTCGGATCAGCGGCCCGGACCTGGAGCGCTGCCTGGCCGACACGGTGGACGAGCCCACCTTCGTGGCCTCTGTGCACCGGATGCTGCCGGAACTGGACGAGGAGCTGATCCGGCGGATCACCGGCATCGTCGGTGAGACGTACGAGTTCGAGTACAGCTTCCGCGAGCTCGCCGAGCGGCGGCTGGACGCGCCGGTGACCCTCTTCAGGGCCGCGGGCGACGACTACTCCTTCATCGAGGGCAGCACCGGCTACTCGGCCGCCCCGCCCACCGTGGTCGACCTGGCCGGCGACCACTACGGGGTGCTGCGGGAGCACGGGGTGGCCGAGCTGGCCGCCGCGATCCGGGAGGTGGAACGGACGGTCCCCGGGGAGCTCCCGGACCGCTGATCGGATGATGTGGGCGCTCACGAACGGCCCAGGATCCGTGAGCGGGGGAGCCCCTTCGGATAGGGATGGCTCGGCTTTCCGCCGATCCCGACCCGATCCGAAGGGGTTCCCCGTGTTCCAGAAGTCCGTCCGGGCCGCCGCGTGCGGCGCGCTGCTCCTCGTCGCCCCGCTCGCCCTCGCCCAGCCGGCCGCGGCCGTCGCCTCCTCCACCGTCAACTCCTCCGGCAACCAGGGGCCCAAGACCCAGGAGGAGGCCGCCGCCTGCAAGTCCGTCACCAGCGCCCTGCTCGGCGGCTTCGGCGCGATGCTCGGCAAGGCCGTCTGCGTCGTGAAGCCCGCCGACCAGGGCTGAGCGACCACCCCCCTTCGCCGGTGCGTGCCCCGGGCCCGCACCGGCGAAGTGCTGGGGTGCGTCTCGACGGGCGTCGGCCGGACGGCGTGCGGGGGCCGCGGGAGGTGCCGCCGGTCAGGCGATCCGGGTCGGGGCGTCCTGGAGGGTGTGGCCGGTGGCGGTGAGGAGGGTGGTGAGGGCGGTGGGGGTGAGGGTGTGGGGGGTGCGGAGGAAGAGTTCGTCGGCGGTGGGGTGGGCGTGGAGGGAGAGCAGGGTGATCCGGTGGTCGGCGAGGGTGGTGGGGGTGTGGGCGAGGGTGGTGGTGCGGACGCGCCAGAGCGTGGTCGGCGGCGGGGCGTGGGGTGACCACCAGGTGTGCAGGAGGACGCCGGTGAGCAGGGCGAGGGCGGAGCCGGCGAGGACGACCGGGCCGTCGGGGCCGTGCAGGACGACCTTCGCGATCAGGTCGGCGGCGGTGACGGACAGGAAGGCGGCGGCGAGTTCGACGGTGTCGCGGCGCCAGCGGCGGGCACGGCGGAACGAGGGCTTCGAATGCTCCATGGCGTCCACCGTGCCCGACCGGTGTTTCCCGCTCACGGCCCGGTCGTGACCTGCCGGTTAAGATCCGTCACGGCGTGTTACGCGAGCAGGTCGCGGGCCGCGGCCCTGACCTCGGAGAGCAGGAGGCGGAGGTCGGCCTCCGTCGTGGTGGCGTTGAGGAGGCAGGCGCGCAGCATCTCGGCGGTGCCGAGGCGGGCGCCGGTGACGAAGACCCGGCCGCGCCGCTGGACGGCGACGGGGAGCTCGCGGTTGAGGGCGTCGCGGGCGGCCCCGTCCAGGCCGGGGGCGCGGTGGCGGAACGCCACGATCGAGGTCTGCACCTTGGCGAGCAGCTCCAACTCCTCGTCGGCCTCGACGAGTTCGCCGAGCCGTCGGGCCAGCGCGGTGCACCGGGCGATGTCCCGGGCGAGGCCGGCGCGGCCCTTGTGGGCGATGGTGGCCCAGACCTTGAGGGCCCGGAACGGGCGGGTCTGCTCGGTGCCGTACTCGGAGAACCAGCCGAGCGCGCCGGCCGCCTCGTCGCGCAGGTAGGACGGAACGAGGCTGAAGGTGCCGCGCAGCTCCTCGGCGTCGCGGACCAGCGCGCAGCCGCAGTCGACCGGGACGCCGAGCCACTTGTGCGGGTCGAGGGCGAGCGAGTCGGCCCGCTCCAGGCCGGCGTAGCGGTGGGCGATGGCCGGGTCGAGCCGGCCGAGGGCGCCGTACGCGCCGTCGACGTGCAGCCAGAGGCCCTGCTCCTCGCAGAGGTCGGCGATCGGGCCGAACTCGTCCACCGCGCCGGTGCCGACGGTGCCCGCCGAGGCGACCACCAGGAAGGGCAGCAGGCCGGCCGCGCGGTCGCGCTCGACGGCCGCCCGCAGGTCGGCGGTGTCCAGCCGGCCGTCGGGGCCGGTGGCCACGGTGCGCAGCTGCCGGCTGCCGAGGCCGAGGAGTTCGGCGGCCTTGCGGACGCAGGAGTGGGTCTCGCCGGTGACGTAGCCGACCAGCGGCGGCAGGCCCGCCAGGCCCTCCTCGCGGACGTCCCGGCCGGCCCGCCGGGCGGCGCGGTCGCGGGCGGCGGCGAGGCAGACGATCGTCGCCATCGAGGTGCCCGAGGTGAGCAGGCCGCCGCCGGCCGGGTGCGGGAAGCCGACCAGCTCGGCCGTCCAGCGGACCACGGCGCGCTCCAGGTGGACGTCGGCGTGGTCGCCGCCGGCCGAGCTGGGGTTCATCGCGGAGGCGGCGAGGGTGGCGAGCACCCCGGCGGGGGCGGGGGCGGAGTTGACCCAGCCGAAGAAGCGCGGGTTGCCGTTGCCCATCGGGTACGGCAGGACGTCCTGCCCGATGGCGGCGATCAGCTCGTCGAGCGGGCGGCCCTCGGCGGGCAGCGGGGCGTCGAGCAGGGCCCGGCGGGCGGTCTCGTCCATGGGCTGCCAGACCGGGCGCCCGGGCAGTTCGGCGAGGTAGTCGGAGACCAGGTCGGCGGTGGCGTGGGCGGCACGGCGGAAGTCGGTGCCGGGGAGGTCCTCGGTGGTCATGGCGTGCTCCAGGGAGGCCGGGAGGGGCTGGGGCGAGGCGCGGCGTCCTTGGCGCACCCTGATCAGGCGATGATCGGGCGATCCTACGCAAAGGGCCCGCGCCGTGCGGCGCGGGCCCTCGTGCTGAGACCGGGGGGTGCCGGTCCGGGAGACGGGCGCTCAGTCCAGCGAGGCGGACAGGCCGCTCGCCGAGCGGCAGTAGCCCTGCATCTCCTTGTTGGTGATCTTGGCGCAGAGCCGTCCGGCGGCGCCGCCGTCGGTGTAGTTGACCGTGTAGTAGCTCACCAGGCCCTCGGCACAGGCCTTGCGCTGCCAGCCGTCGGCGGCGGTGGCGCACTGCTCGGCCGCCCAGTCCTCGCGGTCCAGGTTGTACTTCATGGTGCGCGAGCCGACGCCGCGGCTGCAGTCCACCGCCCCGCCGCCGGCCTTGCCGTTGAGGCACCACTTGAGGGCCTCGGCGTAGACCTCCGGGTGGTTCGGGTAGTCGTGCGAGGACAGGTAGAAGGTCGGGGCGTAGAAGAAGCAGGCGGACTGGAACAGTGCCGGCTGGTCCTTGCACGGGTAGAGCGGGTCCTGGGCCAGCTTGTCGGCGGGCAGGTTGGCCTTGGCCTGCTCGTCCTCCTCGTCCGGGCCGAAGAGCTGCATGAACAGGCCCTCGGAACAGCGGATCCTGTTCTGGTCGGAGGGGAACTTGTTGCACAGGTCGCGGGCCTTGGCGACGTCCTGCTTGACCACGAACATCGTGCCGTGGCCGACGCCGTGGATGCAGGGGCCGCTGTTCTTGGGCGCGCAGAGCTTGAGCAGGTCCGTCTCGGGCTGGGCGGAGGCGTTGAGCATCTCCTCGACCGCGCCGTGCAGGTAGCCGGCCGCGCAGGTCTCGTGCGGGAAGGAGATGACCTTCTGGAAGTCGGCGTTGAAGCGCTTGACCGCCGCGTGGCCGAGCTCGTGCGCGATCGGGTGGCAGAAGCGCACGGTGTACGGCTTCTCCTTGGTGATCTTGTCGAGGTCGGCCAGGGCGATGCCGGGGTCGGTGGCGTCCATCTCGGCCATCAGCTTGTTGCGCAGCGTGGAGCGGGTCCACACCGCCGGGTCGCCGGTCGGGGTGGCGCTCGCGGGGCCGGCCGAGGCCGGCCGGGCCCCGGTGGCGGGGGCCCCGGAGGTGACGGCGGCGGGGGCCGTGCCGGCCGCCGCGGGCGACCAGTCGGTGACGGCCACCGACCCCAGGCCCAGGACGCCCAGGAGCAGGGCGGTGAGAATCGCGAAGACTCGCGGCTGCATGACGGGATCCCCCGGCGGATCGAGGTGAACGTTTCGCTCCCATCCTGACGGCAGATGAGCGGGTAATCCGCGTATTCGTCCGCCATTCGGGAGGTGTCGGCGACGCTACCGCACGGTGGGACCTCCGGAACGGGCGGGATGGCTCCTCCACAATCACCCGAACGGAGTATGGGGGCGCGGACGTCGGCCACTGCGCCGTCCGGGTGGTGGCGCCTGCTCCCGAGCGCCCGGCGCGCCGCCGTTCCGGGGCTCCTGCCGTTCTCCGGCTCCCGGAGCTCCAGGGCTTCCGGTGTTCCAGGGATCCGACCGTTCACAGCTCCAGCGTCACCTGGTAGTCCGTCAGCCAGGCGTCGAAGTCCAGTGCGAGGTCGACGGCCAGCCGGACGGACTGCGGGTCGGTGTCCGGGGCGAGCGCGTCGGCGAGGCGCCGCCGGTCGAGCAGGCCCAGGGCCGGGGAGGTGCCCTCGGCGGCGAGCCGGGCGAGTTCGGCGCGCAGCTTCGCCGGGTAGTGCGGGTCGGTGGTGACCGGGTACGGGCTCTTCGGCCGCTCGGCGACCGCGGCCGGCAGCACGTCCCGGACGGCGGCGCGCAGCAGGCTCTTCTCCCGTCCGTCGAAGGACTTCATCGCCCACGGGGCGTTGAAGACGTACTGGACCAGCCGGTGGTCGCAGAACGGCACCCGTACCTCCAGGCCGTTGGCCATGCTCATCCGGTCCTTGCGGTCGAGCAGGATGCAGACGAAGCGGGTCAGGTTGAGGTACGAGATCTCGCGCATCCGGCGTTCGAGCGGATCCGCCGTCGGCAGGTGCGGGACCTCGGCGATCGCCTCGCGGTAGCGGGCCCTGCGGTAGCCGTCCAGGTCGAGCTTGCGGAGCAGGTCGGCGTCCAGGAGGTGCTCGCGCGGGGTGGCTCCGCCGCCGGCGATGCCGGTGAGGCCGAGCGCCCACGGGAAGTCCTCGACGGCGATGGTCTTCGGGTCGTGGAACCAGCGGTAGCCGCCGAAGAGCTCGTCCGCGGACTCACCGGACAGCGCGACGGTGGAATGGCGGCGCACGCCCCGGAAGAGCAGCAGCAGCGAGGTGTCCATGTCGCCCACGCCGTTGGGCAGGTCGCGGGCGCGCAGCACGACGGAGCGCCGGGACGGGTCGGTGAGGTCGGCGGCGTCCAGCTCGACGACGCTGTGGTCGGCGCCGACGTGCCCGGCGAGCAGCCGGGCGAACGGGCCGTCCTGGGTCTGCCGGACGTCGTTGGCGTGGAAGGTCTCGCTCTGCCCCGCGAAGCCGACGGAGAAGGAGCGCACCGGGCCGGCCCCGGCGGCGCCCAGGGTCCGGGCGGCGAGGGCGGTGACGGCGCTGGAGTCCAGTCCGCCGGAGAGCAGCGAGCAGAGCGGGACGTCCGCCTCCAGCTGGCGGTGCACGATGTCGTCCAGCAGGGCCCGGACGGTGGCGACGGTGGCCTCCAGGCTGTCGCGGTGCTCGCGTGCCTCCAGCGCCCAGTAGCGGCGGGCCGACAGGCCCTCGCGGCGCACCCGGAGGACGTGCCCGGGCCGGACCTCGTGGATGTCCCGGTACGGGGTGAGGCCGGGGGTGCGGGTGTAGCCGAGCAGTTCGCGCAGCCCGTCCAGGTCCACCACCGGGTGGACGGCGGGGTGGGCGAGCAGGGCCTTGACCTCGGAGCCGAAGACCACGCCGTCCGGGGTGCGGTGGTAGTACAGCGGCTTGACGCCCATCCGGTCGCGGACCAGCAGCAGCTCCTCGCGCCGGACGTCCCAGACCGCGAAGGCGAACATGCCGTTGAGCCGCTCGGCCAGGTGCTCGCCCCACTCCAGGTAGGCGCGCAGCACCACCTCGGTGTCGCTGCGGGTGCGGAAGCGGTGCCCGGCCGCCTCCAGTTCCGCGCGCAGCTCGCGGTGGTTGTAGACCTCGCCGCTGTAGGTGAGCACGGCCAGCGTCCGGCCGTCGTGCTCGGCCGTCATCGGCTGGACGCCGCCGGCGATGTCGATCACCGCGAGCCGGCGGTGGCCGAGCGCGGCGTGCGGCTCCAGGTGGACGCCGCCGGCGTCCGGGCCGCGGCGGGCCTGGGTGGCCGTCATCGCGTCCAGGACACCCCGTTCGGCGGTGAGGTCGCGCTCGAACGCGACCCATCCGGTGATCCCGCACATCAGCAAGCCTCCGGTCTTCCGCTTCGTGTTCAGGGGGTCACGCTACGTGCGGAGTTGGTGCCGCTTCAAGGGGCTTTCGCGAACGGGGGTGATCGGGCGGCCGCCCGGCGGTCGCATGCGCAAGAGGAGTGGAGTTGGTCTGATTGTCGTAATGTCTGCCCGATTTCGGGCAGAAACTTTGGCTTCGGCGGTCCGGCCGACCTAGGCTCCTCACTCGTGCCGAGCTCACCCCACCCTCACGAAGACCTCCTCGCCCACCTCACCCGGACCAGCCCGCTCGGGCCCCGGGAGGCGGCGCGGGTCGTGGCGGAGGTGCTGGCGTACTTCTCCGAGAGCACCGAGGAGTACGTGCGCCGCCGCCACACCGAGCTCCAGGCACGCGGTCTGACCAACGAGCGGATCTTCGCCCGGCTCGCCGAGGAGCTCCCGCAGCGCCGGGTCTCGGCGCCGGAGCTCTCGGCCCGCCAGCTGCGGCGGATCGTCTACGGCTGAGCCGTCGTTCCCGACCTTCCGAAGACTTCGAAGAGGAGACCACGCATGTGCGGAATCGTGGCCTACATCGGCCCCAAGGACGCGACCCCCTTCCTGCTGGAGGGGCTGGCGCGGCTGGAGTACCGCGGCTACGACTCGGCCGGCGTCGCCGTCACCGGACGCAGCGGCGGCATCAAGCTCCGCAAGGTGAAGGGGCGGGTCGCCGACCTGGCCGCCGCCGTGCCGGCCCGGTTCAAGGGCACCACCGGCATCGGCCACACCCGCTGGGCCACCCACGGCGTCCCCAGCGACGCCAACGCGCACCCGCACCTCGACAACGCCGAGCGGATCGCCGTCGTCCACAACGGCATCATCGAGAACGCCGACGAGCTGCGCGCCAAGCTCACCGCCGACGGCGCGGTGTTCCGCTCCGAGACCGACACCGAGGTGCTCGCCCACCTGATCGCCGCGAACGTCACCGAGGGCGTCGAGCTGGAGGACGCGGTCCGGGCCGCGCTCGGCCGGGTGGTCGGCACCTACGGCATCGCGGTGCTCGACGCCGAGCGGCCGGACCGGATCGTGGTCGCCCGCAACGGCAGCCCGATCGTGCTGGGCATCGGCGAGAAGGAGATGTTCGCCGCCTCGGACGTCTCCGCGCTGGTCCGCTACACCCGCCAGGTCGTCCACCTGGAGGACGGCGAGCTGGCCACCGTCCGGGCCGACGGCTTCCGCACCTTCACCGCGGACGCCCGCACCACGCACCGCCAGCCGTCCACCGTGGACTGGGAGGTCGACTCCTACGACACCGGCGGCTTCGAGCACTTCCTGCTCAAGGAGATCCACGAGCAGCCCGGCTCGGTCGAGCGCACCCTGAGCGGCCGGCTCGACGAGCGCTTCGCCACCGCGCACCTCGGCGGCCTCAACCTGGACGCCCGGGAGCTGCGCGAGATCCGCCGGGTGAAGATCCTCGGCTGCGGATCGGCCTACTACGCGGGCGAGATGGGCGCGCAGCTGATCGAGGAGCTGGCCCGCATCCCCGCGCACAGCGAGCCGGCCTCGGAGTTCCGCTACCGCAACCCGGTGATCGAGGCGGACACCCTGTACGTGGCGGTCAGCCAGTCCGGCGAGACCTACGACACGCTGGCCGCCGTCCAGGAGGTCAAGCGCAAGGGCGGCCGGGTGCTCGGCGTCGTCAACACCGTGGGCAGTGCTATCGCCCGAGAGTGTGACGGCGGCATCTACCTGCACGCCGGTCCGGAGGTCTCCGTCGCCTCCACCAAGGCGTTCACCTCCACCGTGGTCGCCTTCGCGCTGCTCGCCCTGCACTTCGGGCGCATCCACGACCTGTCGCCCGCCGACGGGCGCCGGATCGTTTCGGCGCTCCAGGCGCTGCCCGACCAGATCCGCGAGGTGCTGGAGCAGAGCGAGGCCATCGCCGAACTCGCCGCCGAGTACGCCGACTCGACCGGCATGATGTTCATCGGCCGGGTGCGCGGATACCCGGCGGCCCGCGAGGGCGCGCAGAAGCTCAAGGAGATCTCCTACGTGCACGCCGAGGCCTACCCGGCGAGCGAGCTCAAGCACGGCCCGCTGGCGCTGATCAGCCCCGAACTGCCCACCGTGGCGCTGGTTCCGGACGACGAGCTGCTGGACAAGAACCTGACCACGCTCGGCGAGATCAAGGCCCGCTCCGGGCGGGTCATCGCCGTCGCCCACCGGCGGCCGGAGGAGAAGCTCGCGGACCACTGCATCCTGGTGCCCAAGAGCGAGCCCGAGCTGGACCCGCTGCTGCTCAACATCCCGCTCCAGCTGCTGGCCTACCACGCCGCCGTCGCCCTCGGCCGCGACGTGGACAAGCCGCGCAACCTGGCGAAGAGCGTGACGGTGGAGTAGGCCCTTCGGGGAGGGCGCCCCCGGGGTGGGGCGCTCGCATCGGACCCGCGGGTCCCGGTCGCTGTGCGGACGGCCGGGGCCCGCGTTCCCGCTCTCGCCGGGGGCCGGGGGCCGGGGGCTTCGAGGTCAGAACACCGAGCACCCGGAGAGGGTGGTCAGGGTGTCCAGGGCGGCGACCGCGGCCACGGAGTTGCCCGCCTGGTCCAGGCGCGGGCCCCAGGCGCAGACGGCGGCGCGGCCGGGGAGTATCGCGAGGATGCCGCCGCCGACGCCGCTCTTGCCGGGCAGCCCCACCCGGAAGGCGAACTCGCCGGCGGCGTCGTAGGTGCCGCAGGTGAGCAGGACGGCGTTGATCCGCTTGGCCTCGCTGCGGGTCATCAGCCGGGTGCCGTCGGCGCGCACGCCGTAGCGGGCGAGGAAGGAACCGGCCAGCACCAGGTCGCGGCAGCTGGTGGCCACGGCGCAGTGGGCGTAGTAGTGCTCCAGCACGGTTTCGACCGGGTTCCGCAGGTTGCCGTGGCTCGCGATGAAGTGGGCCAGCGCGGCGTTGCGGTGGCCGTGTTCGGCCTCCGAGGCGGCGACCACCGGGTCGGTGTCGAGCAGCGGGTTGCCGGACTCGCGGCGCAGGAACTCCCGTACCGCGCCCGAGGCGTCGCCGGTCATGGTGTGGAGCCGGTCGGTGACCACCAGGGCGCCCGCGTTGATGAACGGGTTGCGCGGGATGCCGTGCTCGGTCTCCAGCTGCACCAGGGAGTTGAAGGGGTTGCCGGACGGCTCGCGGCCGACGCCCTGCCAGAGCGTGTCGCCGCCGTAGGCCACCGCGAGGGCGAGCGAGAACAGCTTCGAGACGCTCTGGACGGAGAACGGCCGCTCCCACTCCCCGACGCCGTGCAGCTCCCCGTCGACGGTGGCGACGGCCATGCCGAAGGCCTCCGGGTCGGCGGTGGCGAGGGCCGGGATGTAGTCGGCGACCCGGCCCCGGCCCGCGGTCGCCCGGGCGGCGGCCTCGGAGGCCTCCAGCAGCACCGGCCAGTCCAGGATCTCCCCGCCGGGCACACCGTTCAACGCTTCTCCTCCACCGGCACCGACTGCGGACACGACCGGGACCGGGCGCGCGGTGCGGGTGCGTCCGGTCCGACCAGGATTATCCGTGTTTCGGGAGGCGGCCCGGTACGGGGGGTGGGCGCCGGCGGGTCAGGGCGCGCCGGTGGGGGCCTGGACGGGCGGGCCGGTGAGCAGGGTGCCGGTGTCCGAGTACGGCCGGCCGTTGGGGACGCAGCCGTGCAGCCCCTTGATCTGCTGCATCATCACCGGCGCCGGGGCGCCCGGGCCGGGGCAGTCGACGTGGCCGTGGCCGAGGATGTGGCCGACCTCGTGGTTGACGGCGAGCGCGTGGTACAGCTCGGGCCTGCCCTGGTAGAACTCGGACAGCTCGGTCCACCGCTTGAGGTTGACCACCACCTGGTGGGTGACGCCGCAGTTCACCCAGCCGCCGGTGTCCAGCCCGTACTGGCCGCAGATCCGGTCGGTGGACCTCGGGGTGGCCAGGTAGACGGTGAAGTCCACCGGATCCGCGGACACCCGCTGGAACGAGACCGTGCCGTCGGCCGCCCAACCCTGCCGGACGTCGCCGAGGACCGCGTCCACCTCGGCGGCGAACTGCGCCGGGCTCTCCGCGATCCCGTCCTCCACCCGCACCTTGTAGCGGTACAACCGCTCGCCGGCGCCGAAGCGGGCGGAGCCGCCGGGCGCGGTGGTGAACGCCAGCCGGTCCTCGCCCCCGCCGCCGTTCCAGGGCTGCCAGCAGAGCAGCCCGGCGGTCAGCGCGGCGACCGGCGCGAGGACGAGAGCGCCGTGCCGGGGCTTCCGGCGGCGGAGCCGCGCGAGCGCCCTCAACGGCCCGCTCCCGTCGCGTCCGGGGGGCCGGACGTGCCGCGCCTCGGGGCGACGCGGGCCTCGGCGGGGCGGGCCTGGGTGAGGCGGGCGGTGGTGGCCGGGCGGGCGTGGACCGGGGCCGGGGTGGACATGGCGGAAGCGCTCCAGGACGGGATCGGCGCGCCGGGCGGCCGATCGGCGGCCGGGCCGCGCCGCCGCCCGGTCGGGCGAAAGGGGTTGTACCTGGAGGAACGGGGCGTGGCTCGGCGGCGGTTCAGGACGTGGCGGGTGCCACGCCACGGGCTCTGTCGGACGGGAGGCCCGGACGGTTCCCGGAAACGCTCGATGGTGTCACCCGGGCGGCGTGTCCCTGGGCGGCGCCTTCGGAATCGGGTGTCGTAGGGCGGGTCGATCCGTCGGAGCCGATCCGTCGGAGCCGACCCGTCGGGTTCGATCCGCCCGGATCGATCCGGCCGGGTTCGATCCGTCCGGGTCGAGCCCGTCCCGTCCGGAACGCCATCGGAGGCGCCGTCATGTCCACCACCGCCGTATTCGCCGTCGACGGCATGAGCTGCGGCCACTGCGAGAAGACGGTCAGCGCCGGGCTCGCCGTCCTGCCGGGCGTCACCGACGTCAGTGCCGACGCGCCGAGCGGCCGGGTCACCGTGGCCTCCGCGCAGCCGCTGGACGAGGCCCTGGTCCGTGGCGTGGTCGACGGGGCCGGGTTCACCTTCGTCGGGCGGGCCTGAGGGCGACGGCGGGGCCCGTCGGGTGTGTCGCCGACGGGCCCCCGCACCGGCGGTGCCGTGGTGCTGTGCTGCTGTGCTGCTGTGGTGCGGGCCGGGCTCAGCCCATGCTCTTCGCACCGTCCAGGGACTCCCGGATGATGTCGGCGTGACCGGCGTGCTGGGCGGTCTCGTTGGCGACGTGCAGCAGCACCCGGCGGGCCGACCACTCGGCGTCCGCCTCGAACCAGGGGGCCTTCGGCAGCGGCTGGGTGGCGTCCAGGTCGGGGAGCTCGGCCACCAGCTCGTCGGTGCGGGCGGCCACCTCGGCGTAGGCCGCGAGGACACCGGCCAGCGTCTCGCCGGGCAGCATGCGGAACTCGTCCGCGCGGCGGGCGAGGTCCTCCTCGGTCCAGTTCATGAAGTCGGGCATCGCGGACGGGCCCCGCAGGATGAACGCCGCCCAGACCCGCTCGACGCTGGTCACGTGCTTGATCAGGCCGCCCAGGCAGAGCTCGCTCGCACAGGTCCGCAGGCCGGCCTGCTCGTCGGTGAGGTCGCGGGTGGTGAAGCGCAGGAAGTGCCGCTGCTTCTGCAGGGCCACCAGGAGGTCGGCGCGCTCGCCGGTCAGCGCGGGGGTGGTGGCGGCGGGGGTCGTGGTCGTGGTCATCGTCATGCCTTCCGTTCGATTCCTTGTTCCCTCGGACAAGAACAACGCTACGGACCATTGCGGCCACTTCCTGTCCTGAATCCCGGGCAGAATCGACGGCATGGCGAACACCAGCACCCGGACGCTGCGACTGCTCTCCCTGCTCCAGACCCACCGGTACTGGCCGGGCGAGGAACTGGCCGACCGGCTCGGCGTCTCCGTCCGCACCCTGCGCCGCGACGTCGACCGGCTGCGCGAACTCGGCTACCCCGTCGAGGCCCAGCGCGGCGTCGACGGCGGCTACCAGCTGGCGGCGGGCGCGGCACTGCCGCCGCTGGTGATCGACGACGAGGAGGCGGTGGCCCTCGCGGTCGGGTTGCAGGCGGCGGCCGAGAGCCCGGTGGAGGGGGTCGCCGAGGCCTCGGTACGGGTGCTGGCGAAGGTCGTCCAGGTGATGCCCGCCCGGCTGCGACGGCGGGTGGAGGCGCTGCGCGCGGTGACCGTCCCGGTGGACTGGGGGACGCGGGCGGGCGCGGGCGTCGACCCGGACGTCCTGACGGTCGTGGCGCTCGCCTGCCGGGACGACGAGCGGGTGCGGTTCTCCTACACGGCCGCCGACGGGCGCGGTACGGAACGGCACGTCGAACCGCACCGGCTGGTCTGCCTGAACCGCCGCTGGTACCTGGTCGCGTACGACCTCGACCGGGCCGACTGGCGCAGCTTCCGCCTCGACCGCCTCACCGCCCCGTCCGGCAGCGGCGCCCGCTTCGCCCCGCGCACCCTCCCGGCCGCCGACGCGGCGGAGTTCGTCCGCGCGGGCCTCCACGGCATGCCCCGGCCGCACCAGGTGGAGGCCCTGATCGAGGCGTCGGCGGACCACGTCCGGGCCAGGGTCGGCCGCTGGGGCACCGTGGAGCCCGTCACCCCGCACCGCTGCCGGCTGCGGATGACCGCCGACTCGCTCGACTGGCCGGCCATGGCCCTGGGCTCGCTCGGCGCCGAGTTCGAGGTGATCGCCCCGGACGCCCTGCGGAGCCTGCTCGCCGACTGGAGTGCCCGCTTCGCGCGCGGGGCGGGGGTGGGGGCGGAGTAGGGAGGAGCGGGAAGTCGGCCGGGCCGACTTCCGGTGCCGGCGGGGCGGTGGCTAGGGGGTGGTGGCTAGGGGGCGATGGCGTCGAGGGTGGTGCGGAGGTGGGTGAGGACGGCGGGGAGGGTGGGGAGCGGGGGCGTGGCGAGGGCCAGACGCAGGGCGTTGGGGTGGTGGGGGGTGGTGGCGAAGGCGTCGGCGGTGGAGATCAGGATGCCCTCGGCGGCCAGGGCGGCGGCCGCGTGGTCGGGGCGCTGATGGGGTTCGAGGCTGAGCCAGAGGATGTACGAGGTGGGGTGGGCGGTGGTGGTGAGGCCGGCCAGGGCGGTGCGGGCGACGGCCTGGCGGGCGGCGGCGTCCGTGCGGCGTTCCCGTTCCAGGCGGGCGACCGTACCGTCGGCGAGCCAGCCGGTGGCGAGGGCGGTGATCAGGCCGGGGGCACCCCAGGCCGTCGTGCGCAGACTGGTGGTGGCGGCCCGGAGCAGGTGGTCGGGCAGGACGGCGAACCCGAACCGCAGGCCCGGCGCCACGCTCTTGGAGAGGCCGGCCACGTAGCAGGTGCGCCCGGGGGCGAGGGCGTGCAGGGGCGGAGGCGGCGCGGCCTCCAGGAAGGCGTAGGTGCCGTCCTCGATCAGGGTGAAGCCGTGGTCGGCGGCGAGCCGGACGAGGCGCTCGCGCTGCGCCGGGCCGAGCACCCAGCCGAGCGGGTTGTGGACGGTCGGCTGGGTGTACACCGCCCGTACCGGCCGGGTGCGGCAGAGCCGGTCGAGCGCGTCGAGGTCCGGGCCCGCAGCGGTGACCGGGACGGGGGCCAGATCCAGCCCGTGGGCGGTGGCGAGCAGCTTGATGCCCGGGTAGCCGAGCGCGTCCACGGCGAGGACGTCCCCGGGACGGGTGAGCGTGCGCAGGACGCAGTCCAGGGCCTGCTGCGCCCCGCTGGTGAGCAGGACGTTCTCGGGGGCGGTGTCGATCCCGCGGTCCAGCAGGTGGGTGGCCACCGCGGCCCGGTCGTGCCGGTGGCCGCCCGGCGGGTGCTGGCGCAGCAGGGCCTCGGCGTCGCCGGAGGAGGCGAGCGCGCGCAGCGCCTGCCGCAGCTGGTCGCCCTGCCCGGGGGCGAGCGGCTGGTTGAAGGAGAGGTCGGCCACCCGGGGCACCGGGAGGGCGCGGGAGGGTTCGAGGCCGTCGTAGCCGGCGCGCAGCCGGACGAAGGTGCCGCGGCCCTGTTCGCCCACCACCAGCCCGGCGGCGGCCAGTTCGGCGTAGACCCGGGTGGCGGTGGCGAGGGCGATCCGCCGTTCGCGGGCGAGGGTGCGGTGGGTCGGCAGCCGGGTGCCGGCCGGGAGCGCGCCGGAGCGGATGGCGGTCGCGTACTCGTCGACGATGGCCTTGTAGGAGGGCGGCCGCACGGGTCGGGTCACCTGCCGTTCCCGGGAGTGGAGGTGCGGGCGTGCACGGGCGTGTGCCCGAGTGTATCCAGGACAATAAGTGGATTGTCCTGGGCAGGTGTTCCTAACCTCGTCACATCCAGCAGCGAGCCAGGAACGGAGCACGCGCCCATGACCATCCGCAGCGAGCGGGACCGGCACGTCGTCACCCTCACCATCGACCGGGAGAAGAAGCTCAACGCCCTCGACTACCCGACGATCGACGCGCTGCTCGCCGAACTCGACCGGATCGACGCCGACGACACCGTCCGCGCCGTGATCCTCACCGGCGCCGGCGGCCGGGCGTTCAGCGCGGGTGCCGACATCCCGTCCCTGGCGGCCAGCATCGCGGGCGGTCCCGAGCGGGCGCTGCGCGAGTTCGTCCGGCGCGGACACACCCTCACCCGGCGGATCGAGGAGTTCCCCAAGCCGGTCATCGTGGCCGTCAACGGCCTTGCCTACGGCGGTGGTTGCGAGATCACCGAGGCGGCCCCGCTGGCCGTGGCGGCCGAGCACGCGACCTTCGCCAAGCCGGAGATCTCGCTCGGCTTCCCGCCGCCCTTCGGCGGTTCGCAGCGGCTGCCGCGGCACGTCGGCCGCAAGCGCGGCCTGGAGATGATCCTCACCGGTGACCCGATCCCGGCCGCCCGCGCCGCCGAGATCGGCCTGGTCAACTCGGTCGTCCCGGCGGACGAACTGCTGGACGCGGCACGGCACCTGGCCGAGCGGATCGTCCGGCACGCGCCGACGGCCGTGGCCGCCTGCCTGCGGGCCGTGACCCGCGGCATCAACCTGCCGATCGACGAGGGGCTCGCGGTGGAGGCGGCGGCCTTCGCGGCGACCGTGCCGACCGACGGCGTGCGGGACGGCATCCGGCGCTTCCTGGAGCGTTGAGGCCTCCTGTGCGGCCTCCTGTGCGGCCTCCTGAGGCGGTGCCGGAAAACCGTTGTCCGCGGGCGGGTCGCGGGCTGATCATGGCCGGATGTCGGATCTGCTTGCCCGCGTGACCGCCTTCCGCGCCGCCTTCGCCCGCCGCCAGGCGCGGGAGCTCGTCGAACGTCCGGAGTTTCCGGGGGTGTTCGCCGTCCGGAACGCCGAGTTCGGCCGCTCCGAGGAGCACAACCAGCTGATCGTCGAGGGCCCGGGTACCGACCCGGCGACGCTGCCCGGGCTGGCCGCCCGGTGGCTGGGACGACGCCCTCGGTACCGCATCACCGTGCTGGACCCGGAGTTCGGCGGGCGGGCCGCCCCGGTGCTGGCGGCGGCGGGGTGGGAGCGGCAGGGCGAGGTGATCCTGACCCGGTCGACGGAAGGCTGCCCGCGTCCCGAACCGGCCGCGCTCCCCGTGGAGTTGGTCGGGATGCGGGAGGCGGTGCTGCGCCAGCAGCGGGAGTGGACCGAGGACGAGGAGGTCGGCCGGCAGCTCACCGACCGCCGCACCGCCCGGCTGCGCGGCGCCGGGAGGGTGCACTTCCTGGCCGTGCGGACACCGGCCGGCGAGGTCGCCGCCTGGAGCGACCTCTACCTCGAACCGGACGTCGGGCTGGCCCAGTTGGAGGACCTGGTGACCGGGTCGCGGCACCGCGGCGCGGGGCACGGCGACACCCTGCTGGCGACCGGCCTGGCGCTGGCGGCCGAGGCCGGCATCCCCCGGCTGTTCCTGCTCGCGGACGCGGCGGACTGGCCGCGCGCGTGGTACGGCCGCCGGGGCTTCACAGAGATCGGGTGCGGCCACTCCTTCTACGGCTGCTGAATTCTCGTGGCCGCCGGGCGGCCCGGACTGCCACGGCAGTTGCGCCGCGAGGTGGCGCTCGCGGTGCAGGGCGGGGACCGGGCGGCCCGGCAGGATGAGGGGCGGCCTTGGCCGGTCACATCCCGGCAGTCCCCTCCTCCGGGCCGGCGGCCGGCAGGGGTTCGCGGCCGCAGTGGGCGGCGACGGTGTCGGCGAAGGCGCGGG
Organism: Kitasatospora sp. NPDC058444; assembly: GCF_042721415.1. NCBI lineage: Bacteria > Bacillati > Actinomycetota > Actinomycetes > Kitasatosporales > Streptomycetaceae > Kitasatospora > Kitasatospora sp. NPDC058444. The sequence goes on along the minus strand of NZ_JBHXLL010000005.1, from coordinate 171,929 downwards.
CGAGCGGGCCGAGGTTGTCCCAGTCCCGGACGGCCCAGCCGGCGGTGAGGGCGGGCAGGTCGGGCAGCGGGAGCAGCCGCAGGCCGGGGTGGCCGGGGCCCTGCCACTGCGGGAGGGCGGGGACGACGGCGTGGCCGAGGCCGAGCCCGGCGAGCAGGATCGCGGTGTCCCAGTCCGCGACGCTGGTGTCGAAGACCGGCCGGACGCCCGACTTCCCCAGCCAGGCCTCGACCTGGGAGCGGGAGACGGAGTTCTGCGGCAGCCCGATCAGCCGGGCGTCCTGGAGGTCGGCGGGCCCGATCCGGGCCCGGGCGGCGAGCGGGTCGCCTGCCGCGACCGCGAGCACCCAGGGCAGGTCGACCACCGGCCGCTGGTCGATGCCCCGGGCCGGGACGCCGAGGGTGATCCAGGCGAGGTCGGCCCGGCCGGCGTTGAGCGACTCCAGGCAGCTGCGGCTGGAGACCTCGGTCTGGAACTCCAGGCTGACCCGGGGGAAGCGCCGCCGGAAGTCCACCACGGCCGCGGACATGAAGTGCCGGATGCTGGTGGCCCCGGTGGTGATCCGTACGGATCCGCCCTCGCCGCGCGCGAGTTCGGCGATCCGGTGCAGCGCGTGGTCGATGCCGCCGAGCCCGGTGGCGACCGCCGTGCGCAGCAGGTTCCCCGCCTTGGTGGGGACGACCCCGCGCGGATGGCGCTCAATCAGGGCGACGCCGACCTCCCGTTCGAGCCGTTTCACGTGCTGGCTGACGGCGGACTGGGTGCAGCCGAGGTCGCGGGCTACGGCACTGAGCGAGCCCGCCCGGCAGACGGCGGCGAAGACGCGGAGGTCGTCGATGGTCACGGGGACCCAAGGTATCGCTTGGGGATTCCCCAGCAAATCGGCGGATTGACTTGGGTGTTCCGCCGGATCGATCATCGACCCAGGGCCCAGGGCGGCAACCCGCCCGCTGTCCTCCCCGGCGTTCCGGACGCCGTGGCGGGGCACGGGCGGGTGTCGACCCGCATCCGAGCAGGACGACAGGACGATGAGCACGCCGGTGCGCACCTTGGTGCGCACCTCGCCGTGCGAGAGCGATGACATGTGACGGAGGGGGAGCGGACATGCGGTACGCCGATGGTCCGGGTACGCAGTGCGAGGTGCTCGTCGGGGCACCGGTGGACCGGGTGTGGGAGCTGGTGACGGACATCGGCCTGCCGGCCCGGCTCAGCCCGGAGCTGCGGCGGGTCTCCTGGCTGGGCGGCGCGGACGCCCCCGCGGTGGGTGCCCGCTTCGAGGGGCACAACAGCCGGGCGGACATGCCCGACTGGCGGACGGTCTCCGAGGTGACGGAGCTGACCGGGCCGGATGACGGGCCGGCCGACGGGACGGGGCCGGAGGGGCCGGACGGCCGGCGCGTCTTCGCCTGGGGAGTGATGGACGCGGACGGCCGCTACGGCGAGCCGGTGTCCGACCTCGGCGGGGCACTGGCCCGGTGGCGCTTCGAGCTGACCCCCGAGGACGGCGGCACCCGGCTGCTGCAGTCGGTGGTGATCGGCCCGGGCCGCAGCGGCGCCAGCCTGGTCATCGACGCCAGGCCGGAACTGGAGGAGCGGATCGTCGACTTCCGGCTGAACGAGCTCCGCACCGGCATGACGGCCACCCTCGAAGGCATCAAGTCGCTGGCCGAGCAGGAGCACTGACCCCGTCCGGCCGCCCGGTCCGACGCCCTCGGACGGGGGCCGGGCGACCGGGACCACGGGCACGTCCACCGGGCCGTGCCGTCCGCGCGGAAGGAACGGTGACGTGGCACGCGTGAACTGGGCGGGCTCCGAGGTCATCTGGGTGGGAAAGCTCGGCCGGCTGCTCGCCGTGGTGCGCGAGGTGGACGGTGAGCGGATCCTGCACATCGACGACTGGTCCACGGTGGTCGACGGCCGGACCGAGGTCCGCCACACCGGTCTGGTGCGCTGCCGCCTCACCGTCAGCCGACCGGGAGAGCCACCGGTCGAGTTCCGCTACCGGCTGTCCTGGCTGGTCCCGGTGATGATCCTCCTCGATCCCACCTATGACCGGTGGGACGCCGAGGAGGACGATCCGGGCCTGCTGCTGGTCGAACTGCTGGGCGGAACGGACGACTGGGAGTAGCCGATCCGCGCGGGCCGACCGTCAGCCGACCGTCAGCCGGCCGCCCGGGCACCGGGGCGGCGCAGCGCCGCCCGGGCCGGCAGCACACCGGCGGGCAGCGCCAGGGTCAGGCAGACGCCTATGGTCAGCGCCATCGTCGACCAGGGAAGGGCGAGGTCGACCCGGGTGCCGAGCTGGGCGGAGAGGCCGGAGCGGACGCCCGCCAGGGTGACCACCGCGATCAGCAGGCCGAGCGCGGCACCGATCCCGACCGCCAGGGCCGACTCGGCGGCCACGATCCGCAGCACCTGACGGCGGGTCGCACCGGACAGCCGCAGCACCGTGAAGTCCCCGGCCCGCTGGGCGGTGGCCATCAGCAGGGTGTTGGCGACGGCCAGGCAGCTGTAGCCGAGCGACGTGCCGATCAGGACGACCAGGAAGATCCGGACCAGGGCGTCGTCCTCGGAGGAGGTGCGGGAGGCGTACTCGGCGCTGCTCAATGCCTGGGCGCCGAGCGGGGCGAGGACGGCCGGGGAGGTGGTGCCGGCGGTATAGACGACCGAGGTGAGCGCCGAAGGGTCGTGTGCCCGGACGGTGCGGGTGGTCAGCAGCACGCTCGCGGTGGCGGAGCCGTCGGTGATCTCGGCGACGACCGTGACGTCCACGGTGCGGCCGTCCTCGAAGGTGACCTGGACGCGGCGGCCGGTGGTCCAGCCCAGCCAGGCGGCCGTGCCGGCCTTGACCACCATGGTGTTCTCGCCGGTCAGGCCGTCCAGGGAGCCGGAGGTGACGGTCATCCGGGTGCGGGCCCCGCGGAACGCGGCCTCGCTCATCCCCACCGCGCCGACGTGGTCGGTGCCGCCGGCGTAGAGGCGGGTGGGCAGCAGCGAGGCGCCGCCCGGGACGGCGGCCACGGCGGCGTCGGAGAGTCCGGGCGTGCCCTGCGGGGTGACCACCGAGGTGGCCTGCTGCCGGACGGTCTCCTCCAGGGCGTAGCCGCCGGCCCGGAGCTGGAACAGTCCGGCGACCAGCACCGCGAAGCCCACCGTGACCAGCACCGGAGCGGCGGTCGAAGCCGTGCGCCGGACGGCGGTCACCGCACTTTCCCGGGCGACCGTGGCGGTGGCGCCGGGCAGCCCGGCCAGCGGGTGGCAGACCGCGCGGACGATCGGCGGGATGACGGCGGGCGCGAACAGGGTGAGGCCGACGATCAGCGCCATGGCCGCGTACAGGGCGTCATTGATCATGCTGTCGGACTCGCTGCCGGCCGCGACCACCACCAGCCCGAGTCCGAGCGCGGTGCACGCAGCGCCGGCGATCCACCGGCCGCGGGTCATCGGCCGGTGTTCGACGGCGGCCTCGCGCAGCGCCTCCAGCGGCGCCGTCCGGGCCGCCCGGCGGGAGGCCGACCAGACCCCGAGCATCGCGACCACCAGGCCCAGCGCGAAGGAGCCGAGCAGCGGCAGCGCCCGGAACCGTACGGTGAAGCCCGTCGGCTCCAGGCCGCCCTCCACCATCAGCGCACCCAGCGCGGGCGCCAGCAGGGCGCCGAGCAGCACGCCCGCCCCGCCGGCCAGCACGCCCACCCCGAGCGCCTCGGCGTACACCGTCCGCGCGATCTGGCGCGGGGTGGCGCCGATGGTGCGCAGCAGGCCGAACTCGCGCCGCCGCTGGACGATCGCGAAGGCGAAGGTCGAGGCGACCACGAAGACGGAGACGAAGGCGGTCAGCGCGGCCATCGCGGTCAGGATCTGCAGGCCGATCCAGCGGGTCTTCTCGGCGCTCCGGTCCTCCAGCGCGGTGAGCGCGGCGCCGTGCAACACCGTCCCGTCGCCGCCCACGGCGGAGGCCGCGGCCGCGGCGACGGCCGGGACGTCGGCGCCCGGCACGGTGACCAGGCCGATCACCCGGACCCCGGGGGCGAGGGCCTCGGCGGCGCGGTCGGACAGGTAGAGGGACGGCGGGTCGACGGGCCCGGAGGCGGCTTCGGACCCGGCCTCGGACGCGGCCTTGGACGCGGCCTTGGAAACGGTGCCGGAGTCGGCCCCGGAGACGACCGGGTGTCCGGCCCCGGAGACGATGCCGGACACGGTGTAGCGGGCCGGCCCGGCGGCGGTGAGCAGGGTGACCGGCGAGCCGGGCGCCAGGCCCAGCGAGGCGTCCAGCACCACCTGGTGCTCGTCGGCCGGAGGGCCGCCCGCGACCAGCCGCTCGGGCCCGAACGCGGTGCCGGACCAGTTGCGGCCGCGCGGCTCCGGGCCCGGGTCGCCGACCGGCGTGCCGTCGATCACCGCCTGGGCGTAGAAGGCGCGGTCCGGCACGGCCCGCGCCACGCCCGGAACGGCGGCCAGGGCCCGCAGCAACGCGTCCGTGCGCTCCGGGGACCAGGGCCGGCCCGGGGTGAAGGTGCCGTCGGACTGGTCGACGGCGGGGCTCTGCACCACGACCCGGGCGCCCGCGTAGCGCCGGGGCACCTCCGGTTGGGCCGAGGTGAGCACCAGGGCGGTCATGGCGAGGACCGTCACGCCAAGGCCGAGCGCGACGAAGGTGCCGAGGAAGGACGTCCAGCGGGCGCGGACGGTGGCGAGGCTCAGCATGCCGGTGCCTCCAGGGCGGCCATCCGGCCGGCGATGACCGCGGGCTCGCTGCGGCCGTGCAGCTCCTCCACGATCCGTCCGTCGGCGAGCAGCAGCACGCGGTCGGCGTAGCCGGCGGCGGTCGGATCGTGGGTCACCATGATCACGGTCTGCCGGTGGCGGTCGACGATGCCGCGCAGCAGGGCGAGCACCTCGTGCGAGGTACGGGTGTCCAGGGCCCCGGTCGGCTCGTCGGCGAACAGTACGGCGGGCCGGGTGATCAGCGCCCGGGCGATCGCGACGCGCTGCTGCTCGCCGCCGGACAGCTCGCTCGGCCGGTGCCCGCCGCGGTGGCCGAGCCCGACCTCGCTGAGCGCCGCGGTGAGTTCGGCCCGGTCCGGACGGCGCCCGGCCAGCCGTAGCGGCAGGGCCACGTTCTGTTCGGCGGTCAGCGCGGAGACCAGGTTGAAGGACTGGAACACGAAGCCGAGCCGCTCGCGGCGCAGCAGGGTCAGCCGGGTCTCGTCCAGGGCGCCGAGTTCGGTGCCGTCGATCACCACGGTGCCACCGGAGACCCGGTCCAGGCCGGCCGCGCAGTGCAGCAGCGTCGACTTGCCGGAGCCGGAGGGGCCCATCACCGCGGTGAAGCTGCCGCGCGGGAAGGCGACGGTCACGTCGTCCAGTGCGGTGACGGCGCGGGCGCCGGTGCCGTAGCGCTTGGTCACGGCCCGCAGGAGGACCGGGTCGGTCGAGTTCGTCATGCTCCCAGACAACCCGTCAACGGTGGGGGAGCGCAGGGGTGTTGGGGCGAGATCGGAAGTAGTGCCAGCACCCCTGCGGCGGGCGGTGGGCGGCGGCTAGGGTCGGCAGCGTGATCGCTGTCCGCAACACCCTGGAGGCGCTGGCCCAGCGGCCGGCGGCCTTCCTCGGCTCCGTCTGGCCGTGGCGCGCGCTGGGCTTCCTGCTCTCGGGAGCGGTGGTGGGGGCGACGGCCGTCGGGCTGGCGGCGCTGACGGTGCTGCTGTGGGGAGGGCTGGGGCCCGGGGCGGTGGCGGTCGTGCCGCCGCCGCTGGCCCTGGCGGGGTGGGCCGTGGCCGGGTACGAGCGGTGGCGGCTGCGGCTGGTGCTGCCGGGGCGGAAGACGGAGGGGCCGGCGGTCGCGGGGCGGGCGGTCGCGGGGCGGGCGGAGCAGGGGCGGACGGCGGGGGGCCGGCGCGGTCGCGCCCGTGAGCTGCTGCTGCGCCGGCGGCCGGCGGCCCGGCGCGACCTCGGCTACGGGCTGATCTCCCTGCTGCTGCTCTGGTGGATCGACCTCGGACTGGTCACGGTGGGCCTCGGCACCCCGCTGTTCCTGCTGGCCGCGCCGTTCCAGCCCACCGCGAACCCCGCCGCCTCCTGGCTCGGACCGCTCGCCGGACTGGTGCTGCTCCCGGTGGCGGCCTACCCGCTCGCGGCCTGGGCGGGCGTACGGGCGGTGACCGCCCGGGCCCTGCTGGAGCCCGCCGAGGACGAGCTGACCCGGGTGGTGGCCTCCCGGGCCCGGCTGGTGGACGCGTACGAGGTGGAACGGCGCCGGATCGAGCGCGACCTGCACGACGGTGCCCAGCAGCGGCTGGTCTCGCTCTCCGTCAAGCTCGGCCTGGCCGGCCTGGACCTGCCCGAGGGCTCGGCCGGCGCCCGGCAGGTCCGGGAGGCCCGGGAGGAGGTGCGGGTGGCGCTGCGGGAACTGCGCGAGCTGATCCACGGCATCCACCCGCAGGTCCTCACCGACCGGGGCCTGGAACCCGCGGTGCGGGACCTCGCGGGCCGCTCGGCGGTGCCGGTGGACGTCGACATCGCGCTGCCCGGGCGGCCGCCCGCCCCGGTCGAGGCCGCCGCCTACTTCGTGGTCTGCGAGGCGCTGGCCAACGTGGTCCGGCACAGCGGCGCCCGGCGAGCCTCGGTGCACGGCCGGGCGGCGGCGGACGGACTGGTGCTGGAGATCCGGGACGACGGGGGCGGCGGCGCCGACCCGGCCGCCGGGACCGGCCTGCTGGGCATCGGCGACCGGCTCGCCGTCATCGACGGCACCCTGTCCCTGCGTTCCCCGGCCGGTGGGCCGACCGTCCTGCGAGTGGAGATCCCGTGCCGGAACTTCGGCTAGTCGTCGCGGAGGACTCGGTGCTCCTGCGGGAGGGCCTGGTCTCCCTGCTGGAGCGGTTCGGGCACACCGTGGCGGCCGCCGTGGGCGACGCTCCGGCGCTGATCGCGGCGGTCCGGGAGCACCGGCCGGACGCGGTGGTCGTCGACGTCCGGATGCCCCCGGACAACACCGACGACGGACTGCGCGCGGCCCGGCGACTGCGCGAGGACGATCCGCGGCTGCCCGTGCTGGTGCTCAGCCAGTACGTCTCGCAGGGGTACACCGCGGAGCTGATCTCCGCCGGCGACCGGGGCGCGGGCACCGGCTACCTGCTCAAGGACCGGATCGGCGAGGTGCGCGAGTTCGTGTCCGCCCTCACCGACGTGGCCGGGGGCGGGACGGTGGTGGACCCGGAGGTGGTCCGCCAGCTGCTGACCCGCCGGCACGACCCGCTGCGGCGCCTGAGCCCCAAGGAGCGCGAGGTGCTGGCGCTGATCGCGGAGGGCCGTTCCAACGCGGCCATCGCCCGTCGGCTGGTGGTCACCGAGGCCACGGTGTCCAAGCGGATCGCGAGCATCTTCACCAAGCTCGACCTGCCGCAGGCGCCGGACGACCACCGCCGGGTGCTGGCGGTGCTGAGGTACCTGGGGTCCTGAGGTGCCTGGGGTTCTGGGGCGCCTGAGTTCTGAGGGCGGCGGCCCGGCGGCCCGGCGGCCCGTCGGCCGGTCGGGCGTCAGCCGGTGCTGCCCGTACCGTCGCTGGCGGCCCCGGCCTCCGCCGTGCGCAGCGCCTCGGCGATGCCGCGGAAGCCGCGGCGCTCGGCGTGGGCGCGGGCGGTGACGCCGTCGGCGTCGGGGAGGTGGGGGTCGGCGCCGTGGGCGAGCAGGAGGTCGACGATCTCCCGGTGGGCCGGGCCGCCGTCGCCGAGGAGGACGGCTTCGAGCAGGGCCGTCCAGCCGAGGTCGTTGACGTGGTCGACGTCGATGGCGGTCTCGGTGAGGACCGCGCGGACGTAGGCGACGTGCCCGCGTTCGGCGGCGGGGATGACCGACACCCCGCCGTAGCGGTTGCGGCGGGTGAGGTCCGGACCGCCGGGGAGCAGGGCGCGCAGCATCGGGACGCTGCCCGTGATGCCGGTGACCAGCCAGGGGCTGTTCAGCTGGGCGTCCTGCGCGTTGACGTCCGCACCGGCCTCGACCAGCAGCCGGGCGACGGCGACCCGGTCGGCGAAGGCGGCCCGCAGCAGCGGGGTGCGGCCCTGGGCGTCGCGGGCCCCGGCCTCCGCGCCCGCGGCCAGGGCCGCGCGGACGGCGTCGAGGTCGCCGCGGTCGGCGGCGTCCAGCAGGGCCTGGTCGGCGGGGGAGAGCGGTCGGGCGGCCATGGCGGGGGCTCCTCGGCGGGGTGGGCGGACGGCGCGACGGTCCCAGCCTGCCGTCCCGGACGTACGGCGGCGTCGGCGGGGCGGCCGTCCCTGTCGGGCGGAACGGATGACGGCCGGGTCGTCCGATCGGATGACCCGGCCGTCGGTGTTCGGCGGGAGAGTGGAGAGCCGGTCGTCAGTGCGGTGCGGCCGTCACCAGGACACCGGGTAGCGGACCGGGTGCCCGCCGATCCGGCCGGGCAGCAGGCCGATGGCGACCAGCAGCACGGTGGCCAGCACGAGCAGCGGGAGGAACGGCACGGGATGCGGTGCCTGGAGGACCACGATCACGGCGGTGGCCGCGGCCGGGGAGTGCGAGAGGTGGGTGAGCATCATCGCGCCCAGTGAGAGCCCGGCGGCGACGGCCGCGCCCCAGGTGGTGCTGCCGGTGACGGCCAGGGTGGCGAAGCCGATCAGGGCCGACATCAGCTGACCGCCGACCAGGTTGCGCGGCTGCGAGATCGGCAGCCCGGGCGCGCCGTGCACCAGTGCGGCACTGGCGGCCAGCGGCGGGATCAGCAGCGGCTGGTCGAGCAGTACGCCCACCCCGACCAGCAGGAGCAGGGCGCCGATGGCGAAGACGGTGGCCCGCAGGACGTGCAGCGGGTGCGGTCGGGGCGTGGCGGCGGGCGGTGGCGTGGGCATGCGTGGGCGACTCCGGACGGGGAACGGGGACCCGGAGATGATAAACAGACTGTTGAATGAAACGTAGGACGTTTTGCCTGGTGGGCAAAATCCGTCCACGGCAGCCGGACCACCTCGGGAACCAGAGCGAAAGCGAGCAGCCCGTGACCACGCCTTCCGTCACCGTCTTCCGGAACGTCCGCCCGTACGGTGCCGACCGGGCCGCCGACCTGATCGCCGTGGACGGCCTGCTGGCCGAGCGGGTGCCGGACGGGGTGGTGCCGGAGCTGGTCGAGGGCGGCGGCCGGATCGCGCTGCCGACCCTGGTGGACGCGCACATCCACCCCGACAAAACCGCGTGGGGCGAGCCCTGGTACAGCCGGCGCCCGGCCGGCTCGCTGTCCGAGTACGTCCAGGGCGACGTCGACCTCCACCGGCACCAGCGCACCCCGATCGCCGACCGCGCCCACCGGCTGCTGACCCACGCCGTCACCCGCGGCACCCGCGCCGTGCGGGCCCACGTGGACGTGGCGCCCGCCTACGGCCTGGACGGGGTGACCGGGCTCGCCGAGGTGCGCGAGCGCCTGGCCGGCGCGCTGGACGTCCAGGTGGTGGCCTTCCCGCAGCACGGCGTCCGCCGGATGCCCGGCGCGGGTGCGCTGCTCGCGGAGGCGGCGGCGAGCGGACTCGTCGACGCCATCGGCGGCATCGACCCGGCGGGCTTCGACGGCGCCCCGGCCGACGGCACCGACGGCGAGGGGCCCGCCCAGCTGGAGCTGCTGTTCGGCCTGGCCGACCAGCACGGACTGCGCCTCGACATCCACCTGCACGACCGGGGCGAGCACGGCCTCGGACCGATCCGCGACATCGCCGCGCGGACCAGGGCGGCCGGACTGGCCGGGCGGGTGGTCGTCAGCCACGCCTTCTGCGTCCCCGAGCTGGTCGGCGCCCCGCTCGCCGACCTCGCCGACGAGCTGGCCGAATCCGGTGTCGGCCTCACCACCGTGGCGCCCTCGGCCCACCAGGTGCTGCCGTTCCGCGAGCTGCGGGCGCACGGGGTGCGGGTCGGGCTCGGCTCGGACGGGGTGCGCGACTCGTGGAGCCCGTTCGGCAACGCCGACATGCTGCACCGCACCCACCTGCTCGGCTGGACCACCGACGCCCGCACCGACGAGCAGCTGGCCGACTGCTTCGCCGTGGCGGCCGACGGCGGCGCCGAACTCCTGGACCTGCCGGCCGCCACCCTGGAGGCCGGCTCGCCCGCCGACTTCATGCTGGTCACGGGCGAGTGCCTGCCGCAGGTGGTCGTCGACCTGCCGACGCGCGAACTGGTGGTCCGCGCGGGCCGGGTGGTGGCACAGGACGGGCGGTTCACGGGCTGAGCGGCGCCGAGCGGCGCTGAGGGGCGGCGAGGGGCGGCGAGCGGCGGTGCGAGCCGGTGTGCGGCGGTCGATCCGTGGGCCCGCCGAGGACTGATCAGGCCGCGCCCACCAGCGTCGCCGGGGGCCGGGGGCGGAGGGCGGAGGATGGGCCCGGCTCCCACCCGTGCGCCCGGCCCACGGGTCCTGCCGGACGACGACCGGGCCCGACGCCTAGAGGAGGCGGGCCGCGCCGGTCTCGTGGAGGTGGACCAGCGCGTCGTAGGCCGGACCGATCGCCAGACGCGGCAGCGGGTCGCCGCGGAACTCCGTCCCGGCGTCGTAGGTCGGTCGGGCGGTGTCCAGCCAGGCGCGGGTGGCCGGCGGGGCGGAGCGCAGGTCGAGGTAGTAGTCGCGGGGACGGACCCGGTCGAGGACGTACTCGTTCATGCCGGCGGTGGCCGGGGGAACGGTGACCACCTTCCAGTCGGGCGCGAACGGGGAGTCCTTGGTGAGGAACGAGCCGCGGCCGAAGGTGAAACCGATGGCGACGTAGTCCGCGCCGAGGGCGTCGCGCAGATGCTCGCCCTGGGTCCTCGGGTAGAGCTCGGGATCGCTGCTCCGGTACCCGACATGGCCGTTGTGCGCGGACAGCAGCACCTTCCCGCCGGTGCGACGCTGCCACCAGAGGGTGTTGTCGGTCATCGCCCGGTCACGGAGGCTCTGCATCGCGGTCATGTCGGCGGCGTCCTCCAGGTCCACGGCGCAGAAGGCGAAGGTCCTGGCGATGCTCCGGGCGTTCTGCACGGCCCAGGCGTACGCCTCGTCGCTCTCGCCCCCGCTCTCGCCCCCACCCCGGGCGGCGGTGACCAGCTCCAGCGTGCGCTGCGCCACGGCGGCGTTCTGTCGCCGTTCGGTGAGCGGACGCGTGGTGAGGTAGCCGATGGCGTCGTCGAACGGTCGCAGGCCGGCGTACAGCTGCTCCAGTCGCGGCAGCGACCCGGGGGCGGCCTCGCGCACGTAGGCGGTCACCCGGTCGAAGAGATGGTCGCCGATGGCGGGGAACTCCAGGTCGTCGCCGAGGAAGTGCACCGGGCGCAGCGGGTGTTCACGGTTGTGGTCGCGCATCCAGTCGATCAGGTCGGCGAACTCCTGGCGCTCCCAGGGCGACCTGCCCATCGTCTCCTTCACCAGCTGCCGGGCGTCACCGCCGGTGCGGCCCTGGACGTAGTCGTCGATCCGCAGGCCGCCGGACCAACTCGTCTCCAGGGCGAAGGTGGTGAATCCCTTCTCCTCGACCAGGTGACGCAGCACCCGTTGCTTCATGGTGAAGAACTCGTGCGCGCCGTGCGTGGCCTCGCCGAGCCCCACCACCGTGGCGTCGCCGATCATCGCGTCCAGCGGCCGCAGGTCGCTGGTCCGGCCGGTGGGTTCCGTGGACCGCAGGGGATGGGAGAGGGCGTTCAGTTCGCGGACCACTGTGGAGACCTGACGGTCCGCGCGATTCGCGCTCCCGGGCTGATCGGCGCTGCCCGGCTGGTCCGCGCGGGCCGCGGGGGCGAGCAGGGTGGCGGTCACGGCGGCCGCCGTGGCGGTCAGCAGGGCGCGTCGGTCGATGCGCTTGCCGCGCTCCTCGCTGCGTACGGGCATGTCGGGCTGCTCCTCGGGTTCCTCGGACCGTCGATCCATCGATCCGTCCATTCGACGATCCGATGATTCGACGAGTCGGAGAGTCGGGTCGATGGGTGCGACGGGTGCGATGGGTTCGCCGACGAATGTCGGCCAACGAATCGTCGATCACCGAGGGTTGGAGAAGCGCTGGGGAATGCCACCGGATCCGGCAGGGGGACAACCCCCGGGTGGTCCCGCGAACCGGCCGGGCGGGTCGGAGCGCGGGACCACCGTACGGAGAACGAAAGCGGAGGACAACGGAATACGGGGGTCGTGCGGTTCAGGACGAATGGACGAACTGCTGGTAGCAGGCGACGTCGTACTGGGACGGTGCGCCGGCGTTGCTGTACGCCTGGCCGCCCTTGCCGCCGTTCGGCTGGCTGCCGAAGCCCGGCTCGTCGAAGGGGGAGCCGGGGGAGGAACTGGTGTGGCCCGGGGCCTGTCCGCCGGCCGCCAGGAAGTCCTGGCAGGTCTGGTTCGGCGGCCCCGGCTGGTTCGGGGTGGGGTTCGCGAACGCGGCGGACGCGCCACCCAGGCACAGGAGTCCGGCGAGCAGCCCGGTGGCTGCGGTGCGGAGCATCGTGCCTCCTCGGTCGGGCACGTGCGCGGGACCGGTCGGCCCCGCACCCCCCGATCAGGGGTACGCGGCGGGGCTGCCGGGCGTTCAGGCCGTTCCTTCGGTCCGTCCGGTCCGTCCGGTCCGTGCGGTTCGGCCGGATTGGCCGGTTCGGGGGAGCGGGTGGGACCGGGCGGCCAACGGAAACGGCAAGGAGAGCCGATCTCCCTGCCACTATCAAGCTATAGCGTCACCCGGGGCTTGCGGCAAGGCCCCCGTGATGCCGCAGAATCCCGACCGTAAGGCCATGACCTGCGGAAACGGGAGTCGTGAAATGCGCGTGTTGATGACGACGTGGGGATCGCGCGGGGATGTCGAACCGCTGGCGGGGCTGGCGGCGGCGTTGCGCGGGCTCGGTGCGGAGGTGCGGGTGTGCGCGCCGCCGGACGAGGAGTTCGCGGCCCTGCTGGCGCGGGTCGGGGTGCCGTTGGTGCCGCTCGGCCCGTCGGTGCGTTCGGTGGTCGCCGGTCCGAAGCCGCCGACCGCGGAGGACGCGTTCCGGCTGGCCCGCGAGCTGGTCGCCGCGAGGTTCGAGACGCTGAGCGCGGCGGCCGAGGGCTGTGACGTGGTGCTGGCGACCGGCCTGATGCCGGCCGGGGCGCGGGACGTCGCGGAGAAGCTCGGCCTGCCCTATGTGCTGGCCTGCTTCCACATCTTCGGCCTGCCCTCGCGGCACTTCCGGCCCGGGCGGCGTCCGGGCACGCCGTCGCCGGAGGACGAGACCGACTACCGGAAGCTCTGGGAGCAGGACGCCCAGCGGGTCAACGCCCTGTACGGGGAGGCGCTCGACAGCCACCGGGCGGCCATCGGTCTGCCGCCGGTGGAGAACGTCCGCGACCACGTCTTCACCGAGCGGCCGTGGCTGGCGGCGGACCCGATGCTCTGCCCGTCGGAGGGCATGACGGAACTCGACGTGGTGCCGACCGGGGCGTGGATCCTGCCCGACGACCGCCCGCTTCCGGCCGACCTGGAGGCGTTCCTGGCGGCCGGTGAACCGCCCGTGTACGTCGGCTTCGGCAGCATGGCCTCGTACGCCCCGGAGGGGATCGCGCGGGTGGCCGTCGAAGCCGGCCGCGCGCACGGCCGCCGGGTGCTGCTCGCCCGCGGCTGGGCCGGGCTCGCCCCGGTCGACGACCGCGAGGACTGTCATGTCGTCGGCGAGGTGAACCAGCAGGCCCTGTTCCGCAGGGTGGCCGCCGTCGTCCACCACGGCGGCGCCGGCACCACGACGACCGCGGCCGCGGCGGGCGTGCCCCAGGTGGTCCTCCCACTGATCGCCGACCAGCCGTACTGGGCCGCCCGGGTCACCGAGTTGGGCATCGGCGCGGCCCACCTCGACCGTACGCCGACCGTCGAATCGCTCTCCGCCGCGCTCGGCACGGCCCTGGCACCCGAGACCCGGGCTCGGGCGGGGGTCGTGGCCGGCGGCATCCGCACCGACGGGGCGACGGTGGCCGCGAAGCTGCTGTTCGAGGCGGTGGGTCAGAAGGTGCCGGACGTGTCCGGGTGAGTTCCCAGGGAGCCGGGGCCGCACAGATTGCGGGTGAACGGCGGCGCGGGCCGGGTGAGTTCATCCGCCGGTTCGGTCTCCTTCCGGTCGATCAGGGGTGGTTGTCGGCCCGCGCACGGCCGGTTCCGGCATCGATCCGGCGACCGGCGGCCGGGTGTCGGCAGGGTCGGTTAGGGTGCCCACGGGCGCGCCCGGGTCACCGCAGGCCATGCGCGAGGGGAGGGCGGCATGACCGACGGCACGCACGGGGGAACAGGGCAGGACGGCGACGGCATTCAGTGGCTCGCAGAGCTCGGTCGGCCGGCCGCGGACCGCTCGTCAACGGGCCGATCGTCAACGAGCGGACGGTCAACGAGTGGACGGTCAACGAGCGGACGGTCAACGGGCGGTCCCGACCCGGACGGTGAGGTCGGCGGGGTCGTCTTCGCCCGGGGGATCACGCCCGAGGAGCTCGCCCGCCGGATGGGCGCCGACCCGGCCGCCGCGACCGAGCCGATCAGCGACGCCGAGATCCGGGGCCTGGACATCGAGGTCTACCGCCCCGGTGACGACGGCGACGGCGTGGTCCGGGTCGGCACGTGTGTCGGCTGGTCGTTCGCGATCGAGTACGGCGACTCGACCGGCGGCGAACTGCTCACCGAGATAGCGCGCGACGGCGTCGAGGTGGTGCACTTCCGCCCGATGCCGGAGCAGCGGCCGGCCCTGCTCGACTACGCCCGCGACGGCGCCGTGCTGTGCGGCTTCGGCCTCGGCGAGGAGCGCTGGCGCTGGGGCCAGGAGCCGGACCTGCTGGTGCCGGACCTGATCGCCGCCAGAGTCCTGGAGGCCGACGGCGTGACCTCCTGCGACCCCGGGCGGGAGCCCGACGGGGCCGCCCGCCGCCGAACCCTTGGCGCCGTCGAACGGCGCTTCGGGCTGAGCCTGCCCCGGGCCGCCCTCGGCGGGCTGCGCCTGCCGGCGTACGCGGTGCGGGGAACCCCGGGCATGGCGTTGCGCTGAGACGGTGCGCCGGCGACGCAGGGCGAACGACAGGAAGGCGAACGACAGGCGCGGGAACGCCAGAAGCGGGAACGTCAGGCGCGGGAACGAGAACACGGCAGTCATGGGAGGGCTCCTTTCCGGGCCCCACCGGCGGGACCTCGCTGGCCGCAATCCTTGCGCGCTGCCCGCCCGTCGCACATGTGCCGATCGGGAGGTTCCCGAGACACCACCCCTGGCTTGACCCTGCCGATCGGCAGGGTCAAGCCAGGGCAAGGGTCCGGTGACGGTCGGGCCGCGCGAACCGGTCCTTCACCCGGTCGGCCGGTGGCAGCCGGTTCGGCGCACGCCCCCTTCCAGGGGGCTCCACGGGGCATCGGCGGTGTCCGGCCCCTAGGGTCTGTGGTGCGTCGACGAACCGAGCGCCGGGTGCCCGGCAAACCCGAGAGGTGGACCCACCCCATGCACACCGTCGCCCGCCGCGCCGGAGCGTTCGGCCTGGCCACCCTGCTGCTCACCGGCGCCACCGGCTGCCAGGGCGACGGCTCCTCCGTCGCCGAGCCCGCGCCCACCTCCGCGGCCGCCGACACGGGGACGGGGACCGACGCCGCCACCGGACCGGCCGCCCGACAGCTGGACTGGCACGCCTGCGCCGCCCCCACCAACGCCCAGGGCACCGGCACCGCGCCCGCCGCCGACGAGTGGCAGTGCGCCACCCTCAAGGCCCCGCTGGACCACGGCAAGCCGGACGGTGCGACGATCGACCTCGCGCTGATCCGCAGCCCCGCCAAGGACGAACAGCACCGGATCGGCTCACTGCTGTTCAACTTCGGCGGCCCCGGCGCCTCCGGCGTGGCCACCCTGCCCGCCCTCGCCGCAAGCTACAGCTCCCTCAACTCCCGCTACGACCTGGTGAGTTTCGACCCGCGCGGGGTCGGCGCCAGCGCCGGGGTGACGTGCCTGGACGACCGCGCGACGGACGCCGCCACCGCCGCCGACAGCACCCCCGAGACCCCCGACGCGGTGAAGGCCCTGGACGACGGCAACGCCCGCTTCGTCACCGCCTGCGAGCACAACTCCGGCGCGGTGCTGCCGTTCGTCGACACCGAGAGCGCCGCGCGCGACCTGGACCTGATGCGGCAGGCGCTGGGCGACGAGAAGCTCTCCTACTTCGGCATCAGCTACGGCACCCAGCTCGGCGGCGTCTACGCGCACCTGTTCCCGCAGCAGGTCGGTCGGGTGGTGCTGGACTCGGTGGTCGACCCGACCAAGGACCCGCAGCAGTCCGCGCTCGGCCAGGCCCAGGGCTTCCAGCTCGCTCTCGGCGACTTCATGAAGGCCTGCGCCGCCCAGGCCGGGACCGCCTGCCCGACCGGCGAGGGCGGCGACGACGGCACCGCGAAGGTCGCCGCGCTGGTGCAGAAGCTGGCGCAGTCGCCGCTGCCCACCAAGCAGGGGCGGCAGCTCACCGAGAGCCTGGCCGTCACCGGCATCGCGGGCGCCCTCTACAGCCAGGAGACCTGGCCCGCGCTGGCCACCGGGCTCACCGAGGCGATGGAGCTGGGGACGGGTGACACGCTGCTCCAGCTCGCCGACGCGCTGAACGGGCGCGACGCGCAGGGGCACTACAGCAACCTGAACGCCGCGAACCGGGCGATCAGCTGCGTGGACGCCCGGCAGCGCTACTCCGACCAGGACGTGCAGCAGCAGCTGCCGCAGTTCCGTGCCGCCTCCCCGGTGTTCGGTTCCTTCACCGCCTGGGGGCTGACCGGCTGCACCGGCTGGCCCGTCCCCGGCAAGGCCGCCCACCCGGAGGTCTCCGCGCCGGGCGCCGCCCCGATCCTGGTGGTCGGCACCACCGGCGACCCGGCCACCCCGGTGGAGGGCGCCCGCACGATGGCGCAGCAGCTCGGCGCGGGCGTCGGCGTCACCGTCACGCTGCAGGGCGAGGGGCACGGCGGCTACAACACCGGCAACCCGTGCCTGAAGCAGACCGTGGACGCCTACCTCCTGGACGGCACGGTGCCGGCGGACGGGACCACCTGCGGCTGAGCGGCTGAGCGGCTGAGTGGCTGAGCGGCTGAGCGGCCGAGCGGTCGAGTGGCGTGAAAGTGGCCCGCTGGGGTGGCTGTCGATTGGCTCTGGAGAGCGGGCCACTCGGACACTAGTCTCTCCGGTGTGACGAACGATCTGACGAACGATGTGACGACCAGCGAGCCCCACCGGCACCTCGAGCAGCAGCTCGACAACGACCCCCGGACCGGCGACGGCCACCGGGCCGACAGCGACACCGTCAAGGTCGACTTCTACTTCGACCCCGTCTGCCCCTTCGCCTGGATAACCTCCCGGTGGATCCTGGAGGTCGATCGGCAGCGCGAACTCGACCTGAACTTCCGGGTGATGAGCCTGTCCGTCCTCAACGAGGGCCGCACCGACCTGCCCGAGCGCTACCAGCGCCTGATGACCACCGGCTGGGGCCCGGTGCGGGTCTGCATCGCCGCCGCCGAACAGCACGGCCCGCAGGTGCTGCGCGAGTTGTACACCGAGCTCGGCACCCGGCTGCACGACCAGGACCGGGAGGCCGACGACGCCGTCATCCGGGAGGCGCTCGTGGCGGCCGGCCTGCCGGAGGAGCTGGCCGAGGCGGCGAACAGCTCCGCGTACGACGAGGCCCTGCGCAAGAGCCACCACGAGGGCATGGACCCGGTCGGCGAGGAGGTCGGCACGCCGACCATCCATGTGGACGGCGTCGCCTTCTTCGGCCCCGTGCTGAGCGCCATCCCGCGCGGTGAGGACGCCGTACGGGTCTTCGACGGCGTGCGGCTGCTGGCCGGGTACCCGAAGTTCTTCGAGCTCAAGCGGACCCGGACGGGCGGGCTCGACTTCTCCTGAACCGGCCGGCCCGCCCAGGCCCGCCCCGGCCCCTCCGTCCCCTCCGTCCCGGCCCGCCCGTCCCGACCGACCGTCAGCCCCGGCGGCGCTGCTTGATCCTGATCGGCCCCGAGCGGGGGTGGCCGATCACGGTCAGCGTCGGGGCGCCGGGCTCCGCCTGCGCGGCGGCCTTGTTGACGATGTTTCCGGTGTTGGTGCTCGAGGGGTCGATCCGTACGCCCCAGCCGCGCGGGACGATCAGCCGGATGTGGCCCAGGCCGGTCGACGCCGTCACGGTGATCTCCTCGTGGGGGCACACGGCCTCGCTGAAGTCGACCGTGAGCAGCGAGAGCTTGGTCTCCGCGACGATCCGGCGGGGCACGGACCACCGGCCGCCCTGCACCATGTTGTTCATCCGGGGCCGGAGCACGAGGACCTCCTCCGCCGCGGACTCCTCCCGGGTCTTCGCCCGGCCGCCGAGGTCCGCCACCAGGGCGTCGAGTTCGCGGTAGGTCCGCGCGGCATAGGCCTGCTCGAGCCGCTCCTCCAACTCCCCGAGGTCGATGCGGCCGTCGCCGGCGGCTACCCGCAGCTGCTCGGCCACCGCCTCCCGGTCGCTGTCCCCGGCCCGGGCTTCCACAGCGGCCTCGGGCGTCCTACGTGTGGCTGGCAGTTCCTCGTTGACCATGTGGCTACTCTAGGTCACGAAGCGCTCCGGTTGGCAGCTTGATCGCCAACTCCCCGTGCTCCGGAGGGCCTTGAGCACATCGAAAGAGCCGCTGGAGGAGCCGCTGAAGGGACGGCCGAAAGCAGGGCCGAGAACGGGGCCGGACGCACACGCGCCGCCGGGGCGGTGGACGCGCCCGGGGGCTTCCGCAGGCGCTCGCGATCACCCCGCGCCCAGGCGCCGGGCCGACGTTCGGCGAGCGCGTTCCGGCGTCGCGGGCCGGGGTGCCGACCGGGTCGTTCTCGCCCGAGTGGACCGCTGCCACCCGCTTCGGGCTCCCGTCCGGGCCCGGACCGTCCGACCATGGAGGGGCGGAGGCTGTTCGGCCCCCCCGAGAGGCGGTGAGCGTGGATGATCGTACGAATCCGGCTGCGCGCTGCCCGTCACCCCGTGACTCCGCCTGGTCCCGGTTCCGGCCCCGCCCCTGGCTCCGGCCCGGACCCTGGTTCCGGCCCGGACCCCGGCTCGGGCGCCGACCCGCGCCCGAAGCAGAGCTGGGGCCAACCCCGGGACCAGGGCCAGGGCCCCGGCCCTGGCCGGAACCAGGGACCAGGCCAAGGCCCCGGGCAGGGCCGGAACCAGGGCCCGGGCGGCCCGGCCAAGCCCCCACCGCCCTCGTGGCGCCGCTGGCTGCTGCCCGTCGCCGTGCTGGTCACGCTGCTCCTGCTGGTGCTCTTCTCCTCCAATCCCGGCAAGCCCGGCACCCGCTACGGCTACTCCGACTTCGTGAGCCGGGTCGACGCCGGACAGGTGCAGACCGTGGACGTCAGCGACACCGGCGGGGTGAGCGGCACGCTCAAGGACGGCACCCACTTCACCAGCCAGATCCCCACCGCCCTGGACACCTCCCAGCTCAGCAGCGCGCTCTCCGAGCACGACGTGACCGTGACCGGCAGCCGGGCCAGCAGCGGCGGCTCGATCTGGTCGACCCTGCTGCTGTTCCTGCCGCTGCTGATCTTCGGCGCGCTCTTCCTCTGGTCCGGCCGGATGGCCGCCCGCTCGCTGGGCGGCGGCCTGAGCGCCATCGGCCGGTCCCGGGCCAAGATCATCGAGGCCGAGCGGCCGGACACCGGGTTCGCCGACGTGGCCGGGTACGAAGGGGTGAAACAGGAGGTCAGCGAGGTGGTCGACTTCCTGCGCAGCCCGGAGCGGTACGCCGCCGCCGGGGCCAAGGGGCCACGCGGGGTGATCATGGTCGGGCCGCCCGGCACCGGCAAGACCCTGCTCGCCCGGGCGGTCGCCGGCGAGGCCTCGGTGCCCTTCCTCTCGGTGACCGGCTCCGGCTTCGTCGAGATGTTCGTCGGCGTCGGAGCCTCCCGGGTCCGCGACCTCTTCGAGGACGCCCGCAAACGCGCGCCGTCGATCATCTTCATCGACGAGATCGACGCCGTCGGCGGCCGCCGCGCGGGCGGCACCAGGCTCGGCGGGAACGACGAGCGCGAGCAGACCCTGAACCAGCTGCTCGCCGAGATGGACGGCTTCGACCAGAGCACCGGCATCGTCGTCATCGCCGCCACCAACCGCCCCGACGCCCTCGACCCGGCCCTGCTGCGCCCCGGCCGCTTCGACCGGCAGGTCACCGTCCCGCTGCCCAACCAGGCCGAGCGGGCCGCCATCCTCGCCGTGCACGCCCGCGGCAAGACCCTGGCCCCGGACGTCGACCTCGGACGGCTCGCCCGAGGCACCCCCGGCTTCTCCGGCGCCGACCTCGCCAACCTCGTCAACGAGGCCGCCATCAACGCCGTGCGCGCCGACCGGGCCACCCTCACCGCCGACGACCTCGACGCCGCCCGCGACCGGGTGCTGCTCGGCCGCCGGGAGTCCTCCAACGCGCTGCTGCCCGAGGAGCGGTACGCCGTCGCGGTGCACGAGTCCGGCCACGCGCTGATGGCCGCGCTGTGCGAGCGCGCCGACCCGGTCGCCAAGGTGACCATCCTCCCGGCCGGCGTCGCCCTCGGCGCCACCGAGCAGCTGCCCGAGGCCGAGCGGCACCTGTACAGCGAGGGCTACCTGACCGACCTGCTCACCGTTCAGCTCGGCGGCCGCGCGGCGGAGCTGGTGGTCTTCGGCGAAGGCTCCACGGGAGCCGCCAACGACCTCGCCAACGCCACCTCGGTCGCCACCCGGATGGTCCGCGAGTTCGGCCTCTCCCCGGAACTCGGACCGGTCGGCTACTCCAGCGGAACCCCGCACTACCTCGGCGACAACCCCGAGGACCTGCTGCGCCGCCCGTACTCCGAGCGGACCCAGCGCGCCGTGGACGAGGCGGTGGCAGGCCTGCTGCGCCGGGCCGAGCGGCGCGCCCTGGACCTGCTCACCGAGCACCGGCACCACCTGGACGAGCTGGCGGCGCTGCTGGTCGCCAAGGAGACGGTGGACGGCGCGGTGGTGCTCGACATCCTGGCGCACCCGGCGCCGGGCCCGGAGCAGCCGCTCTCGCTGCGGAAGCCGGACGGGCCGGCGGACGTGGGTAGGCCGGCGGAGGTGGAGGGGCCGACGGAGGCCGAGGGGCCGGCGGAGGTGGAGCGGCCGGCGGAGGCAGAGGGGCCCGGCACGGCAGAGGGCCCCGCGGAACCGGGGGAGACCCCCCGCCCGTGACGGCCGCGTCGCCGGTGGTCGTATCCTCGTGACCGCGTCACCCACCACCGTCCCGAGGAGTCGGAATGACCGAGCCCCTGCCCGCCGACGTCCAGCGGGAGATCGCCCGTGCCCTCGGGGTCGTGCCCGTGCCGGACCCCGCGAAGGAGGCCGAGCGCCGGGTGGAGTTCCTGGCCGAGCAGGTCCGGGCCACCGGCGCGCGCAGCCTGGTGCTGGGCATCAGCGGCGGCGTCGACTCCACCACCGCCGGACGGCTCTGCCAGCTCGCCGTCGAGCGGCTGCGGGCCGAGGGCCGCCAGGTGACCTTCACCGCGATGCGGCTGCCGTACGGCGTCCAGGCGGACGAGGCGGACGCCCAGCTCGCGCTCGGCTTCATCCGCGCCGACGAGGTGCTGACCGTCGACGTCAAGCCCGCCACCGACGGCGCGCTCGCCGCCCTGAAGGCCGCCGGTCTGACCTACACCGACCACGGCCACGAGGACTTCCTCGGCGGCAACGTCAAGGCCCGCCAGCGGATGGTGGTCCAGTACGCGGCGGCGGGTGCCAAGGGCGGGCTGGTGGTCGGCACCGACCACGCCGCCGAGGCCGCCGTCGGCTTCTTCACCAAGTTCGGCGACGGCGCGGCCGACGTGATGCCGCTGTCCGGCCTGACCAAGCGCCAGGTGCGGGCGATCGCCGAGGCGCTGGGCGCGCCGGCCGAGCTGGTCAAGAAGGTCCCGACCGCGGACCTGGAGAACCTCGCCCCCGGCCGCCCCGACGAGGACGCCCTCGGCGTCAGCTACGACGCCCTGGACGACTTCCTGGAGGGCCGACCGGTCAGCGACGAGGTCTTCCGCACCGTCCTCGGCCACTACCGCCGCACCGAGCACAAGCGCAACCTGCCGGTCGTCCCGCCGGTGGCATGACCGGCCCGGCCGAGCGCGCCGCGGGCGCCGTCCTCGGAGCCGCCGTGGGCGACGCCCTGGGCGCTCCGTACGAGTTCGGCCCGGCGGGTGCCTTCTCCGCCCGCTTCCCGGACACCCCCGGTGACCTGGTCGCGGGCGGAGGCTGGGGCCTGGGCGAGGCCACCGACGACACGCAGATGGCCGTCCTGGTGGCCGAGTCCCTGATCGAGCGGGGCGGCCTGGACCTCCCGGACGTCTTCGACCGGTTCCGTCGCTGGGCCGCCGCCGAGCCCAGCGACATCGGCATCCAGACCGAGGCCGTCCTCACCAGCGGCCTGCCCTGGGACCTCGCCGCCGGAGTCCACTTCAACACCACGCTGCGTGCCGCCGGCAACGGCGCCCTGATGCGCGCCTCGACCTCCGCCGTCGCCTTCGCCCGTGCCGGGCGGCAGGCCACCATGGACGCCGCCCGGCGCATCGCGGCGCTGACCCACGGCGACCGGGCCGCCTGGGAGGGTACGGCGATCTTCCACGAGCTCGTCCGGCTCGCGCTCCACGGCGCCGACCCGCTGGCCGAACTCCCCGCCGTCCTGGCCCACGTCGACCCCGGCCACCGCGAGCGCTACGCCACCGTCCTCGCCCCCGACTGGCACCCGGGGCGCGCCACCGAGGCCAACGGCGCGGTCTGGCCCTGCCTCGGCTCGGCCGTGTGGGCGCTGCGCACCACCGACGGCTTCGAGCAGGCACTGCGCGCCGCGATCGACCTCGGCGGGGACACCGACACCGTGGCCGCCGTCACCGGTGGCCTGGCCGGGGCCCGGTACGGCC
The DNA here is from genome assembly GCF_042721415.1 of Kitasatospora sp. NPDC058444. Lineage (NCBI taxonomy): Bacteria > Bacillati > Actinomycetota > Actinomycetes > Kitasatosporales > Streptomycetaceae > Kitasatospora > Kitasatospora sp. NPDC058444. Next base: position 149,039 of record NZ_JBHXLL010000005.1, on the reverse strand, counting down.
TGGCGGCGATCCCGGAGCGCTGGACCGAACCACTGCACGTGAGCCTGCCCGGCTTCGACGACCGGGTGCTGCGCGCGGCCGAACTGCTCGACCTCGCAAGGAGGTTGACGGCCTGGGAGGCCGGTGGCGCGGATCCGGGCAACCGGGGTGCCCGTCAGTACGACCAGTGACGCGGTGCCCAGGGGCCCCGGCGCCGTCCCGCTCGGGCGGCCTGGCCACGGTGCCGGGGTGCGCGGCGGCGGCCAAGGGGTGGGAGTGCCACCATGGGCGTGCGCGGCCCGATCGGGGGGCGGCGCGACCGGCGTGCGGCCGGTGGACGAGCGTGGGGGCGGAGTGATGACGGTGGATCGGCTCGCGGTGGTGTCCGGGGGCGGTACGGGGATCGGCCGGGCGATCGCCGCGCGGCTGGCCGGGGACGGGCACCGGGTGGTGATCCTGGGCCGCAGGCCGGCCGTGCTGGAGCAGGCCCGGGAGGAGATCGAGCGGGCCGCCGGCCCGGGGCGGGTGGTGCCGGTCGCGGCCGATCTGACCGACCCGGCGGCGGTCGAGGCGGCGGCGGCCCGGATCGCCGGACTCGGGCCGGTGGACGTGCTGGTGAACAACGCGGGTGCGATCGTCACCCCGCCGGCCGACGGCACGCTGGCCGCGCTGGCCGCTTCCTGGCGGCGCGACCTGGACGGCAACCTCCTCACCGCCGTGCTGCTGACCACCGCGCTCCAGGGCGGGCTGCGCCGTCCCGGCGGCCGGCTGGTGGTGGTCAGTTCGGCGGCGGCCCAGCGCGGTGGCGCGGGCCCGCACTCGGCGGGGTCGTACGCCGCCGCCAAGGCGGCCCTGCACGGCTGGGCGTTCGGCCTGGCACGGCAGTTGGGGCCGGACGGGATCACGGTCAACGTGCTCGCGCCCGGCTACATCGAGGACACCGAGATCTTCGGGGCCGGCTGGAGCGAGGAGTTCCACGCGCGGAAGGTCGCGGACACCCTGGTCGGGCGGGCGGGCACCCCGGCCGACGTGGCCGAGGCGGTCGCCTACCTCGCCTCGCCGGCCGCCGGGTACCTGACCGGCCAGGTGATCGGGCTCAACGGCGGTGCGGTGCTGGGGCGTTGAGCCGTGCAGCCGCCGAGTCGGGCGGACCGGTCGGTCAGTCCCCGTCGGCGTCGGGCTCGGGGGCCGGGGAGGAGCCGGTGCGCAGGGCGAGCTTGGCCTCGGCGGTCGACCAGTCGGTGGCGATCGCCTGCTGGGCGGCGGTCAGGGTGACCTGGCCCTTGCAGATCGCGGTGTGCAGGTGGGTCTCCACCGAGTCCTTGGGGTTGTTCGGGCCCTTGCCGGGGACGTGGCCGGGGGAGGGCGGCTGGACCCACAGGTTGCGCGGGTCGTTGGGGTCGCCGCCGAGCTGGAGGCTGATCAGGTGGTCGTACTCGGCATCGCCCATCGGGCCGGTGTAGCCGTAGGACTTGGCGTTCTCGGCCTTCTCCTTGCCGGTGATGTTCGACGGCGGGCGGATGGTTGAGGTGTAGCCGCCCTGCTTGCAGATGGTGTCCTTGAGGTTGTCCTGGCTCACCGCCGGGCTGATCGCGCCCGGGGTGCAGGCGGGGTCGGGCAGCGGCTGCTTGTCCGCGGTGTAGCGGTAGTGGCAGCTGCCCGGCGCGGGCTGCGGCTGGACGTCGTAACTGCCCTTCGGGCCGGGGCCGGTGACGATCGCGGTGGCCGCGGGCGGCGCGCCCGCCGCGGCAGGGGCGGAGCCGGACTTGGCGTCCTTGGCGCCCTTGGCGGTGTGGTCGCCGCCGGGTGAGCAGCCCGCGGCCGCGGCGGCGAGCAGGACGGCCGCGGCCATGGCCAGGGCGCGGCGGGCGGGAGCCGACACGGGTTCCTCCATCGGGGTGAGCGCGGGCGGCGACCGCCGGGCATGCCGGGGCCGCGCCAGCGGACACTACCGTGCCTGCGGGGCCGATGGGGTGACGCCATGTGGGGCGCGGGAAGCCTTTGCCGGGCGCGCGGAACCGTTTCCGCGGGTGGAGGGGATCAGAGGCCGCCGCCGGTGGCTGGTGGCTGGTGGCTGGTTCCGGTTCCGTCGCTGCCGTGAAGGGAGTGTGGTCGGGCGGGGTTCCGGTCGGTCCCGGTCGCGTCCCGGTCACTCACCCGCCGGGCCCGCGCACGACTGTGCCGACGCCCGTCGGGACGGACGTCGGCACAGTCGTGCGCGGGAGCGACGAGCACGGGCCCGGCGAGCCGCGCCGGAGCGCCGCCCTGCCGGGCCGGGGAGGCGGGTGTCAGCGGGCCTGGGCGGCCTTCGCCTCCTTGGCGGCCTGGGCTGCCTGGGCGGCGGCCTCCTTCTCGTGCTTCTCCTTGATCCGGACGGCCTCCTTGCGGACGTCCACCTGGTTGGCGCGCTCGTGCTGGAGCCAGAGCGGGTTCTCGGCCTTGATCGCCTCGATCTGCTCGGTGGTGAGCGCCTCGGTGACGCCACCGCGGGCCAGGCCGGAGATCGAGATGCCGAGCTTGGCGGCGACCACCGGGCGCGGGTGCGGGCCGTTCTTGCGCAGGTCCTGGAGCCACTGCGGCGGCTCGGCCTGCAGCGCGTTCAGCTCCTCGCGGGAGACCACGCCCTCCTGGAAGTCGGACGGCGCGGCGTCGAGGTAGATCCCCAGCTTCTTGGCCGCCGTGGCCGGCTTCATGGTCTGGCTGGTCTTCTGCTTGAGCGATGTCATGGTGACAAGGGTAAGGGAGCGCGCGGGCGCTTCCGGTCACGGTCGGTAGCCTTGCCCTGTGACAGACATGCAGGTGAACCCGTCCTTCCGGCTCGTGTACGTCCCGGGCGTGACCCCCGGCAAATGGGTCCGGGTCTGGGCCGAGCGGCTCCCGGACGTACCGCTGGACCTCCTCGCGGTCGAGCCCGGCGACGGCGAGCGGACCCTCCGCGAGGGCGGCGCGGACGCCGGGCTGGTCCGGCTGCCGGTCGACAAGGACGTGCTGAGCGCGATCCCGCTCTACACCGAGACCACCGTCGTGGTCTTCCCCAAGGACCACTGGCTCGCCGCCGCCGAGGAGGTTCCGCTGGCGGACCTGACCGAGGAGGTGGTCTTCCACCCGCTCGACGACACCCTCGGCTTCACCGCCGACACCCTGCCCGGGCGCCCCGCCATCGCCCGCCCGGACAGCACGGCGGACGCGATCGAGCTGGTCGCGGCGAACGTCGGCGTGCTCCTGGTGCCGCAGTCGCTGGCCCGGCTGCACCACCGCCGGGACCTCACCTACCGGCCGGTGGTGGAGGCGCCGCAGTCCCAGGTGGCGCTGGCCTGGCCGCAGGAGCGGACGACGGACCTGGTGGAGGAGTTCATCGGGATCGTCCGCGGCCGTACGGTCAACAGCTCGCGCGGCCGCGGGGCCGGGCAGGCGGCCCCCGAGGCGCAGCCGAAGAAGGCGGCGGCGGGCCGGGGCAGGCCGCAGCAGAAGGCCGGCGGGCAGAAGAGCGGTGCGCAGAAGTCCGGCGGGCAGCGGACCGGCGGGCAGAAGGCGGGCGGAGCCAAGGCCGGGGGCGCCAAGGCCGCCGGGCGGGGCGCGGCGGCCCGGCGCGGCAGGCCGAAGCGGTGACCGTGGCGTAGCGTCTGCCCCGTTCCCTGCTGTCGAGGCGGAAGGAGCGGGGCAGTGTGGCACGACCTGGTGGCCGTCCAGATGCCGATCGTGGAGAAGGTCCTCCGCACGATCGCCGTGTACGTGCTGATCCTGCTGCTGTTCCGGCTCGCCGGGAAGCGCGGGCTGGCGGGGCTGAACAGCTTCGACATGGTCGTGGTCTTCCTGCTCTCCAACGTGGTGCAGAACGCCATCATCGGCACGGACGACAGCCTGCTCGGCGGCGTCATCGGGGCGGTCACCCTGGTCGCGGTGAACGCCCTCGTCACCCGCTGGCTCGCCCGCGACCCGAGGGCCGCCCGCATCCTGGAGGGCACCGCCACGACCGTGGTGGAGGACGGCAAGCTGGTGCCCGGCGCGCTGCGCGACCTGGCGCTGCGCCCGTCCGAGCTGGAGCACGCCATCCGGATCCAGAACGGCGACGACCTCGGCGAGGTCGCCCGTGCCCGACTGGAGCCGGACGGACAGCTGCTGGTCGCCCTCAAGGCGGACGAGCAGAACGCCACCCGCGGCGACGTCGAGGACCTGCGGCGCCGGCTGGCGGAGATCGAGCGGCTGCTCACCGCCATCGCGGCCGACCGCCGCCCGCCCCACTGACGACGCGCCCGGGCCCGGGCGGCCGGGGCCGGACGACGTGGACGGTGGCGGACGGACGTCCGGGTGGGCGATCGCGGGTATGCGTCCAGGTGGACGATCAGCGGCGGACGTCCGCCGGGGCGCGGGCCTCGGCGCGGCGGCGGCGCGCGGTGGTGAGGGCCACGGCGGCGGCCAGGGCGAAACCGAGGGCGGCGGCGAGCAGGTGGCCGACGGTGGTGAAGTCCGGGAGGGGGCCGGGCCAGTCGCCGCCGGAGAGCGGCCAGGCGACGATGAAGGCGGCCCAGGGCAGCCGGGCCCGGCGGGGCACGGCGAGAACGGCGAGGGCGAGGACGGTCTGGGCGCCGTAGCTGATGCCGTAGTCCGAGGCCTGGCGCACGCTCTCCGGGTACCAGCCGTGGCGCAGGGCGAGCAGGATCACCGCGGCGGTGATCAGGGTGGCGCCGATGTGCCCGCCGAGGAAGACGGCGGCGGCGCGCAGACCGCCGAAGCGGCGTTCGGCCCAGGAGAGGCAGCAGCAGACGCCGAGGCCCAGGGTGATCAGGGTGCTGCCGAAGCCGGTGGTGAGGACCTCGGTGAGGGTGCCGTCGAAGAGCAGCGCGCTGCCGAACAGGGCGGTGACCGGGTGGTCGTGCAGGTTGTCGAGGTTGGTGCTGATGTGGTCGCGCAGCGCGTCCGCGCGGTCGGCGCTGAGCAGGTCCTCGACCCAGACGTGCCCGAGCAGGAGCAGGACGACGTAGCCGAAGGTCAGCGGGGAGCGGCGCGGGTACGTCCGGACGGTGCGGAGCAGTCCGGGCAGGAGCCCCCGTGGGGTTGGTGCGTTCATGGTCTGGTGGTGTCCCGGTCGAGTGGCCTGGTTCCGGCCGGCGCCCGTGCGGCCGGCCACGCCGGGACAGTACCGAAGCCGGGGCGGGTTCCGGCCGACGGACCCGGCGGTGAGCGGAGGGAAGGTGCCGCGGTCCGGTCAGCGGGCCCGGCGGGCGAGCGTCGCCGTGAAGGGCCGCGGTGCGAGGGAGGCGCCGCGGGTGGGGCGGACCGGTCGGCCGGGGGTGGGGGCGACGGTCCAGCGGGCGGCGATGGTGGCGATGGCGAGGACGGCCTCGGTGGTGCCGAAGGCGTCGCCGATGCAGCGGCGGGCGCCGAGGCCGAAGGGCGCGTAGGTGCCCGGGGCGGGGCGGGCGGTGGTGAGCCAGCGGTCCGGGTCGAAGCGGTCAGGGCGCGGGAAGAGGTCGGCCCGGCGGTGCAGCAGGTAGGGGCTGTACAGCAGGGTGGCGCCGGCCGGGACGCGGTGGCCGCCGAGCTCGGTGTCGGCGGTGGCGGTGCGGCTGAGGATCCACGGCGGCGGGTAGAGCCGCAGGGTCTCGCTGACGATCCGGGCGGTGAGCGGCAGCGCGGGCAGGTCCTCGTGGCGGGCGGGCCGGCCGTCCAGGACGGCGTCGAGCTCGGCGTGCAGCCGCGTCCGGACGGCCGGGTTGGCGGCGAGCAGCGTCCAGGCCCAGGAGAGCGTGGCGGCGGTGGTCTCCATGCCGGCCAGCAGGAAGGTGACCACCTGCTCGTGGACCTCGGCGTCGGACAGGCCCCGGCCGTCCTCGTCCGTCGCGGCGAGCAGGGTGGAGAGCAGGTCGTGCCGGTCGGTGCCGGCGGCGCGGTAGTCGACGATCAGCCGCCGGGTGATCGCCCGCAGGTCCTGCTGGGCGCGGCGGAAGCGGCGGTTGCCGGGGGTGGGGAGGCGGTCGGCGCCGGGCAGCGGCAGCATCACCCGCCGGCCGACGCCGCGGGTGACGACGTCCATGCTCCGGTGCACCGGCAGCGCGCCGGCCCGTTCGTGTGCGGCGAACAGGCAGCGGGCGGTGACGGCGGTGGTGAGGCGGTACATCGCGGCGGGGACGTCGACCACCTCGCCGTCGCGCCAGCGGGCGGTGACGCCGGCGATCTCCTCGGCCATCAGCGCCGCGTAGCCGGGCAGCCGGTCGCGGTGGAACGCGGGCTGAAGCATCCGGCGCTGGCGCCGGTGGGCGGCGGCGGGGCAGGTGGCGAGGCCGTTGCCGAAGACCTCCCGGGCCTTGTCGAGCAGGGGCCCGCCCTTGTCGAAGGTGCGGTCGTCGGCGAGCATCCGGCGGACCAGCTCGGGGTGGCAGACCACGTACGCGTGGAGCGGGCCGAGGCGCAGCCGGACGAGGTCGCCGTGGGCGGGCAGGCCGGCGACGAACTCGTGCGGGCGGTGGAGGAAGGCGGGGGCGTGGCCGAGCAGCGGGAGACCGCCGGGGGCGGTGGCCGCGGTGAACCGGGTGGGCGGGAAGAAGGGGGTCGGCACGGGCGTCACCTTGGTTGGGGCGGGAGGACCGGGTCGGTCGGGGCGGGAGGGCCGGGTCGGTCGGGCCTGGAGGACCGGGACGAATCGCGAACGTGATCTTTCCCGGCGGCGTGCGGCGAAACGATCGCGGACCGGCGGACGGGGTGAACGCGGGGGCGCGGGCCGAACGGTCATGCGCCCTGGAAGATTTGATGGAGCGTTTACCCCCCGGAGGTGACCCCGGTCGGGTCGCGGCCGCCGGTCGTGCCTACACTCGGAGCCCCGGCGAGATTACCCGCCGGTAGAGCCGGGCAGGTACGACCAGCCGTTGTGATCGCCGGACGGCGGAACGTCCGGCAGGGAGTGGGGAGTTCGGATGACCGACGAGCGGGTCCACGCGTTCGCCGACGACGCCCTGGGCGCCCATGACGCGGTGGCGCTCGCCGCGCTGGTCCGGGCCGGCGCGGTCAACCCGCGGGAACTGGTCGGCGCGGCCGTCGACCGGGCCGCGCGGGTGGACGGCGCGCTGCTGCCCGTCGCCCATGCTTCGTACGACAAGCCGCGGATCAGCCGGGAGGGGATCGGCGGTCCGCTGTGGGGCGTGCCGACCTACCTCAAGGACAACGTGGACCTGCGCGGCCTGCCGACCGCGATGGGCAGCGAGGCCTTCCGCGCCCGCCCGGCCCGCCGCAACGCGCGCTTCACCGACCAGTTCCTCTCCACCGGCCTGGCCGTCCTCGGCAAGACCCGACTGCCCGAGTTCGGCCTCAACGCCTCCACCGAGTTCGCCGACGCCCAGCCGGTGCGCAACCCGTGGAAGCCCTCGCACTCGCCCGGCGCCTCCTCGGGCGGCGCGGCGGCCCTGGTGGCCTCCGGCGTGGTGCCGATCGCGCACGCCAACGACGGCGGCGGCTCGATCCGCATCCCGGCGGCCTGCTGCGGGCTGGTCGGGCTCAAGCCCACCCGGGGCCGGCTGGTCACCAACGCCCAGAGCGGCAAACTGCCGATCGACCTGGTCACCGACGGCGTGCTGACCCGCTCGGTGCGCGACACCGCCGCCTTCTTCGCCGCCGCCGAGCGCCACCGCGCCAACCCCGCCCTGCCCCCGCTGGGCCTGGTCGAGGGGCCGGGCGAGCGGCGGCTGCGCATCGGCCTGGTGGTGGACTCGCCGATCGCCAAGACCGACGGGCCGACCCGGCAGGTGGTCGAGGAGACCGCCGCCCGGCTGGAGGCGATGGGCCACCTGGTCGAGCCGACCGAGCTGCCCTTCGGCGAGGAGTTCTCCCGCGACTTCGTCAGCTACTGGGGCTACATCGCCTGGGCCATCGCGGCCACCGGCCGGCTGCTGATCGACCCGAGCTTCCGGGCCGGGAAGCTGGACGGCCTGACCACCGGGCTGCGCCGCCGCTTCCAGTCGGAGTTCCCGCAGACCCCCGGCGTGCTGCGGCGGCTGCGCCGGGCCGAGGGGGTGTACGCGCGGATCTTCCGCGGCCACGACGTGATCCTCTCCCCGGTGCTGGCCCACACCGCCCCGCCGATCGGGCACCTGAGCCCGAACGTGGACTTCGACGAGCTGATGGACCGGCTGATGCGCTACGTCGCCTTCACCCCGGTCAACAACGTGACCGGCGGCCCGGGCATCGCGCTGCCGGCGGGCTCGGAGCCCGGCGGACTGCCGGTCGGGGTGCACCTGTCGGCGGCGCACGGGCAGGAGCGGCTGCTGCTGGAGCTGGCCTTCGCGCTGGAGGCGGACCGGCCCTGGCGGCGGATCCAGGACTGAACCCGCCAGGTCCGGGCCCGGCCGTGCTCAGGGTGCCGGCGCCAGCACCGAGCGGGCGGCGTGCACCTCGTGGTGCAGCCGGGCGAGCGCGCAGTGCGGCGACAGCGCGTCCGGCTCCGTCGCCGGCAGCGGCTCGCCGCCGCGCAGCGCCTCGGCCAGGCCGGTCAGCTCCCGGGTGACGGCGGCGACCTCGGCGGGGGTCGGCACCGGAGCGCCGTGCTCGATCCGCACCCGGGTGGCGGTGGTGGTGTCCACGATCCGCTCGACCGCGATCACCACCGGCCACCACGCCTCCGCCCGGGTGCCGACCGGCGGCGGCTCGGTGAGCGCCCGCTGGAACTCGCTGCGCACGGTGGACAGGTCCCGGTAGAGCCGGCGCCGGTAGCGGGCGCGGGCCGGTGCGTCCCGTCCGGGCGCGGTGGCGAGGGCCAGCGACACGTACGAGGCGGTGTCCTGGACGGCGTCGGCGAGCCGGTCGCCGATCCGGGTGTGCCAGGACTCCGGCCACAGCAGGTAGCCGGCCAGCAGCGAGATGGCGCAGCCGATCAGCGAGTCGTAGAGCCGGGGTAGCACGAGGTGGAAGCCCTGGTGGTTGAGCAGGTCGGAGAGCAGCAGGATGACCGGGGTGATGGCCGCGGTCTGGAAGGCGTACCCCTTGGCGGACAGGGCCGGGATCAGCGCCGCCAGTGCCGCCATCACCGGGACGTCCCACCAGCCGTGCGGCACCTCGGCCAGGACCGGGATGGCGATCAGCAGCCCGGCCGCGGTGCCGAGGGCGCGCAGCACCGCGCGGGAGAACACCGAGCCGAAGTCGGGCTTCATCACGAAGGTCACGGTCAGCGTCACCCAGTACGAGCGGGGCACCGCGATCACCGAGACCAGCACCTGCGCCAGTCCGACGCACAGCGCGAGGCGCAGCCCGTACCGCCAGGACGCGCCGGACAGCAGCAGCGCCCTGGCCGCCCGCCGGGCCCGGACCTCGATCGCGGCCGGGCGGCCCAGCCGGTCGTCGGTGGCGTACGGGTCGGGCTCGGCCTCGTGCACGACGGCGGCGGCGTGCCCGATCGCCTCGACCAGCGCGCGGGTGGACGGGCCGGCGGGGGCCGGCAGGCCGAGCGGCGGGGCCGGGCCGGTGCGGCCCGTCTCGACGGCGTCGGCCAGCGCGTGCACGGCGGCCGGGTACTCGGCGGGCAGCGGGCCGAACTCGGGCGGGCGCAGCTGGGCCGCCGGGGCCGCCTCGACCACCGGGATCACCGCGTTGAGCTGGGCGAGCAGCCGCACCAGGGTGGGTGAGCGGCCGTGCCGGCGGGCCCGGCGGGCGAGCAGCAGGTCGTAGGAGTGGTCGAGCGACCGGGTGAGCTCGCGGCGGCGGCCGTCGTACTCCGGTGTGCCGGCGGCCTCCAGCAGGTCGGCGGCCGCGCGGTAGGTGCCGGCCACCACCGCCCGTTCGGGGACGCCCACCCGCAGCGGCCAGGCGAGCAGGGTCAGGGCGAGCACCAGCAGGCCGCCGAGCAGCAGCAGGGCGGGCGGCAGCCACCAGGGGGAGGGCAGGGGCAGGCCGGCTCCGACGACCGCGTTGAGCAGCAGGAGCAGCCCGGAGACGGAGGCGACCGCGCCGATCGAGGAGATCATGCCGGAGACCAGCGCGACGAGGGTGACCGCGGCGACGGCCGTCCAGCCGGAGCCGAACACCAGGGTGCCGCACAGCAGCCCGAGCGCGCCGAACAGCTGGGGAACGGCGATGTTGTACACCCGCATCCGGTACGCGTCGGCGGTGTCCCCGATGACACCGGACAGCGCGCCCATCGACACCAGCGCGCCGTAGGCGGGCCGCCCGGTGGCGGTGCCCACCGCGAGCGGGGCGGAGAGGGCGACGGACGCGCGGGCGACCGCGGCCCAGGGGACGGGCGCGGCCCGGGGCCGCAGGCCCTCGGTCAGCCACGGGGGAGCCGTCAGCGCGCGTGCCATAGGGCCAACGTACGGCGGGCCCGGAGGGTTCACCGCCTCTCGCTCTTATGTCAATTCCGGAAACATACCCGCGCTTATGTCAGTCTCCGAAACATAAAGCGAACCCCGAGAGGCGTCGTGAGCTGCGTGGATTTCCCAATCGGTAACCCACGGGAAAGGGTTGACACCATTAGTTGGTCTAGTCCAACGTATGGGGAGTGCGGTCCGGCAAAGACTGATGCGGGGTGAGAGGCCTTGCCGGGCGGGCCAATTGGCCTCCTGACGTGGCGCTGTCCCGCGCCCGCGGCCCGAAACGAGAAGGGCCGTGTGCGGACGGCCCCTCCGGCCCGCGCTCGAATTCCTGCTGTGGCCGGTGACCGGCCGTCGACTCGCCGTGCCCGCACCGAGCGGGCGGGGAAGCACTGCGTCGACTACGAACCGTGGAGTGACTGCCCATGCCGAGCCCCGCCGAACAGCCCGACGGACCCGCGGGGGAATACCTGTACCGGGCCGCGTCGGAGCGTCCCTACTTCAGCGCCGACACCGAGAGCTACCTCGCCCCGACGGCACTGCGCGAGATCCGCAAGAAGCACCCGCTGCGGGTGCTCTCCGAGGAGGACCACGCGTTCTGGCGGACCTACGGCTACGTGGTGGTGAAGCAGGCGATCCCGGCCGAGGCCGCGCGCCGACTGCTCGACTTCGCCTGGGAGTTCCAGGGGATGTCGCCGGACCGCCCCGAGGACTGGTACCGCGAGCGCGAGTACCGCGACGAACTCGACCGGCACCTGCACATCTACGGCTTCGTCGAGGCCTACCACCACCAGCTCATCTGGGACAGCCGCCAGTCGCAGCGCGTCTACGACGCCTTCGTGGACGTGTGGGACTGCGAGGAGCTCTGGGTCACCCTCGACCGGCTCAACCTCAACCCGCCGAACGTCCGCAACCGCGACCGCGCGCTGATCGAGCCCACCGACCGCGGCTTCGACATCGACCTGCACTGGGACGTGGACACCACTCGGGGCATCCTGCCGCAGCGCGTCCAGGGCATCATCGCGCTCGCCGACACCGCCCCCGACCACGGGGGATTCCAGTGCGACCCGGAGCTGTTCCGCCGCTTCAACGCGTGGCAGGCCGCCCAGCCGGCCGACCGCGACCCGATCCGCCCGGACGTCGACCGCGCCGAGTTCCCCGTCGTACGGCCCGAGTTGAAGGCCGGTGACCTGCTGATCTGGAACGGCCTGCTCGCCCACGGCGTCGCGCCCAACACCTCCGCGAACGGCGTGCGCGCGGTGCAGTACCTGTCGATGATGCCCGCGCTGGAGGAGTCCGAGAAGCTGCGCCGCTCCCGGGTGGAGTCCTGGCGCACGCTCGCCACCCCGGACTGGAACCGCACCCTGGTCGGCGACGCCGTCCGGCCCGAGGCGCAGCGCTACGGTGCCGCCGAACTCACCGAGCTGGGGGAGAAGTTGCTCGGGCTGCGGTCGTGGACCGGCAAGCCGTTCGAGCGGGACGGGCACGACCGGACGGATGCCACGGGGGAGCGGGAATGCGCGACGTCTGCCTGACCCTGCCCACCAACCGCGCGTGCGCGGACACCGTCACCGCGGTCGGCGCCGAAGCCGCCCACGCCGCACGGCGGTTCGGCGTCCGGGTGCACCTGCTGGTGCTGGACTCCGCCGACCCCGCGGACCGCGCCCGGCACGCCCGGGCCCTCGCCGACCTGCCGGCCGTCGAGGGCGTGGTCGTCCACCACCTGGACGAGGACGCCCAACGCGCCTTCCTGCGCGAGGTGATCGACCGCTCCGGCGCCGCCGGCCCGGACCGGCTGCTCGGCCTCATGCTGCCCGACGCCGTCTCCTACGGCGCCTGCACCAACCGGGCGTTCCTGCTGGCCGCCGCCCTCGGCTGCGAGTCGGTGCACCGCCGCGACTCCGACAGCCGCTACCAACTGCTCGACGGCGAACCCGTGTTCCCGATCGAGCACGAGCTGGCCACGCTCGGGCTGAAGGCCGCCGACGCGGCCGCCACCGTCACCGCGAACAGCCTCGACCCGGCGCACGCGGACAAACCGGTCGCACTGGTCGGCGCCTCCTTCGTCGGTGAACTCTCCGTCGACGTCGGCGAGATCCGGGAAATCGACCCCGAGGCCTACCACGACGTGGTCGCGCTCTGGGCGCCCACCGGAGCGAGCGCGGAGGAGAAGCGCGAGCTCGTCGCCGAGTCCTTCACCGGCGGCGGCACCGAGCCGTTCACCGCCGACCGCGCGGTGCTCGACCTGCCCGACATCTGGCGCATCGACATGTGCAACATCGGCCTCCACCACGAGGTGTACGAACGGGTGCCGCTGCCGCCCGCCACCGACACCATCGGCAGCGACTACTTCCTGCACCACCTGGTGCGCGACGCGACCCTGCCGGGCGTCACCCACAACCGCCACATCGTCAACTACCACACCCCGGAACGGCGCACCGGCCCCGGCTTCACCGCCTACCAGCTGCGCTACGCCAAGTTCCTGCTCTCCATGCTCTACCTCTACCCGGTCTACTCCGAGATGGAGGCGGCCGGCGGCGCCCTGCTGGACGAACAGCACCACGTCCGCCCCGAGCCGATCGCCGACGCCGCCCGTCGCAGCGCCGCGACGGACCGCGCGGAGAACCACCGCAGGCTCGCCGAACTGGACCGCTGCTACCGGCGGCTCGGCGGGAAGTACGCCGAGTTCGCGGACCACCTGGCGCCCCTGCGGGCGCGCCTGCTCGACGAGGCGCAGGCGGACATCGAGGACTTCGCGGCGCTGATCGACGCGTGGGGCCCGCTGGTGCGGGCGAGCAAGGCCACCCCCGCCGTCCGGCCGCCGCGCTAGCCGGACGGGGAACCCCACGTGATACGTCAGACCACCAGCCATGCCGCCGGCCGTGCCGCGGGCCGCACCACCGGCCGCGCGGGCGGCCCCACGGCCGGCCACGGCGCCGGCCACCCGCCGGCCCACCGCGCCCCGGCCGTCTCCGTGGTGCACACCGAGGCGCCCCGCGACGACGAGCACGACCACGCCGCGCTGCGCGCCGCGCTCGCCGCCGCCACCGACGACCGGATCATCTACGACCTCGACGGCATCGGCCGCCAGTACGCCGCGCTCCGCGACGAACTGCCCGGCGTGGCCGTCCGGTTCGCGATGAAGGCCTGCCCGGTGGACGAGGTGCTGGACCACCTCGCCGCCCTCGGCTCGGGCTTCGACGCGGCCAGCCCGCAGGAGATCACCCAGGCGCTGCGCACCGGCGTGCCGCCCGAGCTGATCCACTACGGCAACACCGTCAAGTCCGACCGCAACATCGCCGAGGCCCACCGGCTGGGCGTGCGGGACTTCGCCACCGACAGCCTGGAGGACGTCGCGGCGATCGCCGAACACGCCCCCGGCGCACGGGTGTTCTGCCGGATCGCGACCACCGGCGAGGGCGCGCTGTGGGGCCTGAGCCACAAGTTCGGCTGCTCGCCCGAGGACGCGCTGCGGGTGCTCACCGAGGCCCGCGGCGCCGGGCTCGTGCCGTCCGGTCTGTCGGTGCACGTCGGCTCCCAGCAGATGACCGCCGAGGCCTGGGGCGCGGCGATCGACTCGCTGGCCGCCGTGCTGGAGGCGCTCAACTGGCGCGGCATCACCCCGACCCGGATCAACCTCGGCGGCGGCCTGCCCGCCCTCGGCGTCCTCGACCGCGGCGGGCGTCCGCTCGACCCGCCGCTGGACAAGATGTTCGCGGTGATCCGCGAGGGCATGGAGCGCCTTCGCGCCGTCAACGCCGGACCGCTGGAGTTCCTGCTGGAGCCCGGACGCCACCTGGTCGCCGACCACGGGGCGATCCGCGCGCACGTCTCCCGGCTCACCTCCCGCCACCGCCCCGACGGCACCCGGGAGGACTGGCTCTACCTCAGCTGCGGCAAGTTCAACGGCCTGTACGAGATGGACCAGCTCCAGTACCGGCTGGAGTTCCCCACCCACCCGGGCGGCCAGTTCGTCAACGCCGTGGTGGCCGGCCCGACCTGCGACAGCGACGACGCGTACGCGCAGGACGGCGGCCTGGTGCGCGTCCCGCGCGCGATCGGCTCCGGCGAGCCGGTCTGGATCCACTCCTGCGGCGCGTACGCCACCGCCTACGCCACCCAGGGGTTCAACGGCTTCGCGCCGCTGCCGTACAGCTGCATCGGCGGGAACCGCAACGGAGGAGACGCATGAACGAGCACCGCATCCGGCTGCTCCGGGAGGAGGACTGGGACGCCGTGGTCGCGCTGGAGGAGCGCGCCTACGCCGCCAGCGGCCTGTCCGAGGGCCGCGAGGCGCTCGAGTCCCGGCAGCGGGCCTCGCCGGACACCTGCTTCGTGCTGGAGCACCCGGGCGGCCTCGGCGGCTACCTGCTCGCCCTGCCGTACCCGCTGTTCCGCTGCCCGGACCTCAGCCGCAGCGAGGACGGGGCCGGAGCGGGCGAGCGGCCGACCAACATGCACGCCCACGACCTGGTGATCTCCGAGGAACTGCGCGGCCGGGGCCTGTCCCTGCGGCTGCTGCGGCACCTGGAGGAGACCGCCCGGACGGCCGGCTACCGGACCGCCTCACTGGTCGCCGTCCGCGGCTCGCACGTGCTGTGGACGCCGCTGGGCTACCGGGCCCGGCCCGAGATCGACCTGCCCGAGAGCTACGGCACCCGGGCGGTCTACATGGCGATGCCGCTGGACCCCGTCCCGGTCCGGCCGCTGCCGCACTCCACCGTCCCGGTCCGCGGGCGGTACCCCACCGACCCGCTCCCCGGGCCGTACTCCACCGAACCGGTCCGCGGGCCGCACTCCAGAGCCGAAGTGGGCTGATACCGATGTCCCCCGTTCGCGACGACTTCCGCCGGTCCCAAGTGGCCATCGGCGCACTGTTCTTCGTCCTCGGATTCCAGTACGCGACCTGGGTCTCCCGGGTGCCCGCGCTCAAGGCCCGGCTCGACCTGGGCGAGGCCCAGATCGGCCTGCTGCTGATGACCTGCGGCATCGGCGCGGCGGTGTCCTTCCCCCTGGTCGCGGTGCTGATGCGGCGGCTCGGCTCCCGCCTGCTCTCGGTACTGTCCGGGCTCGCCCTCGGCGTGATCCTGCTCGCGCTCTCGGTGGTGCCGAACTACCCGGTGACACTGCTGGTGCTGTTCTTCGACGGCGTCGCGGTCGGCTGCCTGAACGTCGCGATGAACGCCCAGGGCGCCGCACTGGAGGCCCGCTTCGAGCGGACCACGATGTCCCGGCTGCACGCCACCTTCAGCGCCGGCTCGCTGCTCGCCGCCCTGCTGGCCTCGGGCGTCACCTCCGTCACCGACACCCTGGCGGCGCACTTCGGGGTGGCCGCCGCGCTGCTCGCGGTGCTGGTCCTGACCGCCCGGCCGGGGCTGCTGGCGGACCGGCCGGCCGAAACCGCCGAACCGCGGCAGGAAGAGGGGAAGAAGAAGCGCCGCGGCTTCGTGCTGCCGACCGTCGCGACGCTCTGGATGGGCCTGGCGATGGTGTTCGGCACCGTCACCGAGGGCGCCATGAACGACTGGTCGGCGCTCTACCTCAAGGACTACGCGCAGGCCGGCGCCGGGCTCGCCCCGATGGGCATCGCGGTGGTCTCGGTGATGATGGTCTGCGCCCGGATCTTCGCCGACGGCTGGCGCACCCGCTTCGGCGACGGCCGGATCGTGCGCACCGGCAGCCTGCTGGCCGGCCTCGGACTCGCCCTGGCCCTGGCGGCCGGCGGCGTCGTCCCGACCCTGCTCGGCTTCGCCTGCGTCGGCCTCGGCGTGGCCGCGGTGACCCCGTGCGTCTACGTCGCCGCCGCCCGGCAGGGCGCCGACGCCCTCTCGCTGGTCGCCGCCATGGGCACCACCGGCCTGCTGGCCGGCCCCGCCGTGATCGGCTTCATCGCCGGCGCCACCAGCCTGCTCTGGGGCATGGCCGCCGTCGCCGCCTCGGCGGCCGTCGTCGCGCTCTGCGCCACCCGGATCAGCTGGCCCGGCCCCCGGACCGCGGCGGCCCCCGCCGACCCGCAACTCGCCGCCGACCCCGGCTGAGGCCGGCCCCGCGCCCCCGCCCGGGCCCTCGCGCACCCCCGTCGCGAGGGCCCGGGCGGTGACTCCTCCGCCACGGCGAAGTCCCCGGGGGTGGGCAGCCCGGACGGGGCGGCGGTCAGCCGGACGACGCGGGCAGTGGTGGGCAGGGCCATGGCAGCGCTCCTCGGGGAGAGGGGAGGGCGGCGGCCGGTGCCGCCGCGCGGTGCCCGGACGCTAACCCCTGACCCTTGCGTCAGGGGCAAGACGCCCGGGTGCGGCGGTGTCTGACGGGGCGTGCGGGAAGCGGGTCTTCTAGAGTCGCGCGTGGTACGAACGTGCGAGTCCGGCGCGTCCGTACGACCGTGAGCCGCAGCGAGAGGAAACGAGCAGGATGACCGAGCAGGCCCCCGAGCCCTTCGAGCCCGTCGACGAGGACTGGCAGACCGCGCTGGCGATCGTCGCCCACCCCGACGACATGGAGTACGGCGGGGCCGCGGCCGTCGCCCGCTGGACCTCGCAGGGCAAGAAGGTCGTCTACGCGATGGTCACCAGCGGCGAGGCGGGCATCGACGCGCTGGACCCGGCCGAGTGCGGCCCGCTGCGCGAGGCCGAGCAGGTCGCCTCGGCGCGCGTGGTCGGCGTCGACACCGTCGAGTTCCTCGGCTACCCGGACGGCGTGGTGGAGTACGGGCTGCCGCTGCGCCGGGACATCGCCCGGGTGGTGCGCAGACACCGGCCGGACATCGTGATCACCAGCAACTTCCGGGACACCTACGGCGGAGTGTTCCTCAACCAGGCCGACCACATCGCGGTCGGCCGGGCCACCCTGGACGGGGTCAGGGACGCCGGGAACCGCTGGGTGTTCCGCGACCTGCTGGCCGAGGGCCACGAGCCGTGGAACGGCGTGCGGCAGATCTGGGCGGCGGCCTCGCCGGAGGCGAAGCACGCGGTGGACACCACCGAGCACTTCGACCGGGGCGTCGCCTCGCTGGCGGAGCACAAGGCGTACCTGGCCGGGCTGGGCGGGGCGATGGCCGAGCCGCGGGAGTTCCTGGAGGGCATGGGCCGGGGCGCGGGCAGCCGGCTCGGGACGCGTTTCGCGGTGCCGTTCGAGGTGTTCCCGCTGCGCTGAGCGGCGGCCGGTGCTGACCTGCCGGCCGGCGTCGACCCGCGGCCGGCGGCCATCCGCGCCCGGCGTCGACCTGAAGCCGGCGCCGACCCGCGGCTACCCGGGCCCGGCGCCGGTGCCCCTACGGCGCCGGCGCCGGCGCCGCAGCACCTGCCGGAGCAGGAAGGCGGCGACCAGTACGCCCAGCCCGACCGCGAACCAGACCTGGTAGCGCAGCGCCGTGCGGTACACCGTGCCGATGTTGGCCCCGGCGAGGTACCCGAGCGTGCCCCAGACCGCCGTCCACAGCACCGCGCCCAGCAGGTTGAACGGCCAGAACCGGCGCCAGGGCATCTCCGTGGTCCCGGCGACGATCCCGTTGTACTGGCGCAGCCCGTCCACGAAGCGGGCGACCGTGACCACCTGGCCGCCGTGCCGCGCGAAGAAGCCGTCCGCGCGCTCCATCCGGGCCGGGGTGAGCAGCACGTAGCGCCCCCAGCGGTGGACGAAGGCCCGCCCGCCGGTGTGGCCGATCAGGTAGCCGAGGCTGTTGCCGAGCGCGGCGGCGCCGGTCGCGATCACCAGCACGGCGGCGAAGTCCAGGTGCCCGGTGCCGGCGTACACCGACGCCAGCACCAGGATGGTCTGCCCGGGCACCGGGATGCCGCAGTTGTCCAGCAGCACGAGCAGCGCCACCGCGAGGTACCCGTAGTGGTCCAGCAGTGGCGCGAGCCCGGCGAGTGCCCCGGGCAGGGGAGTCGTGGGAGCGGACACCGCTCCTCACCACCTCGCGCGGGGCGGGGCGGCGGGGGCGTCGGTCAGCGGTTCGCCTCGCGCTGTTCGATGTTGCAGTCGGGGCCGGGGTAGATCAGGCCCTCGTGGCCGTCCTCGAAGCGGACCACGTACGGCGGCTGTCCGTCGGCGCCGCGCACCTCGATGATCTCGCCCTTCTGGTCCACCATGCCCACCGACCTGCTGTGGATGTGGAGCTGGTCACCTACCGCTGCCTGCATGGTCTGCTCCCTCGGATCGTGTGCCCGGCCGCCTCCACGGCCGTTCCCGCTATCCACTGTGCTGCGGGTGGGGCGAGCTCGCAACGCCTCGGGCGGAGCGGACGCGCCGGGACGCGCGGGGCCGCGGGGGCCGGGCGTCAGCGGGCGGCGGACTGTTGCGCGAGGTAGCCGCGGACCAACCGCTTGCACTCGGCGATCAGCGCCGGATCGCCGTCCGGGGCCTCCCGGAAGGCCAGTTTGAGCACCGCGTCGGCGGCCTCCAGGGCCACCCGCAGGGCCAGCGTGGTGGCCGTCGGGTCGCCCGCCCGGAACAGCTCGCCGCCGAGCGCCTGGAGCCGCAGTGCGACGGCGGTGTTGTTGTCCACGCCCGCGTCCAGCAGGTGCAGGTCGTCCTGGACGCCGGTGGGGACGGCCGGGCCCGCCAGGCCGAAGTCCAGCTGGCCGAAGCCCGGAACCGCGCGCTTCATCGCCACGAACTCCTCCACGGCGAGGTCGGTGAAGACCGCGGGGCCGACCGGCGCGGCGGCGGCCAGCCGGGCGTCCAGGCGCTGGAGGTACCGGTCGAGGTTGCGGGTGGCGAGCGCGGCCAGCAGGTCCTCCTTGCCGGCGAAGAACTGGTAGAGGGTGCCGATCGGCACCTGGGCGCGCTGGGCGACCTCCTTGGTGGTGAGCGCGGTCGCCCCGACCTCGTCCAGCAGCCCGGCGCAGGCGTCCAGGATGCGGCCGTACCGCTCCAGGCTGCGCTGCTGGACCGGGCGGCGCCTGACCGGTCCGGGGACGGGGTGACTCCTGTCGCTCATGACCTCACTGTGCCGCATCCCTCGTGACGGCGGCGAATCCCCGGGGCGCGAACGGCCCGGAGTTCCCGGTGGGGCGGGAGTCGAGTGGTGGCCGGAGCTGAACGGCACGGTGGCGGGAAGGTGTCCACGAGCCGGCAATGGCCTTGTCGTGGACGCGAAGACGGGTTCATACTCCTGAGGCGGACTACCTTGCGTGATCAACGCATGCCTCTTCGTGGTGATCGCGATTCAGCCGTGGCGGCCGAGACGCCTGTGACGGACGCTCCGCCGCCACCCGAGGTCTGGACGGACCCCGTGTGCCTCCACTGCCCGCGCCACGCCCCGTGGCGCCACGTCCCTGTGTGTGCCCGCCCGACGGAAGGAGGGGATCGGTTCGGTGACGCTGTCCTCCGGAGGGCGTGAGGCCCTCGACACCGAGCACCGCCGCCAGTTCCTGGAATCCGGGTACCTGGTCCTGCCCGGCCTGCTGCCGGAAGCGCTGCGCGAACGGCTCGCCCCCGAGGTCGACCGGTGGGTGGACGAGGGCCTGCGGGCCCGGTCGATCGCCGCGTGCGCCGACCCCTTACGCCACGGACCGCCCCCGCTGCTGGAACTGGAACTGCCCGCCCACGGCGAGCTCCTCACCCACCCGCCGCTGCTGCGCACCCTGACCCGCCTGCTCGGGCCGGACTTCGTCTTCCACCACCTGCACAGCGACCGCCAGGACCCGGGGATCCCGGGCAAGGCCTGGCACCACGACTGCGAGCCCAACGACCGCTCCGACCCGTCGCTGCTGATGGTCCACGCGCTGCACTACCTCGGCGGACTGGACGAGAAGGTCGGCAGCCTGGCCGTGCTGCCCGGCTCGCACCTGCGCGCCGCCGACAAGTCCGCCTTCGCCCACCACGGCACCGCGGAACTGCCCGGCGAGGTGGTCATCGACCGGCTGCCGCCCGGCTCGACGGTGCTGCTCAACTCGGCGCTGTTCCACACCCGCAGGCCGGCGCCCCAAGGGCCGGGCCGCCCCCGGTACTTCGTCGACGCCTCCTACTGCCAGGTCGGGGCGCGCTGGCGCCCGGTGAAGCCGTACTGGCGGCAGATGCTCGCCCGGGCCCGCGAACTGGACCTGGCCGACGGGCAGTGGCCCGAGCTGTTCGCCGAGCGGCACTTCACCGAGTACGCGGGTGGCGAGCGTGCCGGCATCGAGTACGCGGGCGGCGAGCGTGCTCGCGCCGAGTACACCGGCGGCGGCGACCGCGCTCGCACCGAGTCCACGGGCGACGACCACGCTCGCACCGAGTTCACCGGAACCGTCTGAGGAGCACTGCCGTGGAGATCGTCACCGCCGTCGCCTTCCCCGAGGTCCACGACGCCTACCTGCGGGACCACCCGGTGGAGCGGGCCCACGAGGCGAACAGCAACATCTATGGCGAGGAGAACCTCGAACGTGCCGACCGCATCCCCGGCGGCTGGTGGCGGATCCGGCTCTCCCGGGCGGACGTCCTGAACGTCGTGCTGCCCTGGCACCTCAGCGAGGGCGGGGAGCTCGAAACGGTGCCGCGCTCCGGGCTGACGGTGGCCGAGGCGGCCGAGCGGGTCCGCGCCGGCGGAGCCGCCTGGAGCGCCGCCAACCCGGTCTGCGCGGCGAAGCTGCGGCTGCTGCGGTGGGCGCCGTTCACGCCCGTCTTCCTCAGCACCGCCCCGGTCGACCACTCCGACTACGGGGACCTCGCGGTGCGGTCGGGACTGATCCACCTCGACGGCCTGCACCGCATGCTGGCCTGGGAGTTGGCCGGACGGCTGCCCGAGCGGGCCCTGCTCGACGGCTACCTGGTGGGTGACCCGGGGGTGGTCGCCGGGCCCGCCCGGGCGGGCCGGACAGGCCGGACGGAGGACGAGTCGGCGTGACCTCCGCGACGCAGCACCTCCCGTCCGCGTCCTGCGGCCCTGCGACCGACCCCGCCCGCCGCGCCCGCTCACTGCCCGAGCTGCTCGCGCACTTCGCCCGGGCCCACCCCGACCGGCCCGCCCTGGGCGACGGGATCCGCAGCTTCGACTACCGCACGGTCGACGCCGCGGCCGACCGGATCGCCGCCCGGCTGGCCGCCGCCGGCACCGGCCGGGGCGACCGGGTCGCCCTGGTCGGCCCCCGGGACGCCCGGATGCTGGTGCTGCTGTACGGGGTGCTGCGCTCGGGCGCGGCGGCCGTGCTGGCCGACCCGGACTGGTCGGCGGCCGACCTGGCCCGGCGGCTGGCCTCCGTCCGGGTGGCCCGGGTGCTGGCCACCGAGGGCGGGCTCGGCGGAGAGGTGGTGGACGTCGCGGCCGGGAGGGCGGCGGAGGCCGAGGCCGGGACGGTGAGGGACGTCGGGGCCGGGGCGGTGACCGACGCCGGGGCGGTGACGGGCGTCGCGGACGGGAAGGCGGCGGACGTTGCGGCACTGTCGGCCTCGGCCTGGGTGGCCCCCGAGGTGCGGGGTGAGGACCTCGCGTACCTCTCCTTCACCTCCGGGTCGAGCGGCGAACCCAAGGCGGTGGCCGTCACCCACGCCAACGCCGTGCACTACGCCCGGGCGCTGGCCGGGCGCCTCGACCTCACCGAGGCCGACGCGCCGTGCGCCGCGCACGTCACCACCCTGGCCGCCGACCTCGGCCACACCGCCTGGCTGCTCGCGCTGGCCACCGGCGGCTCGGTGCACCTCGTGCCGGACCGCGAGGTGCGCGACCCGGAGGCCTTCTGGGCCTCGCTGCGGCGGGCCCGGGTGGACGTGCTGAAGACCACCCCCTCGCACCTGACCGCCCTGCTGGAGGGCCGTCCGGCCGACTCCCCGCCGCTGCACACCGTGCTGCTCGGCGGCGAGCCACTGCCCCGCCCGCTGGCCGCCACCCTGCTCGACGGCGGCACCACCGCGCGGCTGGCCAACCACTACGGCCCGACCGAGACCACCGTCGGCGCCACCTGCCTGCTCGTCACCTCCGCCCGTCACCTGCCCGCCGAGGAGCCGACCGTACCGATCGGCACCGGGATCGGCGAGGTGCGGCTGACGGTGGTGGACGCCGCCGGCCGGGCGGTGCCGGACGGCTCGGTGGGCGAACTGCTCATCGGCGGCAGGGGGGTGACCGCCGGGTACTACGGCCGGCCGGACGAGACCGCGCGCGGCTTCGTCCGGCACGACGGCCAACTCGTCTACCGCACCGGTGACCTGTGCCGCCGACGGGCGGACGGAGACCTGGTCTTCCTGGGCCGGGTGGACCGCCAGGTGAAGATCCGCGGCTACCGGGTGGACCTCGCCGAGGTCGAGCGGGCCATGGACGGCCACCCGGGCGTCGCCCGCTCGGCGGCGCTGCTGCGGGAGACCGCGCTCGGCAACCAACTGATAGGCGTCGTCAGCCTGTTGGGAAGGGCCGAGGGACCGGAGCGGGAGGAGCGGCTGGAGGAGCTGCGGGCGCACCTGAGGGACCGGCTGCCCGGCTACTCCGTGCCGCAGCCGATCCTGGTGCTGCCACGGTTCCCGGTCGGGCCGAACGGCAAGCTCGACCGGCAGCGGCTGGCCGGGCTGGCGGCCGAGCTGATCGAAGCCCGGGCGGAGTCGAACGGCGTGGAGCCGGGCGGCTCGGCGTGGAGCGATGCGGAGCCGAGCGGCTCCGCCGGGAGCGGCCCGGCCGGGGAGATCGCCCGGTTCTGGGCGGGCGCCCTCGGTCTGCCCGCGGTCGGGCCGCGCACCGACGTGCTCAGCCTCGGCGGGGACTCCATCCTCGCCATGCGCACCATCGCCTTCCTGCGGCGCTCCGGCCTGCGGGTCGCCTACGAGGACTTCTACCGGCACCCGACGGCCGAGGGCCTGGCGGCGGCCGCCGTCCCGGCCGCGCCGTCCCTCCCGACCCCGCGTGGTGGCACCGGAAGGTATCAACTGGCCCCGGCGCAACGCTGGTTGTACCGGCAGCGGTCGCTGCGGGAGCCGCGGCACTGGAACCAGTCCGTGCTGCTGCGCTGCCGCACCACCGTCCACCCGGAGGCGCTCTCGGCGGCCGTCTCGGCCGTCCTGGAGCGGCACCCGGCGCTGCGCCGGCCGGTCACCCCGGACGGCTGCGGCGAGCTCCGGGCGGTGGCCGACCTCGACCCGGTCTCCTTCTCCCGGATCCCGTACGCGGCCGGGGAGATCGCCGACACCGTCGCCGGGGTCTGCACCGAACTCCACCGCAGCCTCGACCCGTCGGCCGGCCGGCTGCTGCGCGCCCACCTGTTCACCGGTCCGCCCGGCACGGACGACCGGCTCGCGCTGATCGCGCACCACCTGGTGGTCGACGGACTGTCCTGGCGGATCCTGCTGGACGACCTGGCGCACACGTACCGGGCGGTGCTCGACCGGAAGCCGGCCGACCTGCCGCCCACCGCGGACTTCTACGCCTGGGCGGCGGTCTCGTCTCCAGGGGTCTCTTCTCCCGGGGTCTCGTCTCCCGCGGATTCGTGTCCCACGGTCTCGTCTCCCGAGGGCGAGCCGGTGCCGGAGGAGCCCGCCGTCGGGGAGCCCGCCGCCGCGCCGGCCGCGGTCGGGGAGTCGCTCCTCGGGGAGCCCGCCGCCGGGGAGCTCCAGGAGCCCGGTGTGCTCAGCTGGGCGCTCGACCCGGAGGCCACCAGCCGGCTGATCGCCCGGCACGGCGCCGGGGCCGGGCTGGAGGCCGTACTGCTGGCCGCCTTCGCCGGGGCCGTCACCGCCGATCGCGGACACCCCCGGCTCGCGGTGGAGGTCGAGACCCACGGCCGGGACGCGGGCGGCGACGAGGGTGAATTCCTGGACACCGTCGGCTGGTTCACCGCCGTCAAGCACATCGGGCTGGACGCCGGGGCGACCCCGGACGCGGTGGCGCGGCGGCTGCGCGAGGCGCCCGTCCGGCCGATGGACGCGTCCGGCGAACGGCCCGCCGTCGGCTTCAACTTCCTCGGCACCTTCCGGCTGCCGGAGGAGCCCGCGCTGGACTGGACGGTCGCCGCCGAACAGGCCGGCACGGCCCGCTGCGCCGGGGGCGACCCGCTGTACGAACTGCGCCTCACCGCACGGGTGGTGGAGCAGCGGCTGGTCGCCGACCTGGTGTACGGCCGGCCCGGCCTGCCGCACCCCGCCGCCGAGCGGATCACCGCGCGGTTCGCCCGGACCGTGGCGGCCGAGGCGCGGGCACCGGAGGCCGCACCGCCCGTCCGGTCTCCGTTCTCCACCTCCGGCCAACTGCTGCACCCCGGCGTCGTCCCGACCGCCCGGACGAGGGTGCGCGAACCCGCCCGGGTGCTGCTCACCGGCGCCACCGGCTACCTCGGGCGGCACCTGCTGGCGGACTTCCTCCGGCGCGGCGCCGAGGTCACCTGCCTGGTGCGGGCCGCGGACGACGCCGAGGCGCTGAAGCGGATCGGCGCCGGGGCGGCCGGCCCCGCCCGCGCGCTCGCCGGGGACATCGACCGGGACGGCCTCGGTCTCTCCCCGGCCGGACTGGAACTCGCCCGGGGAGCCCACCTGGTGGTGCACGCGGCGGCGGACGTCCGGCTGGTGGCCTCGCCCGACGAGCTGGAGCGCACCAACCACACGGCGGTGCGGCGGCTGCTCGACTGGGTCGGGGAGAACGCGCCCGACGCCCGGGTCCACCACGTCTCCACGCTCGCCGTCGCCGGCGGCGTCGACGGCCCGCCGCGCCGCTTCAGCGAGGCGGACCTGGAGATCGGCCAGCACTTCCGCACCCCGTACGAGCGGACCAAGTACCGTGCCGAGCGGGCCGTCCGGGCCTGGGCCGGCCGCGGGCACGCCGTCTACCTGCACCGCAGCGGCCACATCGCGGCGCACAGCTGGACCGGCGCGTTCCAGGCCAACGCCGGTGACAACCGGATCTACCAGCTGATCCGCGGCTACCTGCTGGCCGGCGCCGCGCCGAGCCGGCCGGACACCGCCTTCGCGTTCTCGTACGTGGACACGGTGGCCGCCGGGATCGCCGCGATCGCCCTCGACCCGTACGCCGCGCCCGGCGCGTACCACGTGGAGACGCCGCACGCCGTTCCGCACGACGAGCTGGTGCGGTGGCTCTCCTGGCACGGCCACCGGGTGCGGCTCACCGACGAGGAGGGCTTCGCGGCCGCCCTGGCCCGGGCCGAGCGCCGCCACCCGACGGCCGCCCGGGTGGCCGCCGCGTGGGCGGCGCAGGAGGAGCGCCGGGTGCTGGTGGACAGCGCGTACACCACCGCGGTGCTCGACCGGCTGGGCGTGCGCTTCGCCGCGCCGACCCCGCAGTGGTGGTCGGCCGCGCTCACCTGGGCCGCCGAGGCCGGCTACCTGCCGCCCGCCGACCCGAGCGCGGCCAGTTGTGATGACACCCGTGACGTCGCCGGTGACGACACCCGTGACGACATCCCCGAAGGCAGGACCAACCCGTGAAGGCAGGCCCCGTGTCCCAGCTCTCCCCGGCGCTCAAGCAGGCCACCCCGGTCGTCGCCGTACGCGGCGAAGGACTCCACCTCTACGACGCCGACGGCCGCCGCCACCTCGACTTCACCTCCGGCGTCGGCGTGACCAGCACCGGCCACTGTCACCCGAAGGTGGTCGAGGCCGTCCGGGAACAGGCCGGCCGGCTGATCCACGGGCAGTACACCACCGTGCTGCACGACCAGCTCCTCACGCTCACCGAGCGGCTCGGCGAGGTGCTGCCACGCGGCCTGGACTCGCTGTTCTACGCCACCGCCGGCACCGAGGCGGTGGAGGCCGCGCTGCGGCTCGCCCGGCACGCCACCGGACGGCAGAACGTGATCGTCTTCGAGGGCTCCTTCCACGGCCGGACCATGGGCGCGGCCTCGCTCACCACGGCCGGTACCCGGTTCCGGGCCGGCATCGGCCCGTTGATGCCCGGGGTCGCGGTGGCGCCCTTCCCGGCCGCGTTCCGGCTGGGCCTGTCCGAGGACGAGGCGGTGGCGCACGCCCTGCGCGGACTGGACGAGGTGCTCGCCACCGTCTCCGCTCCCGCCGAGACGGCCGCCATGTTCGTCGAGCCGGTGCTCGGCGAGGGCGGCTACGTCCCGGCCCCGCCCGGTTTCCTGGCCGGGCTGCGGGAACGGGCCGACCGGCACGGCATCCTGCTGGTCGTGGACGAGGTGCAGACCGGCTTCGGCCGCACCGGCCGCTTCTGGGCCCACGAGCACGAGAGCGCCCACCCGCACGGGGCCGGCTTCCGCCCCGACGTCCTGATCACCGCCAAGGGGCTGGCCAGCGGCTTCCCGCTGTCCGCGATCGCCGCGCCCGCCGAGCTGATGGGGCGCGCCTGGCCGGGGTCGCAGGGCGGCACCTACGGCGGGAACCCGGTGGCCTGCGCCGCCGCCCTGGCCACGCTGGACGTGCTGCGCGAGGAGCGGCTGGTCGAGAACGCGGCCGAGCAGGGCGCCCGACTGCTGGCCGGGCTGCGGGCGGTGGCCGCCGGGACGCCCGGGATCGCCGACGTCCGCGGGCTCGGGCTGATGGCCGCCAGCGAGTTCTGCCACCCGGACGGCACCCCGGACCCGGACGCCGCCCGGCGGGCCCAGCAGGCCGCGGCCGAGCACGGGCTGCTGCTGTTGCTGTGCGGGATCCACCTCAATGTCGTCCGGATGATCCCGGCGCTGGTCGTCACGGCCGAACAGATCGACGAGGGCCTGGAGTTGTGGGCGAAGGCCGTCTCGGCCGGCGGCCGGTAGGGAGAGGAGAGGACATGGACGCGGTGACCGAAATCGGCTGGAGCAGCCTGGAGTTGGATGCCCGGCGGGAGCTCTGGTCGCTCCCGCTGGGGGAGCGGGAGCGGCGGCTGCTCTGGGCCGACGCGCGGGCCGGGCGGTGGGACGCGGCCGGGGAAGTGCGGGGCCGGTTGCGGGAGTTCGTCCGGAACGCCGCCGACTCGGTCGGCGTCACCCATGTGAGCGGCCTGGTGGACCCGTCCCACCCGGAGCAGGAGATCACCGAGGTGCTCTCCTTCCTGCTGGAGGACTTCGGCCGGATCGTCCCGCAGAACGGGCGCGGCGACCTCACCTCGGTGCTGCACGACCAGGACGGCGACGGCAACACCGAACTCGGCTTCCACTGCGACACCTGCGACCTGCTGGTCCTGCTCTGCCTGCGGCCCGCCTTCGACGGCGGCGGGCTGACCAAGCTGGCCAGCGCCCGGCACGTGCACGACCTGATCCGGCAGGAGCGGCCGGACGCGCTGGCCACGCTCCGCGAGGACTGGACCTTCGAGCGCAGCGGCCGGGCCGGCCCCCAGGTGGTGGTCACCCCCATCCTGTACGACCGCAAGGACGGGACGATCGGCTGCTACTACCAGACCCGCACCGTCCGTTCCTCCCCCGACCGCGGCGGACCGGAACTGTCGGACCGCCAGTGGGAGGCGCTCGGCGTGCTGGACGAGGTGCTCTACCGGCCGGAGATCGCCTTCGGGTTGCCGATGGCCGCCGGGGACCTGCTGATCATCCGCAACAGCCGGGTGCTGCACGGGCGTTCGCCGTTCGTCGACGAACCCGGGCCGTACGCCCGGCGGATGCTGCGGATCTGGGTCAACGAGGGGGAGGAGTGGACGCCGTGACCACCACGGGAGAGGAAGGCGGCGTGACCGTACCGCACGGGCGGGTGGCGATCGTCACCGGCGGGGGCAGCGGGCTCGGCCGGGCCTCGGCGCTGGCCCTGCTGGCGGCCGGCTGGACCGTGGCCGTCGCCGGGCGCCGCAAGGACGCGCTGGAGGAGACCGCGGCCCTGGCCGGCCCGGCCGCCGACCGGGTGCTGCCCGTCCCGACCGACATCCGCAGCCCGGAGGAGGTCGCCCGGCTCTTCGACACCGTCCTCGGCCGGTACGGCCGGCTGGACCTCCTGTTCAACAACGCGGGCGCCGCCGCCCCGCGCCGGCCGATCACCGAGACCCCCTTCGAGGACTGGAACCGGGTGCTGGACACCATCGTCACCGGCGGCTTCCTCTGCGCCCGCGAGGCCTTCCGGGTGATGAGCACCCAGACCCCGCAGGGCGGGCGGATCATCAACAACGGCGCGCCCTCCGCCTACGTCCCCCGCCCCAACTCGATCGCCTACACCGCCGCCAAGCACGCCGTCCTCGGCCTCACCAAGGTGCTCGCCCTGGACGGCCGGCCGTACGGCATCTCCTGCGGGCAGATCGACGTCGGCAACGTCACCCCGGTGGACGGCGGCCCGCAACCGGCCGCGATGCAGGCCGACCGGACCATGGCCGTCGAGGCGACCATCCCGGTGGACCGCTTCACCGAGGCGCTGGTGCTGATGGCCTCGCAGCCGCCGGGCACCACCATCCAGTCCCTGGTGGTGCTGCCGACCACCATGCCGTTCGTCGGAAGGGGCTGAGCCGTGCTGGTCAGCGCGCGCTCCTTCGCGGAGTACCGGGCGATGTTCGCGCTGGACGACCGGGACCTGGAGCAGCGCATCCTGGACTGCCCGGCCGGTGCGGCGGGCTTCGTCGCCGAGGCCGGGCGGCGCGGCATCGACGCCGTCGCCGCCGACCGCCAGTACGCCGAGCACCGCGAGGAGTTGGGCCTGCTGGTGGAGCGGGAGACCGTCTTCAAGCGCGAGCGGCTGGTGAAGGAGACGGCGGGGTACGTCTGGTCCTGGTACGCCGACGCGGACGACATGATCCGGCGGTGGACCGCCAACGCCCGGGCCTTCGGTGCCGACATCGCCGCCCGCCCGGAGCGCTACGTGGCCGGCTCGCTCCCCGAACTCCCCTTCGCCGACGACTCCTTCGACCTGGTACTCAGCTCGCACCTGCTGTTCTCGTACGGCAACCGGCTGGACGAGGACTTCCACCGGGCGGCCCTGCTGGAGCTCGCCCGGGTGGCGCGCCGGGAGGTCCGGATCTTCCCGCTGGTGGTGTACGACACGGGAGCGCGCTACGAGGGGCTGGCGGTGCTGCGCGAGGAGTTGGCGCGGCTCGGCGTCCCCAGCCGGGTGGAGCGGGTGGCCTACGAGTTCCAGCCGGGGGCCGACGAGATGCTGGTGCTCTCCACCGCCGGTCACCGCGCGCCGGCCCCGACCGCGCCGGGCCGGACCGCACCGGGCCGGACCGCACCGGGCACGGCGGGGGCCGTGGACCCGGTGCGGTGGCGCCACCGGGAGCCGGGCGCCTGAACGGCTGTCGGGGCGGGCACTTCACGGCGCCGCGAAGTGCCCGCCCCAACCGTGCTGCGGGGACGGTCAGTTGACGAAGACCGCCGGGCCGCCCGGCTGGCTGGTGTCACCGACCGGGCCGTACGTCGCGGAGAAGTACCCGTCGGCCGGGCAGAGCGTCGAGCCGCCGCTCTTGGCGAAGTGCTCGGTGCGGAACGCCAGGCTGTGCGCGGCGTTGTCGGCGCTGCCGGTGAACGCGCCGCTCAGCTGGTAGGAGCAGGTGATGGTGCCGAACCAGGTGTCCAGCACCGCGGTGGCCTGGATCGTCCCGGCGGACCCGCCGGTGAGGGTGACCGGCAGGCCGGGCGCGTCGGAGACGGTCACCCCGTACGGCAGGTTGCCGACCGTCAGGCTGCGCACCGAGGTGACCCCGGTGACGTTGGCGGTGCACGAGCCGAAGGTCAGCCCGGTCAGCGACGCGGTCGCGCTGCCCGGCGCCGCCGGGTTGCTCAGCACCGAGGCCGAGAGCTGCGAGGTGGCGCAGGTGACGCCGGTGGTGCTGGTCGCGGTCGAGTAGAAGGTGGCCTTGGTGCCGGCGGCGAGCGGCGCGGCCAGCGCGTCGCCCACGGCGACGGCGGTGCCGCCCGCGCCCCCGGTGGTGAGCACCGGACCGGCGGAGAGGGGTTGCGACGACGCGGAGGCGGGGACGGCGGCCAGCACGCCGGTCGCACAGACGGCGGCGGCGGTGACGGCGAGGTGACGGCTGAAGCGCATGGGAAAACCTCTTCCTCGGTGAGGGGGCGAGAAGACGTCCTCTCGCGGCTCCCGAGCGGTGGGGACCGGGGAGCGCGCGGCGTTTCCGGGTCCATAGGGTCCAGCCGTGACCGGGTGCCGTCAAGGCGATGGGACGAACTTGCTGACTTTTCGTCAACAAGCCGCGCCAAGCCCCGGCCGGGCGGCGGCGTCGCCGATCGGGTTTTGGACGCCGATCGCGCGGGACGCCCCCTGCCTGGCCGTGGACACCACCCGGGGCTGGAACCCGCCCCCGGGGCGGATCACGGCCTTCGCCGCCGGCGCCGTCGCGGAGTCCTCCGGCCGGGCGGAGAGCCACGGGCCGCTGTCGGTCTAACCTCGAGGGTATGGACGCGTTCGAACACCCGGGCGGACAGGCCGCCGTTCCGCCGGAGGAGGGGCTGGAAGCCCTGGTGCGGCTGCTGGACCGGCGCGGCACGGTGGTGCTCAGCGGGGCGGGGCTGTCCACCGAGTCCGGCATCCCCGACTACCGTGGCGCCACCGGCCGCCGCCGCAGTGGCACCCCGATGACGTACCAGGAATTCACCGGCAGCGCGGACGCCCGGCGCCGCTACTGGGCCCGCAGCCACACCGGCTGGCCCGCGATCGCCGGGGCCCGGCCCAACGCCGGGCACCACGCGGTGGAACGGCTGCGCCGGGCCGGGCACGTCGCGGCGGTCATCACCCAGAACGTGGACGGCCTCCACCACGCGGCCGGCACCCGGGAGGCCGTCGAACTGCACGGCGGACTCCGCCGGGTGGTCTGTCTCGACTGCCGCCGCACCAGCAGCCGGGCCGAGCTGGACCGGCGGCTGGACGAACTCAACCAGGGCTTCCGGCCGAACCGGGCGGAGCTGCGGCCCGACGGCGACGCGCAGCTGCCGCAGCCCGTGGTGGACGGCTTCCGGGTCGCCGCCTGCACGGACTGCGGCGGAGTGCTCAAGCCCGACGTGGTCTTCTTCGGCGAGAACGTTCCGCCGCCCCGGGTCGAGCACTGCTATGAACTGGTCGACGCGGCAAGCTCGTTGGTGGTCCTCGGCTCCTCCCTGGCGGTCCTGTCCGGGCTGCGCTTCGTCCGCCGCGCCGCCCGAGCGCGGCTGCCGGTCGCGATCGTCAACCAGGGGCCGACGCGCGGCGACGAACTCGCCGCGCTCCGGCTCGACCTGCCGCTGGGGCCGGCCATGACGGAGGTCGCCCGGCTGCTCGACGCGGTCTGACCGGCCCGTTCGGAGGTCCGAGCGGTAGGTCGAACCGGATCGGCCGGACCGGCCGGACCGGCCGGACCGGCCAGAGCGGGCTGACCGGTCCGCTCGGCCCGAGCGGCGCCGTCAGCCGGCCGGCAGGGCGGGCCGGCCCGGCACCCACAGCGGCACCCGGCCGCCGCGCGGCATGGAACGCGCCGCGTCCTGCTCCAGCCACCCGCCCACCCGTTCCGGATCGCCCTCGCACAGCTCCACCAGTGCGGCCGCGGCGATCCGGGTGCAGCACAGCACCAGCGCCAGGGTGTCCTGGCGGCGGTGCCGCTCCCGCACGTACGCCTCGCCGCGCTCCTCGATCCGGCGGGCGTGGCCCGGCCCGTCCTCGGCGGTCAGCGCCTGGACGCCGTGCCACACCATGGTCAGCGCGCAGGGCTCGGCCGGGTGCGAGGCGCCCTCCCGCTGCGCCTGCTCGCGGGCCTCCGCCGAGCGCTGCCCCAGCCACTCCAGCGCCGTCGGCCCGTCCTCCCGGCAGGAGCGCAGCACCAGCTCGGCGGCCCGGGCCACCACGGCCCGCAGTACCGCCGGCGCGGGCACCCGCAGCCCGGACGCGGGTCCGTCGCCGAACGCCAGCCAGGCGTCGGCGAACGAGGCCGCCCGCAGTCCTCCCACCCAGGCCGGCGTCCCGGCCTCCCCGCTCAGCCAGTCCTGGGCCCCCAGTCGCACCAGCCCCACGGCCGTCAGCCGTGCCGCGTCCCCGTCCAGCTCGCGCAGCCATCCACTCCGCACCAGTACACCCCCGTCAGCGGTTTCATCCCCGTGAGGCCTCATCCCACCACACCAGGACGGGAACGAACTAGACAGGGTCACGTCACAAATTGGAACCGGTCCTTCCGGACTGTTTCCGGCGGCGTCGGTCACGGGCCGCGGGCGGATGGCGGGGCCGGGCCGGGCTCTGGCGGGGCCGGGGTCGTGGCGGGGTCGGCCGCGTGGGCCGGCGCCGGGCGTCCCGGCGGGCCGGTCGTGCAAGGGCTCCGGGCGCCCCGGCGGGGGTGGCTGTGGCGGTGGGGCCGGGCGGATGGGTCGGGGCTCGCGGCGGGATTCGGCCAAGTGTGTGGGGCGGGGTGTCGGGGTGGGGCGGGCGGGGCGGGTTTGGTGGCCGGGGTGTGGGCGGCGGGTGGGTTGGGCAGGGGCACGTCAGGACCCGGGCGGCTGTGCGGACGCCCGGTGCGTCGGGACGGGGCCGGAGGCGGCCCGTCGTCAGTGTGTCGCGAGCCCGTCGATCAGAGCGAGGGCGTCTCCACGGACCCCCGCCGGGTCGGTCACCGGGTGGAGCGCGCCACGGACGGTGCGGGTGGCGTCCAGTACGAGGGTGAGCCGCTTGAGCCGGTCGACGCCCGCGGTCCCGGAAGGTGGGCAGGCGTCGCGCGGCGGCCGGTTGGAGGTCGGCGTCGGAGAGCAGCGGGGAGGGGACGCGGGCGTGTTCGGCGAACGCGGCCGGCTGGTCCCGGCGTTGCGTGCTGCTGCCGTGGACCCGGGCGTCGCGGGCGGTGAACTCGGCCATGCGGTCGCGGCGACCAGCGCCGTGAGGCAGTCGGTGAGGAGCGGGCGGGTGGGCAGTGGTGACAGAAGGGGTGGGCCCGAGGGTGGATGTGACGACGCGGACAGCGGTCGCGACGGAGAACGGAGCGGAGAACGGAGCGGAGCGTGGAGCGGCGGACGAGGCGCGGCGCCGGGCTTCGGCGGGAGTGTTCCGGCGCTACTGGACGGGATCGCTGGTCAGCCGGCTCGGGGACCAGGTGACCGGCGTCGCCCTGCCGCTGATCGCCGTGCTCACCCTGCACGCGACGGCCTGGCAGGTCGGACTGGTCACCGGCGCCGGGTACCTGGCGTGGCTGCTGGTCGGACTGCCGGCCGGCGTCCTCGTCCACCGGCTCCCGCTGCGCGGCACCCAGGTGGGGATGGACCTGGTGCGCGGGCTGGCCGTGGCCTCGGTGCCGGTGGCGGCCGCACTGGGCGGCCTCGGCCTGCCGCACCTGGTGGCGGTCGCGCTGCTGGTGGGGCTGGCGAGCGTGGTCTTCGACGTCGGCAACTCCACCTTCCTGCCCTCGATCGTCCCCAAGGAGGAGCTGACCGCCCGCAACAGCCTGCTCTCCGGCAGCAGCGCCGCGACCGAGCTGGCCGGTCCCCCGCTCGGCGGGGTCCTGGTTCAACTCGTCGGCGGCGCGGCCGCGATGGTGCTGGACGCGGTCAGCTACCTGGTCTCGGCGGCCCTGCTGCGCAGCCTGCCGCGCGCGCGGCGGCCCGCCGCCCGGCCGTCCGGTGCGGGGATGTGGGAGCAGATCCGCGAGGGCCGGCACTTCGTCACCCGGCACCCGGTGATCGGACCGTGCGCCGCCTACGCCACCGCGGTCAACTTCGTCGCGGGCGGGCTGATGACGCTCACCCCGGTGTTCCTGGTCGGCACCCTCGACGCGCCGGCCGCCGCCGTCGGCGCGCTGATGGCCACCGGGGGTCTGGGCAGTCTGGTCGGCGCCGCCCTCACGCCCCGGACGGTCTCCCGGATCGGCAGCGGCGGCGCCCTGCGGTGGGGGGCGCTGATCGCCGCGCTCTTCACCTTCCTGCTGCCGGCGGCCGGCTCCGGCTGGGCGGTGCTGGTCTTCGCCGTCGGCAACGCGGGCTTCTCGGCGGGAGTGGTGGTCACCAGCATCGTCACCCGCACCCACCGGCAGAGCCACACGCCGCCGGAGCTGCTGCCCAGGGTGATGGCCACCGTCCGGTTCGTCTCCTGGGGCGCCATCCCGGTCGGCGCGGTCCTGGCCGGCGCCGCCTCCACGGTCTGGGGGCCGCGTACGGCGCTGCTCCTGCTGGCGGTGTCCAGTCTGGTCAGCCCGGCGATCCTGCTCGCCGGGTCGATCCGCCGGGTGCGCGACCTCGCCTGACCGTCGCCCCGGAGCCGCTCGCGGCGCCCGCGCCCGGTCAACACCGGACACGGCACCGGGCGCCCTCGCGGACTCTCCGCGAGGGTGCCCGGTGCCGTTCGAGCGCCGTCCGGCGTGCCGTCAACTCGGCGGCACGTCAGGCAGGTTCAGCCCACGGCGACTCCGTCGGCCCCCAGGCCGGCCGCGTCGCCGACGGCCTCCAGCACCTCCACCGAGGAGGCGGCGCAGCCCACCAGCTCGACGGTGTGGAAGCCGACCTCGGGCCCGATCCGGGTGGAGCCGCCGGGCGCGTCCCGGAAGACGGGGGCGTCGGCGGGGAGCAGCTCCGCACGGAGCAGGTCCGCCAGGCCGGCCCGGCCGCTCAGGTTCAGCTTCCGGTAGATGCGCGTCAGGTGCTGCTCCACCGTGCTGACGGTGATCCAGAGCTTGTCGCTGATCTCCCGGTTGCTGTCGCCCTGTGCGGCCAGCCTCGCCACCCGGAGCTCGGCCCGGCTCAGGCCGGTGAGCACCGAGCACGACGCCGCGCCCGGGGCGGTGGCCGGCGACGGCCCCAGCAGGAGCGCCGCCTCGTCGTCGTGCGGGACGGCGACGTGCGGGCCGGCGACGTGCGATACGGCATCGAGCGGGACGGCGGCATGCGATACGGCGACATGCGGGACCGCGATCTGCGGAACGGCCGCGTGCGGTACGCCATCGCGCGGCCCGTCGTCCGCCGGGAGGCCGTGGCCGTCCCGGAGGCCGTCCTCGTCGCCGAGGCCGGTGCCGGTGTGCCGGTCCGCGCCGAGGTGTGCCGCCCCGCCGGCGTACGGCTGCTCGTCGTACCCGAACCCGTCGCCGAGGCCGGACGGCTCGTGCTGCGCCGCCGGGACGAACCCGGTCCGGACCCGGCGCGACCCGGCCTCCATCCGGGCCGCCGGCCGGGCCCCCGCCCGGGCCGGTTCGAGCCGGTCCTCGGACGCCCGGAGGCCGTCGACCGCCCGGCGCGACGGGGCGGGCTCCGCCCGGCCCCGGTCGCCGTCGTGGTCGGCCAGGAGGCGGAGCAGGACGCCGCGGCTGCGGTCGTCCAGCGACGGCTCCTCCAGCCGGCCGGCCGCCAGGTCCCGGGCGGCTTCCGGATCGCCGGCCCGGAAGGTGGCCTCGACCAGACTGGCGGTCAGCGGGATCAGGGCGGAGACGTCCGACTGCCAGACCCTGAGCCGTCGGGCGCAGGTCCGGAGGTCGTCGAGCGCCTCCGCGGTCCGACCGGTCGCCAGGGCGAGCCGGCCCCGGGCGTGCAGGTAGCGGATGCCCATCACGGTCTCGAACATGGCGCTCGGGACCTCGCGGCCGGCCTCCTTGGCGGCGTCGTCCAGGTGACCCAGTGCGAGGTGGGCCTGGATGAGCACCGACAGCGGATAGCCGATCGACACCCCCCAGTTCTCCTCGCCCGCCAACGAGAGGGCGTCCGAGGCCAGTTCGGCGGCGGCCCCGGGGTCGCCGTCGCGCAGGCAGACGTCGGCCCGGGCCGCCTTGAGCTGGGCCAGCCAGGTGGTCGCACCCCGCCGGGTGGCGTGGCCGATCAGTTCGTCGCACCAGAGCAGTGCCCGGCCGGTCTGGTCCCCGTCGGCGAGGGCGAGGATCGCCGTGGTGATCGCCTCCAGCGGCATCTCGTCCACCCGGCAGGAGGACAGGACGCGTTCGGCGAGCGAGGCGCTCTCCGCGTCGCCGCCCCGGGACCAGGCCCGGGAGAAGACCTCGATCGCCGCCGCCGCGGACGGGCGGGTGCCCCCGGCCGCGGTGCCGGCCCCGCCGCCGCAGAGTTCGTCGAGGTTCCAGGAGCGGGTGAAGGAGGGGCCGAAGAACCAGTGGAAGACGTGCAGGAGTTCGGCGCCGTCCTCGTGCCCGAGGGTGAGGTCCGCGTGCTCGGCCTCCGCGAGGACGGCGGAGACGGTGGTGAGGTCTCCCCGCCACAGCAGGGCCCGGATCAGTGCGACGACGTCCCGGCCGGTGAGCCTGCCCTCCACCAGGGCCTCGCGCAGCGCGGGGGTGTGCGGGGCGACCGCGCTGGGGTTGGTCTGCCAGGTGGAGCGGACGTACGTGCGCAGGGTGGCCAGGTGCTGGTCGTCGTTGGCCGCGGCCAGCGCCAGGTTGAGGTAGAGGTGTGCGGTCGAGGTCTTCCCCGAGGCCAGCTCCTGCTCGGCCGCGTCGGTGAGGATCGGTACGGTCCAGTCGCCGCCGGCCTCGCCCGCGGCGACGATCTGGGCGGCGATGTCCGTGGTGGCCATGCCCAGTTCGCGCCGGAGTCTGGTGGCCCGGGTGTACAGCGCCGTCCGCTCCTCGTGGGAGAGCGAGGCCAGGACGGCGGCCGCGACGTTCGGGTGGCGGAACTCGTCGCCGTTGGCCAGGCCGGCGTTGGTGAGGATCTCCAACGCCTGCCCGACGCACCGCCGGTCGAGGTCGAGCAGCCGGCCGAGCAGCGCCGGGGAGGCGTGCTCGCGCAGGACGGCCATGCCGCTGGCGACCGAGAGGATCTGCGGTTCCCAGCGGTAGAGGCAGGCCAGGACGGCCATCTCGAACGACCGGCCGACGTGCGGAGCGTCGTCGGTCCGGGCCCGGCCGTGGCCGGCGTCGACGTGCTCGTCGTGGGCGTCGTGGTCGAAGTGGTTGTCCTCGATCAGCGCGTGGACCAGGATCGGGTTGCCCCCGCTCAGCCGGTGGACGGCCGGGGCTAGTCGCGGCTCGATCGCGTGGTCCGCGGTCCGTTCGAGGATGTCGCGGATGGTGCGTTCGGACATCGGCTTGAGCTGGATCCTGCTGTGCGGTGCGCGGGTCAGCTCGGCGCGGAACATCGGCAGCGTGGGCTGCGGCCGGTCCCACTCGTTGAGCACCATGAGCATGCGCTGCGGGCGCATGCGCCGCTGGAGGTAGAGCAGCGCCTGGAGCGAGGCGGCGTCCGCGAAGTGCACGTCGTCGATCCCGACCACGACGGGGCGGCCGTCGCAGGCGCCCAGCAGGACGTTGCAGAGCCGGCGGATGGTCTCGTTCTCGACGGCCCTCGGCCGTTCGAACCGGGGACCGGACCCCAGGTGGTCGCCGAACGCCTCCGCGACCAGGCCGGGGATCTCCGCGGCGAGTTCGCTCGGCAGTTCGGCGCAGCGCAGCAACTGCTCGACGACCCCCATGGGGAGGTCCCGCTCCGCCCGTGAACCGGTCGCCTGGAGAACCAGCGCCCCCTCTTTCGCCGCCAGCGCCGAGAAATCGTGCAGTAGTTGGGTTTTACCACTTCCCAGAGTTCCACTGACGAGGACCACCCGCCCGTTTCCGCTGGACAGTCCGTCGAATAGAGCCAGTAAATACTCCAACGCCTCATGCTGTTCGGCTCGAATCAGCAAGAATGCCTCCGAGTTGTTGTGTAAAAGACTTGCATCCACCGCAACGGAAAGGCTGACTCCCCCGTGGTGCCTTGAGCCTCCATGACTTCACGTGATCACGCAGATGCGCAATGTACACAGCGCGCGGCGCCGGCGGGTCCGAGTACCCGGATCTGCATCTACTTTCACCCTAGGCGAACTTCAACGACCTCGGCTAGGGATCCGGTTCAGCACCGCACCGGTGACTTAGGCCCCGGGTCGGTAACGTGGTTTCAGGAGGTGTCGGATGTCGCGACCAGGGCAGTTCGGCGTGGAGCCGGGCGGGGGACTGTCGGACCGCATCGCGGTCGGGCTGCTGACCGGGGCGTTCCCGCCGGAGCTGGTGGACCGGGTGGTGGCCCGGTGCGGGCGGCAGGGGCAGCGGAACCGGCTGCTGACACCGAAGGTGACGGTCTACTTCGTCCTGACGATGTGCCTGTTCCCCGGGCAGGGCTACCGGGAGGTCGCCCGGACGCTCGCCGGGGGCCTGGCCTGGGGGAGGCGCTGCGCCGCGCCGGGGCAGGTGCCCAGCACGGCGGCGATCTCGCGGGCCCGGCTGAAGCTGGGGGCGGAGCCGCTCCGGGAGTTGTTCGCCGAGGTCGCCCGGCCGGAGCCGGTCCAGCCGGTCCAGCCGGTCCAGCCGGTCCAGCCGGCCGAGGGGGCTGCGGGGGCCGGTCGGGCGGGGTGGGGCGGCGGAGCCCGGTACCGGGGCTGGCGCCTGGTCGCCGTCGAGGGCACGGTGCTCGACGTGCCGGACAGTGCCGAGAACCTGGCGCACTTCGGGCCGCCGGAGACCGATGGCGGGTACCCGCGGGTGCGACTGGTGACGCTGGCCGAGTGCGGCGGCAACGCCGTCACCGCGGCGGCCGCGGGTCCGCCGTCGACCGCCGCGCCGGACCTGGCCCGCGGCCTGTTCGACCGCCTCGGCGGCGGCGACCTGGTGCTCGCCGACCGCGGCGGCTTCGACGATCCGGCGTCGTGGCGGGCGGCCTCGGCCGGCGGGGCGGACCTGCTGTGGCGGGCCGGTCCGGACGCGGTGCTGCCGGTGTGTCAGAAGCTGTCCGACGGCTCGTACCTGACGGGGGCCGCCCTCGACGGCTCGTACCTGACCGGGGTCGCCGTCGACGGAGGCGCAGGCGCAGGCGCAGGCGCAGGCGGGGGCACGGGCGCCGGCGGGCGTGGAAGCGGGCGCGGACGCGTCCGGGCGGGGGTGGCGGTGGTGCGGGTGGTCGAGGACTCCTCGGCGGGTGGCCCCGGCCGGCTGCTCACCACGATCCTCGACCCGGTGCGGGCGCCCGCCGCCGAGCTGGCCGCGCTGCACGGCGGTTGGAGCTCGGGGGTGACGGCCCTTCGGGAACTGACGGACGACCAGCTCGGGTCCGTCCGGGTGCTGCGCTCCTGCTCGCCCGAGGGGGTCGAGCAGGAGGTCTGGGGCCACCTGCTGGTCCATCACGCGGTGGGCCGGCTGAGGGCCTTCGGTCCGGCGCGTTAAGTCACCGGTGGGGTGGAGCTGAATCAGCCGTTCCGTTTCTTCTCGATGGCTGAAACATGACAGTGCATTCGGCGGCGATGTGCAGGCCGCGTGAGGAGAAGTGGATCGTGCCCTTCCGGTAATGCCGGAAGGATTCGGAGACGCTCGTTCCGCACACGTTCTGCCTGACCGGCCCGCGGGTTCCGCCGGTGGACCGTCGAGTTGCCGGGGCGGATGCCGGCGGCGGTTCCGCCGGTGGAATCAGCGGGTCCGGTCCGCCGGAGCGATCCGGCCGACACCCCTAAAGTTGGCCACCGGCCGCCCCCTAACCTCCCCCCGGCGCGAGGAGGCCCCCTTGTCCGGGCGGCGTGATCGACTAGCGTGGGTCGACCACCCGCACGGCCGCCGCAGTCCAGCGGCCCGATGGCGGGCCGGGGCGCCGGCGGGCATCCCCTACCGGGGCCGCCCGAGCGGGCCCGCGCGTGCGCGCCCGCGCCGCGCGGCTAGGGGTTGTCCGGTCGGGCCCGGCGCCGTCACGGTAGGAGCCGTTGAGGTCCCGACAGGACAGCGGGCGACCGGAGGCGGGCACGAACCCTCGTGCGCCCCCCGCCCGCGGATCAAGGTGAGACGGTTCTCCGCGCGCGGCCCGCAGGTCCGCGGGCGGCGGCTCACCGGTGTCGCGGTCCCACCACGCCGACCGCCGGAGGGATTCCAGTCACCATGGCCGCTATCGACGATCTGTGGGTGCGTCGCTACCACCCCGCGCCCGAGGCCCGGCACCGGCTGCTCTGCCTGCCGTACGCCGGCGGGTCCGCGAGCTACTTCTTCCCGGTGTCCCGCGCGCTGTCGCCCCAGGTCGACGTCCTCGCGGTGCAGTACCCCGGCCGCCAGGACCGGCGCCACGAGCCCTGCGTGGAGTCCGTGCAGGAACTCGCCGACCAGCTGGTCGACGTCGTCAAGCCCTGGGCCGACCGCCCGCTGTCGCTGTTCGGCCACAGCATGGGCGCCTCCGTGGCGTACGAGCTGGCGCTGCGGCTGGAGGACCTGGGCATCGTGCCGCACACCGTGTGGGCCTCCGGGCGGCGCGCCCCCGGCGCCCACCGCGACGAGCGGTTCCACCAGCTCGACGACCAGGGCCTGCTCGCCGAGATCAAGCGGCTGGACGGCACCGACTCCAACCTCCTCGACGACGAGGAGATGGTGCGGATGGTCCTCCCGGTGCTGCGCAGCGACTACCGGGCCGCCGAGACCTACCGCCCCGACCCCGGCCCGAAGCTCACCGCGCCGGTCCTCGCCCTGGTCGGCGACGACGACCCGAAGGTCACCGTGGACGAGGCCCGGAAGTGGGCCGAGCACACCTCCGGCCCCTTCGAGCTCGAAGTTTTCCGCGGCGGCCACTTCTACCTCAACGCCCACGCGAACACCGTCGTCGACCGGATCCGCACCAGGCTCGGCTGACCGGTCCGTCGTTCCTCCGCGTCATTCATCCACGCGAATCGACCGTGTTGAAGGGCAGCCGGTTCCGAAACCGGCCCAGAACTGCTCTGCGAGGCGGTCCTCGGAAATTCCGGAATACTGCCCAGAGGAGTCGTTCGTGTCCAAGTCGCTCTACGAACTCGGTGAGGTTCCTCCGCTCGGCCACGTGCCCGAGCAGATGTACGCGACCGTCATCCGGCAGGACCGTTTCGGCGAGCCCCTCAAGGCGATGCAGACCGAGGTCGTCGACGTGCCGGAGCCCGGTCGCGGCGAGGTGCTGGTCTACGTCATGGCCGCCGGGATCAACTACAACAACGTCTGGGCGTCGCTGGGTGAACCCATCGACGTCATCGCGATGAGACAGCGGATGCTCGGCGAGAAGGAGGACTTCCACATCGGCGGCAGCGACGGCTCCGGAGTCGTCTGGGCCGTCGGCGAGGGCGTCAGACAGTTCAAGGTCGGCGACGAGGTCATCCTCTCCGGCGCGACCTGGGACGAGACCGCGGAGGACGTCCGGATGGGCGTCGACCCGATCGCCTCGAAGTCGCTGCGGGCCTGGGGCTACGAGACGAACTACGGCTCCTTCGCCCAGTACACCCTGGTGCGCGAGCACCAGCTCCACCGCAAGCCGGCCAACCTGTCCTGGGAGAACGCCGGCGGCTACCTGGTCACCGGCGCCACCGCGTACCGTCAGCTGACCGGCTGGGCCCCCCACGACGTCCGCCCGGGCGACCCGGTGCTGATCTGGGGCGGCTCCGGCGGCGTCGGCTCGGCGGCGATCCAGATCGTGAAGCTGCTCGGCGGCATCCCGATCGCCGTGGTCTCCAACCCGGAGCGGGTCCGGTTCTGCCTGGACCTCGGCGCCGCGGGCGTGATCGACCGCCGGGAGTTCACCCACTGGGGACGGCTGCCGGACCTCGACGACGAGGCGGCCGGCCGGGCCTGGACGGCCGAGGCGCGCCGGTTCGGCGCCAAGATCTGGGAGATCCTCGGGGAGCGCCGCAACCCGAAGATCGTCGTCGAGCACCCCGGCGAGGACACCCTGCCGACCTCGCTGTTCGTCTGCGAGAACGGCGGCATGGTCGTCCTGTGCGGCGGCACCAGCGGTTACAACGGCGACCTGGACCTGCGCTACCTGTGGATGCGCAGCAAGCGCCTCCAGGGCTCGCACGCCTCGAACACCCGGGAGAACCGCGCGGTCATCGGGCTGATGGCGGACGGCCGGCTCGACCCGTGCATCACCTGGTGCGGCACCTTCGACCAGATCGGCGAGGCCCACCAGATGCTCTTCGCGAACCAGCAGGGCGTCGGCAACCTGGCCGCCCTGGTGAACGCCGGGGCGCCGGGGGAGACCACGCTGCGGCTCGGCTGAACGACCGGACGGAAATCCGTGCCGCCCGGCGGCGCGGATTTCCGGACCGAATTCCGGAACGGGAATCGCGTGAATGCGGTTCCCGCTCCGGCGGCGAACGGCCCGGGACGGCCCGTGCCATCTGAAGTCCTTTTTCTGGGGTCGGCTAGGGGTATCGCACGCGGATTCAATTCCTAGGATTCGAATCGCTGCGGTCTCACGGGTAATCGGTACCGGCTGCGGTTCACCACGGGCCGGGAGTAGGGGTTGATCAGCGTGGGGGAAGAGCAGAAGTATCTCGACTACCTGAAGCGGGTGACGGCCGATCTCCGGCGCACTCGTCGTCAGCTCCAGGTGGCGGAGATGCGCGAGCGCGAGCCCATCGCGATCGTCGCGATGGCCTGCCGGTATCCGGGCGGCGTGGACTCGCCGGCCGACCTGTGGCAGCTCGTGACCCGGGGCGAGGACGCCATCACCGGGTTCCCCGAGGACCGCGGCTGGCCGGCCGCCGGGTCCGACCACGCCGACGAGGGCGGATTCGTCGACGGCGTCGCCGAGTTCGACGCCGCGCTGTTCGGCATCTCCCCGCGCGAGGCCCTGGCCATGGACCCGCAGCAGCGGCTGCTGCTGGAATCCGCCTGGGAGGTCGTGGAACGGGCCGGGATCGACCCGCGCTCGCTCACCGGCAACCGGGTCGGCGTGTTCGTCGGCGCCTCCGCCTCCGGCTACGCCGAGGGCGCCCACTCCCTGCCCGAGGGCGCCGCCACCCACCTGGCCATCGGCAACGCGGCCAGCGTGGTGTCCGGCCGGATCGCCTACGCGCTGGGCCTGGAGGGCCCGGCCGTCACCATCGACACCGCCTGCTCCTCCTCCCTGGTCGCCCTGCACCTGGCCGTCCACGCGCTGCGCGCGGGCGACTGCGAACTGGCACTGGCCGGCGGCGTCACCGTGATGTCCTCGCCGAGCGTCTTCGCGGAGTTCAGCCGCCTCGACGGCCTGGCCGGCAACGGGCGCTGCAAGGCCTTCGCCGCGGCGGCCGACGGCACCGGCTGGGGCGAGGGCGTCGGCCTGCTGATGGTCGAGCGGCTCTCCGACGCCCAGCGGCTGGGACACCCCGTGCTCGCCGTGGTCCGCGGCAGCGCCGTCAACCAGGACGGCGCCTCCAACGGCCTCACCGCCCCCAACGGCCCGTCCCAGCAGCGGGTGATCCGCCAGGCGCTGGCCGGTGCGGGGCTCTCCCCGGCCGACGTGGACGCGGTGGAGGCGCACGGCACCGGCACCCGGCTCGGCGACCCCATCGAGGCCCAGGCCCTGCTCGCCACGTACGGGCGGGA
The DNA here is from genome assembly GCF_042721415.1 of Kitasatospora sp. NPDC058444. Lineage (NCBI taxonomy): Bacteria > Bacillati > Actinomycetota > Actinomycetes > Kitasatosporales > Streptomycetaceae > Kitasatospora > Kitasatospora sp. NPDC058444. The sequence continues at coordinate 105,779 of NZ_JBHXLL010000005.1, read as the reverse complement.
GCGCGCCGAAGGCGGCCCGCTGTGGCTGGGCTCGGTGAAGTCCAACATCGGGCACACCCAGGCCGCGGCCGGTGTGGCCGGCGTGATCAAGATGGTGCAGGCGATCCACCACGGCCTGCTGCCGGCGACCCTGCACGTGGACGCGCCCACCCCGCACGTGGACTGGAGCGAGGGCGGCGTCGAACTGCTCACCGAGGCCCGGCCGTGGCCGGAGACCGACCACCCCCGCCGGGCCGGCGTCTCCTCCTTCGGCATCAGCGGCACCAACGCGCACGTGATCATCGAAGCGGCGCCCGCGCCCGCCACGGCGCAGGGCGAGGCGGAGCCGGACGGCGACACCGAGCCGGCCGCTTCGGCCGACCCGACCGCGGCCGACCCGACCGCTCTGGCCGCCCCGACTGCCCCGGCTGAGGCGCCCGAGGCGCCCGCGGCCGGCCGGCCGTCGCTGTGGCCGCTCTCCGGCAAGGGCGCGGCCGGGCTGCGCGCCCAGGCCCGCAGGCTGCGCGACCACCTCGCCGAGGCCGAGGCCAGGGGTGAGGCTCCGGACCCCGCCGACCTCGCCTGGTCGCTCGCCACCACCCGCGCCGGCCTGGACCACCGCGCGGTGGTGCTCGGCGAGTTGCTCCCGGGCCTGGACGCGCTCGCCGAGGGCGAGCCGGCCACGGCGGTCACGGGCGTGGTGGGCGAGGGCCGTCGCGCCTTCCTGTTCACCGGCCAGGGCTCGCAGCGCGCCGCCATGGGCCGCGGGCTCTACGAGGCGTTCCCCGCCTACGCCGAGGCCTTCGACGCCGTCTGCGCCGAACTGGACCGGCACCTCGGCGGATCGGTCGGGGACGCCGTCCGCACGGGCCGTGACCTCGACCGGACGATGTGGACCCAGGCCGGCCTGTTCGCCGTCGAGGTGGCGGGCTTCCGGCTGCTCGAATCCTGGGGCGTGGCCCCCGACTTCCTGCTCGGCCACTCCGTCGGCGAACTCGCCGCGGCGCACTGCGCGGGAGTCCTCACGCTCGCGGACGCCTGCGCCGTGGTGGCCGCGCGCGGCCGGTTGATGCAGGCGCTGCCGGCCGGCGGCGCGATGCTCGCCGTCCAGGCCACCGAGGCCGAGGCCGTCGAGGCGATCGCCGGACGCGCCGACGTCGCGGCGGTCAACGGCCCGTCCTCGGTCGTGGTTTCCGGCGACGCGGCCGTGATCGACGAACTGGCGGCCCGCTGGGCGGCGGAGGGCCGCAAGACGAGCCGCTTGGCGGTCTCGCACGCCTTCCATTCCGCCCTGATGGAGCCGATGCTCGCGGACTTCCGCGCGGTGCTGGAGACGGTCTCCTTCGCCCGCCCTCGGATCGCGATCGTCTCCAACCTGACCGGAGCCGTCGCCGAGCCCGACCTGCTCACCACCCCGGAGTACTGGGTGCGGCACGTGCGCGAGGCCGTCAGGTTCGCCGACGGCGCCGCCTGCCTGGCCGCCCGGGGCGTGACCCGCTTCGTCGAGCTCGGCCCGGACGGCGTGCTCTGCGGCATGGCCCAACAGGCCGGTGCCGAGGGCGTGTTCGCCCCGGTGCTGCGCCGTGGCCGGGACGACGCCGAGTCCGCGCTGACCGCGCTGGCCCGGATCTGGACGGCCGGGGTCGAGGTCGACTGGCGCGCCGTGCTGCCCGAGGGCCGCCGGGTGGAGCTGCCGACGTACGCCTTCCAGCGCGAGCGCTACTGGCCCCGGAGCATGGCGGCCCCGGCCGCCCCGCCGGCCGAGGCCTCGGAGCGGGACGAGCGGTTCTGGGCGGCGGTGGAGCGCGCGGACCTCGCCGAGCTGGCCACCACCCTGAAGCTGGAGGAGGCCCCCGGCCTGCTCGACGAGGTGGTCCCCGCGCTGGCCGCCTGGCGGCGCTCCCAGCGGCAGGAGTCGGTCGTCGACTCGTGGCGCTACCGGATCGCCTGGAAGCCGCTGACCGGCCTCGGCGACGCCGCCCCGCTCACCGGCGACTGGCTGCTGTCCGCCGCCCCCGAGGACGGGCGGGCGGAGGCCGTCGAGCAGGCCCTGCGGGCCGCCGGCGCCACCGTCCTGCGCTGCGCGCCCGGGGCGTGGCCGACGGAGAACCCGGCCGGCCTGACCGGCGTGGTCGCGCTGCCGGCCGGCGCGGACCCGGCCGCCGAGGCGCTGACGACCGTCCAGGGCCTCGGCGAGGCGGGCATCGAAGCGCCGCTGTGGCTGCTCACCTCCGGCGCCGTCTCGGTGGGCCGGTTCGACCCGCCGTGCGACCCCGCGGCGGCCCGGGTGTGGGGGCTCGGCCGCGTCGCCGCCCTGGAACTCCCGGACCGCTGGGGCGGATTGGTCGACCTGCCGGCCACCCTGGACGCCCGGGCCGGTGACCGGCTCGCCACGGTGCTGGCCGGACGCACCGGTGAGGACCAGGTCGCCGTGCGCGGCTCCGCCGTGTACGGACGCCGACTGGGCCGTCCGGAGCCGGTCCGGGCCGCCGAGCGGCCGTGGACCCCCTCCGGCACGGTGCTGGTCACCGGCGGCACCGGTGCGCTGGGCGCGGCCGTCGCCCGCTGGCTGGCCGGCCGCGGGGCGCCGCACCTGCTGCTGCTCGCCCGGCGCGGCGCCGCCGCACCGGGCGCCGGGGAACTGGTCGCCGAGCTGACCGCCACCGGCACCCGGGTGACCGTCGAGGCCTGCGACGTCGCGGACCGGGACGCGCTGGCCGCGGTGCTCGCGCGGATCCCGGCCGACCTCCCGCTGACCGGCGTGGTGCACGCCGCCGGGGTCGCGGCGCACGAGCCGATCGACCGGCTCGGCCTCGCCGACCTGGCCGCCGTCGTCGCCGGCAAGGCGGCCGGCGCCACCCATCTCGACGAACTGACCGACGGCCTGGAGCTGTTCGTCACCTTCTCCTCGATCGCGGCGACCTGGGGCAGCGGCGGCCAGGCCGCCTACGCGGCCGGCAACGCCCACCTGGACGCGCTGGTCGACAACCGCCGCAGCCGCGGCCTGGCCGGCACCTCGATCGCCTGGGGCCCCTGGGCCGAGGCCGGAATGGCCGTCCAGGGCGAGGCGGCCGACTTCCTGCGCCGGCGCGGGCTGAACGCGCTCGACCCGGCCCTCGCCGTCCTGGCCCTGGCCCGGGCCGTCGACCACGGCGAGGGCTGCGTGACCGTCGCCGACGTCGACTGGGGCCTGTTCGCCCCGGCCTTCACCCTGGGCCGCCCCAGCCCGCTGCTGGCCGACCTGCCCGAGGCGGCGCAGCCGGTCGAGGCGGAGGCCCCCGACTTCGAACTGGGCGCCGCACTGCGGCAGCGGCTCACCGCCGGGCCCGCCGGGCACCGCCACCAGGTCGTGGTGGACCTGGTCCGGGAGCGCGCGGCCGCCGTGCTGGGCCACCGCGGCGCCGAGGCGGTCGACCCCGACCAGGTCTTCCGCGACCTCGGCTTCGACTCGCTGACCGCCGTCGAGCTGCGCAACCTGCTGAACGCGGAGACCGGCCTCCGGCTGCCCGCCACCCTGGTCTTCGACCACCCGACGCCGACCGCCCTGGCCGGGTACCTGCTCGGCGAGCTGTTCGACGAGCCGCAGGCGCCGTCGGCGCAGGCCCGTGCCGCCGCCGGCACCGCCACCGACGACGACCCGGTCGTGATCGTCGGCATGAGCTGCCGCTACCCCGGCGGGGTGGAGTCCCCCGACGACCTCTGGCGGCTGGTCTCCGAGGGCGAGGACGGCGTCACCGGCTTCCCGGCCGACCGCGGCTGGGACCTCGCCGACGACGGGGGCTACGCCCGGCAGGGCGGCTTCGTCGCCGGGGCGACCGGCTTCGACGCGGCGCTGTTCGGCATCTCCCCGCGCGAGGCCCTGGCCATGGACCCCCAGCAGCGGCTGTTGCTGGAGGCCGCCTGGGAGGTCTTCGAATCGGCCGGGGTGGACCCGCGCTCCGTCCAGGGCGCGCAGATCGGCGTGTTCGCCGGCGCCTCCAACTCCGGCTACGGCGCCGGCGGACTCGGCACGGCGGGCGCGGAGGGGCACCTGCTGTCCGGCACCGCCAACAGCGTCATCTCCGGCCGGGTCGCGTACACCTTCGGCCTGGAGGGCCCGGCCGTCACCGTCGACACCGCCTGCTCCTCCTCCCTGGTCGCCCTGCACCTGGCCGTCCAGGCGGTGCAGCGCGGCGAGTGCGAGCAGGCGCTGGCCGGCGGCGTCACGGTGATGGTCTCACCGGCGGCCTTCGGCGAGTTCGACCGCCAGGGCGGGCTCTCCTCGACCGGACGCTGCCGCTCCTACGCGGGCGCCGCCGACGGCACCGGCTGGGGCGAGGGCGTCGGCCTGCTCCTGGTCGAGCGGCTCTCCACCGCGCGGCGCGCGGGCCACCGCGTCCACGCGGTGGTCCGGGGCAGCGCGGTCAACCAGGACGGCGCCTCCAACGGCCTCACCGCGCCCAACGGCCCCGCGCAGCAGCGGGTGATCCGCCGGGCGCTCGCCAACGCCGGCCTGTCCACCGGGGACGTCGACCTGGTCGAGGGCCACGGCACCGGCACGGTGCTCGGCGACCCGATCGAGGCCCAGGCGCTGCTGGCGACGTACGGCCAGGGGCGGCCGGAGGACGGTCCGCTGTGGCTGGGCTCGATCAAGTCCAACATCGGGCACACCCAGGCCGCCGCGGGCGCGGCCGGTGTGATCAAGATGGTGCAGGCGCTGCGCCACGGGATCATGCCCGCCACCCTGCACGTGGACGAGCCCAGCCCCGAGGTGGACTGGTCGCGCGGCGCGGTGGAACTGCTCACCGAGGCCCGGCCCTGGCCGGAGCGGGACCGGCCGCGCCGGGCGGGCGTCTCCTCCTTCGGCATCAGCGGCACCAACGCCCACGTCATCATCGAGCAGCCGCCGGCCGCCGAGCCCGAGCGGGCGCAGACCTCCGCGCTCGCCCTGTGGCCGCTCTCCGCGCACACCCGGGACGGCCTGCGGGCCCAGGCGGAGCGGCTGCGCACCTTCCTCGCCGACGCGGACACCGACCCGCGCGACATCGGCCACGCGCTCGCCACCACCCGCGCCGCGCTGGAGCACCGCGCGGTGCTGGTCGGCGACGACCGGGCCGAACTCCTCGGCCGGCTGGCCGACTTCGACGGCCTGAAGACCGCCACCACGGTCCCCGGCGGCACCGCCTTCCTGTTCACCGGCCAGGGCGCCCAGCGGGCCGGCATGGCCGAGGAGCTGTACGCGCGCTTCCCGGTGTTCGCGGACGCCTTCGACGCGGTCTGCGCCGAACTGGACCCGGCGCTGGACCGGCCGGTCCGCGAGGTGGCGGCCGACGGCGTGGACCTGAACCTGACCGGCTACGCCCAGACCAGCCTGTTCGCGGTCGAGGTCGCCACCTTCCGGCTGCTCGAATCCTGGGGCGTGGTGCCGAACCTGCTGCTCGGCCACTCGATCGGCGAGGTCGCGGCGGCGCACTGCGCGGGCGTGCTCTCCCTGGCGGACGCCTGCCGGCTGGTCGCGGCCCGGGCCCGGCTGATGCAGGCGCTCCCGGCCGGCGGGGCGATGCTCGCGGTGCGGGCCACCGAGGCCGAGGCCGTCGAGGCGATCGCCGGACGCGCCGACGTCGCGGCGGTCAACGGCCCGTCCTCGGTCGTGGTCTCCGGCGACGCGGCCGTGATCGACGAACTGGCGGCCCGCTGGGCGGCGGAGGGCCGCAAGACGAGCCGGCTGGCGGTCTCGCACGCCTTCCACTCCGCGCTGATGGAGCCGATGCTCGCGGACTTCCGCGCGGTGCTGGAGACGATCACCTTCGAGGCGCCGCGGATCGCGATCGTCTCCAACCTCACCGGCGCCCTCGCCGACGCCGAGACCCTGGGCACCCCGGACTACTGGGTGCGCCACGTCCGGGAGACCGTCCGGTTCGCCGACGGCGTGGCCTGCCTGCGGAGCCACGGCGTCCGCAGGTTCGTCGAGCTCGGGCCGGACGGCGTGCTCTGCGGCATGGCCCAACTGACCGTCACCGACGGCGTGTTCGTGCCGATGCAGCGCCGGGACCGGAGCGGTGCGCAGGCGGTCGCAGGTGCCGTCGCCGAGCTGTGGACGGCCGGCGTCCCGCTGGACTGGCGGGCCGTGCTGGGCGGCGGCCGGCGGGTCGAGCTGCCGACCTACGCCTTCCAGCGCGAGCGGTACTGGCCCGAGCCGGGCCCCGTCCCCGCGCCCGCGAACGGCGGCGGAGACGCCCTGGACGCCCGGTTCTGGGACGCGGTCGAGCGCGAGGACCTGGGCGAGCTGGCCAGCACCCTCGCCGTCGAGGCGGCGGGCGAGCTGGAGCCGCTGCTGCCCGTGCTGTCCTCCTGGCGGCGCCGCCGCCGGGCCGACGCGGTCATCAACTCCTGGCGCTACCGCGTCACATGGAAGCCGGTCACGGACGGGCTCGGCGCGGGCGAGCTCACCGGCAGCTGGCTGGTCGTGCTGCCGGAGGAGCCCGCCGAGGCCTCCGAGGAGACCGAGGGCGCCGGGGCGGGCGCGGCGGCCGGACTGCTCGCGGCGCTGCGGGCCGCTGGGGCCGAGCCGGTCGAGTTCCGCTGCGACCCGGTGGCCGAGGGCCGGGCGGCGCTGGCCGGACGGCTGGCCGAACTGCCGGCCGAGTACGCGGGCGTGCTGTCGCTGACCGCACTCGGCCCGGACGGGCTGACCGCCTCGCTGGTCCTGCTCCAGGCGCTCGGCGACGCCGCGATCGGCGCGCCGCTCTGGACCGTCACCAGCGGTGCGGTGTCGGTGGGCGGTTCCGACCCGCTGCGCGATCCGTTCCAGGCCCAGGTGTGGGGCGCCGGGCGGGTCGCCGCCCTCGAACACCCGGACCGCTGGGGCGGGTTGATCGACCTGCCGGCCACCGTGGACGGCCGGGCGGCCGCCCGGCTGGCCTCGGTGCTGACCGGCGACCAGGGCCTGGACCAGGTCGCCGTGCGCGGCGCCGGGGTCTACTCCCGCCGACTGGTGCGGGCGGCCGTCGAGGACGCCCCGGCCGAGCCGTGGACCCCGTCCGGCACCGTGCTGATCACCGGCGGCACCGGCGCGCTGGGCGCCGCCGTCGCCCGCTGGCTGGCCGGGCGCGGCGCGCCGCACCTGGTGCTCACCGGGCGGCGCGGGCAGGCCGCCCCGGGCGTGCCCGAGCTGGTCGCCGAACTCACCGGGCTCGGCGCCCGGGTGACGGTCGCCGCCTGCGACGCCGGGGACCGGCAAGCGCTGGCCGGGCTGCTGGCGGCCGTCCCGGCCGACCTCCCGCTGACCGGCGTGGTGCACGCGGCCGGCGTCGCCGAGACCGCACCGCTGGACTGGACCGGCCCCGCCGACGTGCGCTCCTCCACGGAGGGCAAGGTGACCGGCGCGGCGCACCTGGACGAGCTCACCGCCGACCTGGACCTGGAGCTGTTCGTCACCTTCTCCTCCATCGCGGGCGTCTGGGGCAGCGGCGGGCAGGGGCTCTACGCCGCCGCCAACGCCTACCTGGACGCGCTGGTCCAGCAGCGGCGCTCGCGCGGCCTGGCCGGCCTCTCGGTGGCCTGGGGCCCCTGGGCCGAGGCCGGAATGGCGGTGCGCGGCGAGGCGGAGGACTTCCTGCGCAAGCGCGGACTGCCCGCCCTGGACCCGAAGTCGGCCGTCACCGCGCTCGCCCAGGCGGTGGACCGGCGGGAGACCTGCGTGGTGGTCGCGGACGTGGACTGGGAGCGTTTCGCCCCGGCGTTCACCTCCAGCCGCCCCAGCCCGCTGCTGGCCGATCTGCCCGAGGCGGCCCAGCGCCCGGCCGGGGAGGAGTCCGCCGCCGAGGGCGGCACCGCCCTGGTGCGCAGGCTCGCGGCGGCCCCCGCCCCGCAGCGCGGCCGAATCCTGCTGGACCTGGTGCGGGCACGCGTCGCGACGGTACTCGGACACGGCACCGCCGAGGCCGTCGGAGCGGACCGGGCCTTCCGGGACCTGGGCTTCACCTCGCTGACCGCGGTCGAGCTGCGCAACGTGCTGGGCACCGAGACGGGCCTGGCGCTGCCGGCCACCCTGGTCTTCGACCACCCGACCCCCGGCGAGCTGGCCGAGCACCTGGCCGGCGAGCTGCTGGACGACCTGGAGACGGCCCCGGAGGCCGTCCCGGCCGGCGTCGCGGCCGGGGCCGGCGCCGACGACCCGATCGTGATCGTCGGCATGAGCTGCCGCTACCCCGGCGGCATCGCGTCGCCCAACGGGCTGTGGGAGCTGGTCGCCACCGGCGCCGACGGCATCTCCGGCTTCCCCGCCGACCGCGGCTGGGAGTTCGCGGCCGCCGAGGACCCGAACGCCAAGGGCTCGAACGCCGAGGGCTCGAACGCTGAGGACTCGTACGCCCGCCAGGGCGGATTCGTCGCGGACGCGACCCGCTTCGACGCCGGGCTGTTCGGCATCTCGCCGCGCGAGGCGCTCGCCATGGACCCCCAGCAGCGGCTGCTGCTGGAGGCCGCCTGGGAGGCCTTCGAGTCCGCCGAGCTGGACCCGCGCTCGGTGCGCGGCCGGCAGATCGGCGTCTTCGTCGGCGCCTCGTCCTCCGGCTACGGCGGGGGCGGCGCGCGCGGCTTCGAGGGCGCCGAGGGGCACCTGCTCTCCGGCACCGCCAACAGTGTGATCTCGGGCCGGGTCGCCTACTCCTTCGGCCTGGAGGGGCCGGCGGTGACGGTGGACACCGCCTGCTCCTCGTCCCTGGTGGCACTCCACCTGGCGGCGCAGGCCGTGCGGCGCGGCGAGTGCGCGATGGCGCTCGCCGGCGGTGTCACGGTGATGGTCTCGCCGGCCACCTTCGGCGAGTTCGACCGCCAGGGCGGGCTGGCCTCGGACGGCCGCTGCAAGGCCTTCGCGGCCGCGGCGGACGGCACCGGCTGGGGCGAGGGCGTCGGCGTGCTGCTGGTCGAGCGGCTGTCGGACGCCCAGCGGCTCGGGCACCGGGTGCTGGCGCGGGTCCGCGGCAGCGCCGTCAACCAGGACGGCGCCTCCAACGGCCTCACCGCGCCCAACGGCCCGGCGCAGGAGCGGGTGATCCGGCAGGCGCTGGCGGACGCCGGGCTGTCGGTCGGCGACGTGGACGTGGTCGAGGCGCACGGCACCGGCACCCGGCTCGGCGACCCGATCGAGGCCCAGGCCCTGCTGGCGACGTACGGCCAGGGCCGGCCGGAGGGCAGCCCGCTGCTGCTCGGCTCGATCAAGTCCAACATCGGGCACACCCAGGCCGCCGCCGGCGTCGCCGGGATCATCAAGATGGTCATGGCGATGCGTCACGGCGTCATCCCGGCCACGCTGCACGTGGACGAGCCGACGCCCCATGTGGACTGGTCGGCCGGTGCGGTGGAACTGCTCACGCAGGCCCGGCCGTGGCCGGAGGCCGAACGGCCGCGCCGCGCGGGCGTGTCCTCCTTCGGCATCAGCGGCACCAACGCCCACGTCATCATCGAGGCCGTGCCGAGCCCCGCCCCGGCCGAGCGGACCGCGGCGGCGCCGTCGGTGGTCCCCTGGCTGCTGTCAGCCAGGACGGAACCCGCCCTGCGGGCCCAAGCCGAGCGGCTCGCGGCCTTCGTCGGCTCCGGCGACGGGGCCGACGAGCGGCCGCAGCCGGACCCGGCCGACGTCGGGCACGCCCTGCTCGCCCGGGCCGCGCTCGCACACCGTGCGGTCGTGCTCGGAGCGGACGCGGCGGGCCTCGCCGAGGGGCTCGGCACCGTGGCCGGGGGCACCCCGTCGGGGCACGTGGTCGCCGGTGCGACCGTCGAGGGCCAGACGGCGTTCCTGTTCACGGGGCAGGGTTCGCAGCGGGTCGGTATGGGCCGGGGGCTGTACGAGGCGTTCCCGGTGTTCGCGGACGCGTTCGACGCGGTCTGCGCCGAGCTGGACCTGCACCTGGACCGGCCGCTCAAGGACGTCGTCTTCGCGGGCGTGGAGGATCCGGACCGTACGGTGTGGGCGCAGGCCGGGCTGTTCGCGGTCGAGGTGGCGTCGTTCCGGCTGCTGGAGTCCTGGGGCGTGGTACCGGACTTCCTGCTCGGGCACTCGATCGGTGAGGTGGCGGCCGCCCATGTGGCGGGTGTGTTCTCGTTGGCGGACGCCTGCGCCCTGGTGGCGGCTCGCGGCCGGTTGATGCAGGCGCTGCCGAGCGGCGGCGCGATGCTGGCGGTCGAGGCCACCGAGGCCGAGGTGAGGGCGGAGATCGGTGACCGGCTGGATGTCGCGGCCGTCAACGGGCCTTCCTCAGTGGTGGTTTCGGGCCTGACGGAAACCGTCGAGGAGTTCGCGGACCGCTGGAAGGCCGAGGGCCGCCGGGTCCGCCGGCTGACGGTCTCGCACGCTTTCCACTCCGCGCTGATGGAGCCGATGCTCGACGAATTCGCCGCTGTGCTGGGCGGGTTGACCTTCGCCGAGCCGCAGCTGCCGGTCGTCTCCAATCTGACCGGCGAGGTCGCCGAGCCCGGGCTGCTCGCGACCCCCGGCTACTGGCTGCGCCAGGTCCGGGAGGCCGTTCGCTTCGCCGACGGCGTTGAGGCGCTGGGGAAGCAGGGCGTCACCCGCTACGTCGAACTGGGACCGGACGCGGTGCTCTGCGGACTGGCCCAACAGTCCGCCCCCGAAGGGGTGTTCGCTCCCGTCTCCCGTCGCGACCGGGAGGACGTGGCCACCGCACTGCACGCGCTGGCCCGGGTCTGGGTCGTGGGCCTGGACGTGGACTGGCGGGCCGTGCTGCCGGCCGGCCGACGGCTCGAACTGCCGACCTATGCCTTCCAGCGCGAGCGCTACTGGCCGGAGGCGGTCCCGGTGGCCGGGGACCCGGGCACGGTCGGCCTGGAGCCGGTCGGCCACCCGCTGCTGAGCGCCGCCGTCACGGTGGCCGACGGCGGCAGCCTGCTGCTCACCGGTCGGCTGTCGCAGGCCACCCACCCGTGGCTGGCCGACCACGTCATCCTGGACCGGGTGGTGGTGCCCGGTGCCGCGCTGGTCGAGATGGTCTGGGCGGCCGGCCGCCGGGCCGGCGCCCCGGCGATCCGGGAGCTGGTGCTGCGCACGCCGTTGGTGCTGCCCGAGCGCGCCGGGGTGCAGATCCAGGTGAGCGTGAGCGCCGCCGGCGAGACCGGTGAGCGCACTGTCGAGGTCTACTCGCGGCCCGAGGGCACCGGCGACGCCGTCTGGATCAGCCACGCGGTCGGGCTGCTGGCCGACGAGGCCGCCGCCGACTCCGCTCCGGACCTCACCGCCTGGCCGCCGTCGGGGGCGACTGCGGTGGCGCTGGAGGGCTTCTACGAGGCTCTCGCCGAGAACGGGTACGGCTACGGTCCGGTGTTCCGGGGTCTGCGTGCGGCCTGGCGGGTCGGTGACGCCGTTTACGCGGAGGTCGCGCTGCCCGAGGAGGCGGCGGGTGAGGCGGGCGGCTTCGGCCTGCACCCCGCCCTGCTGGACGCGGCACTGCACGCGGTCGGGCTGTCCCCGGTCGTCCAGGCCGGAGGCACCCGGCTGCCGTTCGCCTGGACCGGTGTCCGGCTGGACGCGGTGGGAGCGTCGGTGCTCCGGGTGCGGGTCGAGGGCACGGCGGACGGCGTGTCGCTGCTCCTCGCCGACGGCGTGGGCGAGCCCGTCGCCACCGTGACCTCGCTCGCGATGCGTGAGGTGTCGGCGGAGGCGCTTCGGCCGACCGGTATGGGTGGGCCGGAGGCGTTGTTCGCGGTGGACTGGGTGCCGGTTCCGGTTCCGGTGGTTCGGGACGGTGCGGGTTCGTCGGATTGGGTGGCGATCGGTGAGGTCGCCGGTCTGCGGGGGTTCGTCGATGTGGCGGGCCTGGTGGGTGAGGTGGAGTCCGGTGGTGTGGTGGTGCCGCCGGTGGTGGTGCTGCCGGTGCCGGTCTCGGATGACGTGCATGAGGTGACCGCGCGGGTTCTGGGCGTGGTGCAGGAGTGGTTGGCGGAGGAGCGGTTCGAGGCGTCGCGGTTGGCGGTGCTGACGTGTGGGGCGGTTCCGGTTCCCGCCGGTGGTGGGGCCGATCCGGTGCAGGCGGCGGTGTGGGGTCTGTTGCGTTCGGCGCAGACGGAGAACCCGGGCCGGATCGTGCTGGTGGATCTGGATCCGCTGGGTGGTTCGGGGGAGTTGTGGCCGGCGGTCGTTGGTGGTGATGAGCCGCAGGCGGCGGTCCGTGGTGGTGAGGTTTCGGTGCCGCGTCTGGTGCGGGCCTCGTCGCTGGAACTGCCGGAGACTCCGGTGGAGTTGGATCCCGAGGGCACGGTGCTGGTCACCGGTGGGACGGGGACGCTGGGTGGGCTGCTGGCCCGGCACCTGGTCGCCGTTCACGGGGTGCGTCATCTGACGCTGCTGAGCCGTCGTGGTGCGGATGGTCCGGGTGTTGTGGAACTCCTTGCCGATCTGGGCGAGTTGGGTGCCGAGGCGGAGGTCGTCGCGTGTGACGCGGCCGACCGTACGGCCCTGGCCCAGGTGCTGGAGGGCCTTGCCCGTCCGCTGACGGGTGTGGTGCACGCGGCCGGGGTGCTGGACGACGGGGTGTTCGGTGCGCTGACGCCCGAGCGGCTTTCGGCTGTGCTGCGTCCGAAGGTGGAGGCGGCGCTCAACCTGGACGAGCTGACGGCCCACCTGGACCTGCCGTTGTTCGTGCTCTACTCCTCCGTGGCCGCGACGTTCGGTTCCGGTGGGCAGGCCAACTACGCGGCTGCGAACGCCTTCCTGGACGCCCTGGCCGCGCGGCGGATGGCCGCCGGCCGGGCGGGCCAGTCGTTGGCCTGGGGCCTGTGGGAGCAGGCCAGCGAGCTGACCGGCCACCTCTCCTCGGCGCGTACGGGTTCCGGTCTGCCCACCGAACAGGCCCTGGCCCTGTTCGACCGCGCGATCACCCTGCCCGTACCCCACCTGCTGCCGACGGTCCTGGACCTGGCCGCCGCGCAGGCCGTCTCCACCCATGGGGTGCCGCCGCTGCTGCGCGGTCTGATCCGCCCGTCGACCCGCCGGGCGGCCGCCGGCCGGGGCGCGGGCGCGGACTCCGGACTGGTGGCCCGGCTGTGGCCGCTGTCGCCCGAGGAGCGGCGCGCGCGACTGCTGGAGCTGGTCCGCGGCAGCGCGGCCACCGTGCTCGGCCACGGCGCCGCGGACGCGGTCGGCGCCCGGCACGCCTTCCGGGAGCTCGGCTTCGACTCGCTCACCGCGGTGGAGCTGCGCAACGGGCTGAACGCCGTCACCGGACTGCGGCTGCCCGTGACCCTGGTCTTCGACTACCCGACGCCGACCGTGCTGGCCGAGCACCTCGACGAGCTGCTCTTCGAGCGGGCCGCGTCCGTGGCGCCGCTCGCCGAGGCCGCCGTGGACACCGGCGAGCCCATCGCGATCGTCGGCATGAGCTGCCGCTTCCCCGGCGGCGCCGACAACCCCGAGCGGCTCTGGCGCCTGCTGGCCGAGGGCTTCGACGGCGTGACCGCGTTCCCGGCCGACCGCGGCTGGGAGATCGAGGTCGCCGACGCCAGGTACACGCCGCGCGGCGGCTTCCTGCACGACGCCGCCGACTTCGACGCCGGGCTGTTCGGCATCTCGCCGCGCGAGGCGCTTGCCATGGACCCCCAGCAGCGGCTGCTGCTGGAGGCGTCCTGGGAGGCCTTCGAATCGGCCGGACTGGACCCGCTGTCCATGCACCGCTCGTCCACCGGCGTCCTGGTCGGTGCCTCGGCGTTCGGCTACGGCGCCGGGATGGACCTGCCGGAGTCGGAGGGGCACCTGATGACGGGTGCCGCCACCAGCATCCTCTCCGGCCGCGTCTCGTACGTGTTCGGCCTGGAGGGCCCGGCCGTCACCGTGGACACCGCCTGCTCCTCCTCCCTGGTGGCGATGCACTGGGCGATCCAGGCGCTGCAGCGCGGCGAGTGCGCGATGGCGCTGACCGGCGGTGTGACCGTGATGTCCACCCCGGGGGTCTTCGCCGAGTTCGACCGCCAGGACGGCCTGGCCTCGGACGGGCGCTGCAAGGCGTTCTCCGCCGAGGCCGACGGCACCGTCTGGTCCGAGGGCGTCGGCGTGCTGGTCCTCCAGCGGCTGTCCGACGCCCGCCGGGACGGCCACCAGGTGCTCGCGGTGATCCGGGGCAGCGCGGTCAACCAGGACGGCGCCTCCAACGGCCTCACCGCGCCGAACGGGCCCTCGCAGGAGCGGGTGATCCGGCAGGCGCTGGCCACGGCGCGGCTCGCCCCGTCCGAGGTGGACGTGGTGGAGGCGCACGGCACCGGTACCCCGCTCGGTGACCCGATCGAGGCGCAGGCGCTGCTGGCGACCTACGGCCAGGGGCGTGAACTCCCGCTGCTGCTGGGCTCGATCAAGTCGAACATCGGGCACACCCAGTCGGCGGCCGGTGTGGCGGGTGTGATCAAGATGGTGCAGGCGATGCGGCACGGGCTGCTGCCCGCCACCCTGCACGTGGACGAGCCGACGCCCCATGTGGACTGGTCGGCGGGTGCGGTGGAGCTGCTGACGGAGGCCCGGCCGTGGCCGGAGGCGGACCGTCCGCGCCGTGCGGGTGTGTCCTCCTTCGGGATCAGCGGCACCAACGCCCACGTCATCCTGGAGCAGGGCGACCCGCTGCCCGCGCCGGAACCGGTGGAGAGCAGTGGCACGGTGCTCTGGCCGGTGTCCGCGAAGACCCCGGACGGGCTGCGCGGACAGGCTGAGCGACTGCGCGACTTCCTGGCGACCGGGCCCGACCTGGCGGCCGCCGGGCACGCGCTGGCCGTCACCCGGGCGGGGCTGGAGCACCGCGCGGTGGCCGTCGGTGACACGGCGGCCACGATCGAGGCGGGCCTGACCGCGCTGGTCGACGGCCGGCCCGGCGAGGGCGCCGTCTCCGGTGTCGCGGTGGAGGGCCGGACGGCGTTCCTGTTCACGGGGCAGGGTTCGCAGCGGGTCGGTATGGGCCGGGGGCTGTACGAGGCGTTCTCCGCCTTCGCGTCGGCGTTCGATGCGGTCTGCGCGGAGCTGGACCCGCGGCTGGATCGGCCGCTCAAGGACGTCGTCTTCGCGGGCGCCGAGGACCTGGACCGGACGGTGTGGGCGCAGGCCGGGCTGTTCGCGGTCGAGGTGGCGTCGTTCCGGTTGCTGGAGTCCTGGGGCGTCACGGCCGATTTCCTGCTCGGGCATTCGATCGGTGAGGTGGCGGCCGCCCATGTGGCGGGTGTGTTCTCGCTGGCGGACGCGTGTGCGCTGGTGGCGGCTCGTGGGCGGTTGATGCAGGCGCTGCCGAGCGGTGGTGCGATGCTGGCGGTCGAGGCCACCGAGGCCGAGGTGCGGTCGGAGATCGGTGAGCGGCTGGATGTCGCGGCCGTCAACGGGCCTTCCTCGGTGGTGGTTTCGGGCCTGGCTGAGATCGTCGAGGAGTTCGCGGACCGTTGGAAGGCCGAGGGCCGTCGGGTCCGCCGACTGACGGTCTCGCACGCTTTCCACTCGGCGCTGATGGAGCCGATGCTCGACGAGTTCGCCTCCGTGTTGGGCGGGTTGACCTTCGCCGAGCCGCAGCTGCCGGTCGTCTCCAATCTGACCGGCGAGGTCGCCGAGCCCGGGCTGCTCGCGACCCCCGGCTACTGGCTGCGCCAGGTCCGGGAGGCTGTTCGCTTCGCCGACGGCGTTGAGGCGCTGGGGAAGCAGGGCGTCACCCGCTACGTCGAGCTGGGACCGGACGCGGTGCTCTGCGGACTGACCGGGCAGTCGGACGCCGAGGCCGTGTTCGCGCCGCTGCTGCGCCGTGAGCGGGACGAGGCGGGCACCGCGCTGACCGCCCTGGCCCGGCTCTGGACGGCCGGCGCGGACGTGGACTGGCCGGCCGTGCTGCCGGCCGGCCGCCGGGTGGACCTGCCGACGTACGCCTTCCAGCGCGAGCGCTACTGGCCGCGCCCGGCCGCCAGGTCCGGTGACGTCGGCTCGGTCGGCCAGCTGTCGGCCGGGCACCCGCTGCTCGGCGCTGCGGTCCAACTGGCCGGGGACCAGAGCCTGTTGCTGACCGGTCGGCTGTCGCTGGCCACCCACCCGTGGCTCGCGGACCACGCGATCCAGGGCCGGGCGCTGGTGCCGGGGACGGCCTTCGTGGACATGGCACTGCGGGCGGGCGAGCAGATCGACCGCCCGGTGCTGGAGGAGCTGGTGCTCCAGGCGCCGCTGCCGCTTCCCGAGCGGGGCGGCGTGCACCTCCAGGTGCGGGTGGCGGCCCCGGGCGAGGACGGCGACTCCCGGGTGGAGATCCACGCCCGGCCGGACACCGACGAGACCGCGCCCTGGACCTGCCACGCGGTGGGAACCGTGACCGCGCAGGAGCGGGCGCCGGAGTTCGAGCTGGCCGCCTGGCCGCCGTCGGGGGCGGCTCCGGTGGCGCTGGAGGGCTTCTACGAGGCTCTCGCCGAGAACGGGTACGGCTACGGGCCGGTGTTCCGGGGTCTGCGTGCCGCCTGGCGGGTCGGTGACACGGTCTACGCGGAGGTCGCGCTGCCCGAGGCGGCGGCGGGTGAGGCGGGCGGCTTCGGCCTGCACCCCGCGCTGCTGGACGCGGCACTGCACGTCAGCGGCCTGGTGGACGCCGAGGGCGGGGCGACCCGACTGCCCTTCGCCTGGACCGGCGTGCGGCTGCACGCCGTCGGGGCGTCCACGCTGCGCGTCGCCATGAGCCCGGCCGCCGACGGTGTGGCGATCCTGGCCGCCGACGAACTCGGCACTCCCGTCGCGTCCGTGGGCTCCCTGGTGCTGCGTGAGGTGTCGGCGGAGGCGCTTCGGCCGGCCGGTGTGGGTGGGCCGGAGGCGTTGTTCGCGGTGGACTGGGTGCCGGTTCCGGTTTCGGTGGTTCGGGACGGTGCGGGTTCGTCGGATTGGGTGGCGATCGGTGAGGTCGCCGGTCTGCGGGGGTTCGTCGATGTGGCGGGCCTGGTGGGTGAGGTGGAGTCCGGTGGTGTGGTGGTGCCGCCGGTGGTGGTGCTGCCGGTGCCGGTCTCGGATGACGTGCATGTGGTGACCGCCCACGTGCTGGGTGTGGTGCAGGGGTGGTTGGCGGAGGAGCGGTTCGAGGCGTCGCGGTTGGCGGTGCTGACGTGTGGGGCGGTTCCGGTTCCCGCCGGTGGTGGGGCCGATCCGGTGCAGGCGGCGGTGTGGGGTCTGTTGCGTTCGGCGCAGACGGAGAACCCGGGCCGGATCGTGCTGGTGGATCTGGATCCGCTGGGTGGTTCGGGGGAGTTGTGGCCGGCGGTCGTCGGTGGTGACGAGCCGCAGGCGGCGATCCGTGGCGGTGGGGTTTCGGTGCCGCGTCTGGTGCGGGCCTCGTCGCTGGACGTGCCAGCTGTTCCGGTCGAGTTGGATCCCGAGGGCACGGTGTTGATCACCGGTGGGACGGGGACGCTGGGTGGGCTGCTGGCCCGGCACCTGGCTTCCGTTCACGGGGTGCGTCATCTGACGCTGCTGAGCCGTCGCGGTGCGGACGGGCCGGGTGTTGCGGAACTCCTTGCCGAGCTGGGCGAGTCGGGCGCCGAGGCGGAGGTCGTCGCGTGTGACGCGGCCGACCGTGCCGCCCTGGCCCGGGTCCTCGAAGGCCTTGCCCGTCCGCTGACGGGTGTGGTGCACGCGGCGGGTGTGCTGGACGACGGGGTGTTCGGTGCGCTGACGCCCGAGCGGCTGTCGGCGGTGTTGCGTCCGAAGGTGGAGGCGGCGCTCAACCTGGACGAGCTGACGGCTCACCTGGACTTGCCGTTGTTCGTGCTCTATTCCTCCGTGGCCGCGACGTTCGGTTCCGGTGGGCAGGCCAACTACGCGGCTGCGAACGCCTTCCTGGACGCGCTGGCCGCGCGGCGGATGGCCGCCGGCCGGGCGGGTCAGTCGTTGGCCTGGGGCCTGTGGGAGCAGGCCAGTGAGCTGACCGGCCACCTGTCCTCGGCGCGTACGGGTTCCGGTCTGCCCACCGAGCAGGCCCTGGCCCTGTTCGACCGCGCGATCACCCTGCCCGTACCGCATCTCCTTCCGGTGACGCTCGACCTCCGGGCGCCCCGCACGGGCGGGATTCCGCCGCTGTTCCGCGCGCTGGTGCGGGCCCCGAAGGGCCGCGCCGCCGAGCGGGGCGCCGGCAGCCGGGCCGCGGTGCTGGAGCAACTGCGGGGCCTGGACGCCGATCAGCGCCGTGCGCGGCTGCTGGAACTGGTGCGGTCCCACGTGGCGAGCGTGCTCGGCCACGCCGGAGTGGACGCGGTCGGCGCGAAGCAGGCCTTCAAGGACCTCGGCCTGGACTCGCTGACCGCCGTGGAGCTGCGCAACGGGCTGAACGCCGCGACCGGGTTGCGGCTGCCCGCGACCCTGGTCTTCGACTACCCGACCCCGGACGCGCTGGCCGACCACCTCGCCGAGGCACTGTCCGACCGCGTCGCCCAGGCCCCCGCCTCGACCGGGTCCGGTTCCGCCGCACCCGCCTTCGCCGCGGACGCCGACGAGCCGATCGCGATCGTCGGCATGAGCTGCCGCTACCCCGGCGGCGCCGACGACCCCGAGCGGCTCTGGCGCCTGCTCGCCGAGGGCTTCGACGGCGTGACCCCGTTCCCGGCCGACCGCGGCTGGCGGGTCGGGGACGCGTCCTACGCCCCGCGCGGCGGCTTCCTGGACGACGTCGCGGGCTTCGACGCCGAGCTGTTCGGCATCTCGCCGCGCGAGGCCCTGGTGATGGACCCGCAGCAGCGGATCCTGCTGGAGGCGTCCTGGGAGGCCTTCGAGGCCGCCGGGCTGGTCGCCCCCGAGCTGCGCGGTTCCCCGACCGGCGTGTTCGTCGGGGCGTACGCCTCGACGTACGGTGTGGGCGCCCAGCTCCCGCCCGGCGCGGAGGGCTACCTGCTGACCGGGACCTCGATGAGCGTGGTCTCCGGCCGGGTGGCGTACACCTTCGGCCTGGAGGGCCCGGCCGTCACCGTCGACACCGCCTGCTCCTCCTCCCTGGTGGCGATGCACCTGGCCGCGCAGGCCCTGCGGCGCGGGGAGTGCGAGCTGGCGCTGGCCGGCGGCGTGGCCGTCCTGGCCGGTCCGAACATCTTCGCCGAGTTCGACCGGCAGGGCGGGCTGGCCTCCGACGGCCGGTGCAAGCCCTTCGCCTCGGCGGCGGACGGCACCACCTGGTCCGAGGGCGTCGGTGTGCTGGTGCTGGAGCGGCTCTCCGACGCGCTGCGCAACGGCCGTGAGATCCACGCGGTGATCCGGGGCAGCGCGGTCAACCAGGACGGCGCCTCCAACGGGCTCACCGCCCCCAACGGGCCGTCCCAGCAGCGGGTCATCCGGCAGGCGCTGGCCGACTCCCGGCTGCGCGCCGAGGAGGTGGACGCGGTGGAGGCGCACGGCACCGGCACCAGCCTGGGCGACCCGATCGAGGCCCAGGCCCTGCTGGCGACCTACGGCCAGGAGCGCCCCGAGGGCCGGCCGTTGTGGCTGGGCTCGATCAAGTCCAACATCGGGCACACCCAGGCCGCGGCCGGCGTGGCGGGCGTCATCAAGATGGTGCAGGCGATGCGGCACGGCGTGCTGCCCGCCACCCTGCACGTGGACGAGCCGACCCACCACGTGGACTGGTCGGCCGGTGCGGTCGAGCTGCTGACCGAGGCGCGCCCCTGGCCCGAGGCCGACCGTCCGCGCCGCGCGGGCGTGTCCTCCTTCGGCATCAGCGGCACCAACGCGCACATCATCCTGGAGTCCGCGCCGAGCCCGGCCGCGCCGAGCCCGGCCGCGCCGAGCCCGGCCGCGCCGAGCCCGGCCGTTCAGAGCCCGGCCGGGCCGACCACCACGGGCCACGGTCCGATGGAGCCGATCGGCGGACGTCGCGAACCGGCGGGCCCGACCACGGTGGGCGAGGGCACGGTCGTGTGGCCGATCTCCGGCCGGACCCCGGCCGCGCTGCGCGACCAGGCGCGCTCCCTGCGCGCCCACCTGGCGGCGGCGCCCGCGCCCGAACCGGCCGACGTCGCGTGGTCGTTGGCCACCACCCGGGCCGAACTGGAGCACCGCGCCGTCGCCGTCGGACGGGACGGCGAGGACCTGCTGCGCCAGCTCGACCGGCTCGCGGACGAGGAGGCGCAGGGCGCGGAGCCGCAGGCCGTGACCACGGGCGGCCCCGGCCGGCTCGCCTTCCTGTTCACCGGCCAGGGTGCCCAGCGCGCCGGGATGGGCCGGGGCCTGTACGAGGCGTTCCCGGTGTTCGCCGAGGCCTTCGACGCGGTCTGCGCGGAGCTGGACCCGCACCTGGACCGGTCGGTCAAGGACGTGGTCTTCGAGGGCGTCGACCTCGACCGGACCGTGTGGGCCCAGGCCGGCCTGTTCGCCGTCGAGGTCGCCCTGTTCCGCTGGGCGGAATCCTGCGGCCTGGTACCGGACTTCCTGCTGGGCCACTCGATCGGCGAGGTGGCCGCCGCCCATGCGGCGGGTGTCCTCTCGCTCGCCGACGCCTCTGCCCTGGTCGCCGCGCGCGGCCGGCTGATGCAGGCGCTGCCCGAGGGCGGCGCGATGCTCGCCGTCCAGGCCACCGAGGCCGAGGTGAGAGCGGAGATCGGCGAGCGGCTGGACGTCGCGGCCGTCAACGGGCCCTCCTCGGTGGTGGTTTCGGGTCCGGTCGAGGTGGTCGAGGAGTTCGCCGACCGCTGGAAGGCCGAGGGCCGTCGGACCAGTCGGCTGACCGTCTCGCACGCCTTCCACTCGGCCCTGATGGAGCCGATGCTCGCCGAATTCACCTCCGTCCTGAAGGAGTTGACCTTCGCCGAGCCGCGCGTCCCGATCGTCTCCAACCTGACCGGCGCGGTGGTCGATCCCGAGGAGATCCGGACGCCCGGCTACTGGGCCCGCCATGTGCGCGGCACCGTCCGGTTCGCCGACGGCCTCGCGCACCTGGCCGGCCGGGGCGTCACCCGGTACCTGGAGCTCGGCCCGGACGGCGTGCTCTGCGGCCTGGCCCAACAGTCCGTCACCGAGGCCGTGTTCGTCCCGGTGCTGCGCCGCGGCGAGGCCGAGGAGACCGGGACGGCGCTGCGCGCGCTCGGCCGGCTCTGGGCGGCCGGCGTCGAGGTGGACTGGCCGGCCGTGCTGCCGGCCGGACGCCGGGTGCCGCTGCCGACCTACGCCTTCCAGCGGACCAGGTTCTGGCTGGAGCCCGCCACCGGCGTGGGCGACGTGGGCGGCGTCGGACAGAGCGCGGCGGACCACCCGCTGCTCGGCGCGACGGTCGCGCTGGCCGGCGAGGACGAGGTGCTGCTGACCGGCCGGCTGTCGCTCGCCGCCCAGCCCTGGCTGGCGGACCACGCCATCCTCGGCCGGGTGCTGGTGCCCGGGACGGCCTTCGTGGAGATGGCGCTGCGGGCCGGCGAGCAGGTCGGCTCGACCGTCCTGCGGGAACTGCTCGTGCAGTCCGCGCTGCCCCTGCCGGCGACCGGCGGGGTGCAGGTCCAGGTGCGGGTTGCCGCCCCGGGCGAGGACGGCGACCGCCGGGTGGAGATCCACGCCCGGGCGGAGGAGGACGGCGCGCCGTGGGTGCGCCACGCGACCGGCGTCCTGGGCGCCGAGGGCGCCGCGGAGGAGTACGACCTCTCGGCCTGGCCGCCGCCGGGCGCCGAACCGCTGGCGCTGGAGGGCTTCTACCCGACCCTCGCCGAGGGCGGGTACGGCTACGGCCCGGCCTTCCAGGGGGTGCGGGCGGCCTGGCGTGAGGACGCGACCGTCTACGCCGAGGTCGCACTGCCCGAGGAGGCGGCCGCGGCCGCGCCCGGGTTCGGGCTGCACCCGGCGCTGCTGGACGCGGCGCTGCACGTGATCGGCTTCGTCGAGGCCGGCGGAGCGGCGCCCCGGGTGCCGTTCGCCTGGACCGGGGTCCGGCTGTACGCCACCGGCGCCACGGTGCTGCGCGTCGCGGTGACCCCGACCGAGGACGGCGTGCTGATCCGGACCGCCGACGGGATCGGAGCGCCGGTGGCCTCCGTCGACTCCCTGGTGCTCCGCGAGACCGCCGTCGAGCAGCCGCCGGAGACCGGTCGACAGCCCGGCCGGGACTGGTTGTTCGCGGTCGACTGGACGCCCGCGCCGGCCCTGCCGCCGGTGGACACCGCCGGTTGGTGGGTGCTCGCCGGAAACGAGGGCGCCGGGAACGAGGGCGCCGGGAACGCGGCCGTGGTGCCGGGCGAGCGGATCGACTCGCTGTCGGGGCTGCCCGACGGCGCGCAGGTGCCCCCGGTGGTGGTCCTGCCACTCGTGACCGGCCGCGCCGACGCCGCCGGCGCCGATGCCCTCGGCGACGCGGATGCGGCACGCCGGGCGGCCTCCGAGGTGCTGGCGACCGTCCAGCACTGGCTCGCCGACGAGCGGTTCGACTCCTCCCGGCTGGTGGTGCTGACCTCCGGCGCCGTCGGCCCGGCCGAGCGGGTGCGCGATCTGCCCGGCGCGGCGGTCTGGGGCCTGTTGCGCTCGGCCCAGTCCGAGCACCCGGACCGTTTCGTCCTGGTCGACGCGGACCCGGAGGACGACGCCTGGTACCCGTACGCGACCGGTGGCGAACCGCAGCTGATGGTCCGGGACGGGCAGGTGCTGGTGCCCCGCCTGGCCCGGGCGTCCGCAACCATGGCGCAGCCCGACACCGCGGCGCAGCCCGGCACCGGACTGTCGGCCGAGCCGGAAGGCACCGTCCTGGTCACCGGCGGCACCGGCGTGCTCGGCGGACTGGTGGCCCGCCACCTGGCCGCGGCGCACGGCGTGCGGCACCTGCTGCTGCTCAGCCGGCGCGGTGCGGACAGCCCCGGCGCCGCCGAGCTGACCGCGGAACTCGCCGAACTCGGCGCCCGCGCCGAGGTGGTGGCCTGCGACGCCGCCGACCGCGAGGCGCTGGCCCGGGTGCTCGCCGCGATCCCGGCGGACCGCCCGCTGCGCGGCGTGGTGCACACCGCCGGTGTGCTGGACGACGGCGTGGTCGAGTCGCTGACCCCGGCCCGGATCGCCACCGTCTTCGGCCCCAAGGCAGACGCGGCCGTGCACCTGCACGAGCTGACGGCGGGCACGGACCTGGAGCTGTTCGTGCTGTTCTCCTCGGCGGCCGGCACCTTCGGCTCGCCCGGGCAGGCCAACTACGCGGCGGCCAACTCCTTCCTGGACGCCCTCGCGGCGCGGCGCCGGTCGCTCGGGCTGCCGGGCCTCTCGCTCGCCTGGGGCGTCTGGGCGGAGGCCAGCGCGATGACCGGCCACCTCGGCGACCGGGCCGCCCGGCTCGGCGACGCGCTGACGGCGGAACAGGGCCTCGCCCTCCTGGACGCGGCCCTGACCAGCGACCGCGCCCACCTGGTGCCGGTCCGCCTCGACCTGCCGGCCCGGCCCGGTGCCGTCGACGGCGCCGTCCCGGCGATCCTGCGCGGACTGCTGCCGGGCGGTCCGCGCCGGGCGAGCGCCGCCGCCGCCGGCCCGTCGCTGCCGCGGCAGCTGGCCGGCCGCACCCCCGCGGAGCAGGCCAGGATCGTCCTGGAAGCCGTCCGGGCGGACGTCGCGCAGGTCCTCGGACACGCCACGGCGGAGGCCGTGGCGCCCGACCGGGGCTTCGTCGACCTCGGCTTCGACTCGCTGACCGCGGTCGAGCTGCGCAACCGGCTGGCGGCCCGCACCGGGCTGCGGCTGCCCGCGACGCTGGTGTTCGACCAGCCGTCGGCCGGCCGGGTCGCCGAGTACCTGACCGGGCGGATCGCCTCGCCGCACACCGCGGCCGCCTCGCTCACCGACCGGGTGGAGCGGATCGAGGCCGAGCTGGCGGAGGTCGCCGAGGCGGAGCGGATCACGGTGGTCCGGCGCCTCCAGGCACTGCTGGCCCGCTTCGAGGACGGTGCTCCCGCCGCCGGGACGCCGGACGTGGTGGCCGGGCTGGACGCCGCCACCGACGACGACCTCTTCGACTTCATCGACAAGGAACTGGGCGCCTCGTGACCCTGCTGCCGAACCCCTACCCGACACCCTGTGAGGCCTGACATGGCGGACGAGCAGAAACTGCGCGACTACCTCAAGCGCGTCACGGCCGAACTGCACCAGACCCGGCAACGGCTGCACGCCGCCGAGTCGGTGGACCGCCAGCCGATCGCGATCGTCGGCATGGCCTGCCGGCTGCCCGGCGGCGTGGACGGCCCGGACGCGCTCTGGCGGCTGGTCTCCGAGGGCGTCGACGCCGTCTCGCCCTTCCCCGAGGACCGCGGCTGGGACGTCGGCGAGGACGCCGGATTCGCCCGCAGCGGCGGCTTCCTGCACGACGCGGACGGCTTCGACCCGACGCTGTTCGGCATCTCGCCGCGCGAGGCGACCGCCATGGACCCGCAGCACCGGCTGCTGCTGGAGGCCTGCTGGGAGGCGTGCGAGCGCGGCGGCGTCGACCCGTCCGCGCTGCGCGGCAGCCGCACCGGGGTGTTCGCCGGGCTGATGTACCGGGACTACGCGGCCCGCATGATCGACGTCCCCGAGGGGGTGGACGCCTACCTCGGCATCGGCAACATGGGCAGCGTCGCCACCGGCCGGATCTCCTACACCCTCGGTCTGGAGGGCCCGGCGGTCACCATCGACACCGCCTGCTCCTCCTCGCTGGTCGCCCTGCACCTGGCCTGCCAGTCGCTGCGCTCCGGCGAGACCACGATGGCCTTCGCGGGCGGCGCCACCGTGATGGCCTCCCCGGACACCTTCACCGGCTTCGCCCGGCAGGGCGGGCTCTCCTCGGACGGCCGCTGCAAGTCCTACGGCGCCGGCGCGGACGGCACCGGCTGGGCCGAGGGCGTCGGGATGCTCCTGCTGGAGCGGCTCTCGGACGCCCAGCGGCTCGGCCACCGGGTGCTGGCGGTGGTGCGGGGCAGCGCGGTCAACCAGGACGGCGCCTCCAGCGGCCTGACCGCGCCCAACGGCCCCGCCCAGCAGCGGGTCATCGAGGACGCGCTGGCCAGTGCGCGGCTCACCACCTCGGACGTGGACGTCGTCGAGGGCCACGGCACCGGTACCCGGCTCGGCGACCCGATCGAGATCCAGGCCCTGCTGGCGACGTACGGTCAGGACCGGCCCGCGGACCGGCCGCTGCGGCTGGGCTCGGTGAAGTCCAACATCGGGCACACCCAGGCCGCGGCCGGCGTGGCCGGCGTGATCAAGATGGTGCAGGCGATGCGGCACGGCACCATGCCGCGCAGCCTGCACGCGGAGCAGCCCACCCCGCAGGTCGACTGGTCGGCCGGCGCGGTGCGGCTGCTGACCGAGGCCGAGCCCTGGCCCGAGTCGGACCGCCCGCGCCGCGCGGGCGTCTCCTCCTTCGGCATCAGCGGCACCAACGCCCACGTCGTCCTGGAGCAGGCCCCGGCCGCCGAGGCCCCGGCCGCTCCCGGGCAGCCCGCGCCCGGGGTGGTGCCCTGGCTGCTGGCGGCCCGCACCACCGAGGCGCTGCGCGCCCAGGCCGGCCGGCTGCACGCCTTCGTCGCCGACACCGAGCCCGACCCGGTGGACGTCGGCCTCTCGCTGCTCTCCCGGGCGCCGCTGGAGCGGCGCGCCGTGGTGCTCGGCGCCGACCGGGACCGCCTGGCCGACGCGCTCGCCGCGCTGGCCGGCGACCTGCCCGACAAGGCCGTGGTCTCCGGGACGGCCGGGGAGGGCCGCAGCGCCTTCCTGTTCACCGGCCAGGGCGCCCAGCGGAGCGGGATGGGCCAGGAGCTGTACGAGGCCTTCCCGGTGTTCGAACGCGCCTTCGACGCGGTCTGCGCCGAGCTGGACCCGCGCCTGGAGCACTCCCTCAAGGACGTGGTGTTCTGCGGCGCCCAGGACCTCCACCAGACGGTGTGGGCCCAGGCCGGGCTGTTCGCCCTGGAGGTGGCGCTGTTCCGGCTGTTCGAGTCCTTCGGCGTGCTGCCGGACTTCCTGCTCGGCCACTCGATCGGCGAGGTGGCGGCGGCGCACTGCGCGGGCGTCCTGACGCTGGCGGACGCCTGCGCCCTGGTCGCCGCGCGGGGCCGGCTGATGCAGGCGCTCCCGGCCGGCGGGGCGATGCTCGCTGTGCAGGCCTCCGAGGCCGAGGTGGTGGCCGCGATCGCGGCCGTCGCCGGGACGGCGGACGTGGCCGCGCTCAACAGCGCCGGCTCGGCGGTCGTCTCGGGCGCGGCGGAGACCGTCGACGAACTCGCCGCCCGCTGGACGGCCGAGGGCCGCAAGACCAGCCGGCTGACCGTCTCGCACGCCTTCCACTCGGCCCTGATGGAGCCGATGCTGGACGACTTCCGGGCCGTCCTCGCGACGCTCTCCTTCGCCGAGCCCCGCATCCCGATCGTCTCCACCCTCACCGGCGCGGTGGAGGACGAACTGCTGCGCACCCCCGACTACTGGGTGCGGCAGGTCCGCGAGACCGTCCGGTTCGCCGACGGCGTCGCCTGCCTCCGGCACCAGGGCGTCAGCAGGTTCGTGGAGGTCGGCCCCGACGCGGTGCTCACCGCGATGGCCCGCGAGACCCTGCCCGAGCCGGTGCTCACCACGACGGCGCTGCGCGGCAGCTGGAACGACACCGGGGTGTTCGTCACCGCCCTGGCCGATCTGTGGACCCGGGGCACCCCGGTCGACTGGCAGGTGCTCTTCGACGGCCACGGCCGCCCGGTCGAGCTGCCGGTCTACCCGTTCCAGCACGAGAGCTACTGGCTCCACCCGATCGCCGCGCCGGCCGGCGGGCCCGCCGACCCGGGCCTCTGGGCGGCGCTGGCCGGCGAGGACGCCGACGCGCTCGCCGACCGGCTCGACGTGACCGACCCCGAGGTGCGGGCCTCGCTGCGCACCGCGCTGCCGCTGCTGTCCGACTGGCACCGGCGCGGCCGGGAGGACGCCGAGGTCGCGGGCTGGCGCTACCACGTCGGCTGGGAGCCCGTCTCCGGCACCCCGGCGCCCGCCTTCACCGGCGACTGGCTGCTGGCCGTGCCCGCCGGGCAGGCCGACGACGAGCGGGTGCGGGCCCACCGGGAGGCCCTGACCCGGCACGGCGCCTCGGTGGTGACGGTGCCGGTCGAGGCGGACGCCGCCGACCGCGCCGAGCTGGCCGCCCGGCTGCTCCAGGCCGTCGGCGCCGGGCACCGGACCGCCGGCGTGCTCTCCCTGCTGGCGCTGGAGACCGAGCCGCACCCCGGGGTGCCGGCGCTGCCGGGGGGCGCGGCCACCACGCTGCTGCTCGTCCAGGCCCTGCTGGACGCCGGGATCGCCGGACCGCTGTGGTGCGTGACCGAGGGCGCGGTGTCCACCGGCGAGTACGAGCCGCCGGTCGATCCCGACCAGGCGCCGGTCTGGGGCCTGGGCCGGGTCGTCGCCCTGGAGCACCCGCAGCTGTGGGGCGGTCTGGTCGACCTCCCCGCCGGGGCCGAGGAGGAGGATTTCGACGCGCTGGCCGGCCTGCTGGCCTCCGCCGACGGGGAGGACCAGCTGGCGGTCCGTCCGGAGGGCGTCTTCGCGCGCCGGCTGCTGCACGCCCCGACGGCCGACCCGGAGGCCCCCGCGTGGCGGCCGCGCGGCACCGTCCTGGTGACCGGCGGCACCGGCGCGCTCGGCGGGCAGGTCGCCCGGTGGCTGGCCGGCGGCGGGGCCGAGCACCTGGTGCTGGTCAGCCGGGGCGGCCGCGGCGCCCCCGGGCTGGCCGCGCTGGAGGCCGAGCTGGTGGAGCTCGGCGCCCGCGTCACGGTGGTCGCCTGCGACCTCTCGGACCGCGCGGACGCCGCCCGGCTGGTCGGCGAACTCGACGCGATGGAACCGAAGTTGAGGGCCGTCGTGCACGCCTCGGGGGTCAGCTCCTCGGCGCCGCTGGCCGACACCACCCTCGCGGAACTCGACCGGACCGCGGGCGGCAAGGTCGCGGGCGCCCGGCACCTGGACGAACTGCTCGACCAGCGCCGGCTGGACGCGGTCGTGCACTTCTCCTCCATCGCCGGCGTCTGGGGCGTCGGCGAACAGGCCTGCTACGCGGCCGCCAACGCCTACCTCGACGCCCTGGCCCAGCGGCGCGACGCCGAGGGCGTGCGCGCCCTGGCCGTCGCCTGGGGGCCGTGGGACGGCGGCGGCATGGTCGACCAGGCGATCAAGGAACCGATGCGCCGGCGCGGCATCTCGCTGATGGCGCCGGACCGGGCGATGCGCGCCCTGCAGCGGGCGCTGGACCTGGACACCGGGGCGGTCACCGTCGCGGACATCGCCTGGGAGCAGTTCGTGCCCGCGTTCACCGCGCTGCGGCCCAACCGGTTCTTCGCCGAGCTGCCCGAGGTGCGGGCGCTCGCCGTGGGCACCGCCGACGAGGGCGAGGACCGGAGCCGGCTCGCCGCCCTGCGCGAGCGGCTGGCCGCCCTGCCGGCCGCCGACCGCGAGCCCGTCCTGCTCGACCTGGTCCGCACCCACGCGGCCGTGGTGCTCGGACACGACGGCCCGGGCGCGATCGACATCGGCCGGCCGTTCCGGGACTTCGGCTTCGACTCGCTGGCCGCCGTCGAACTGCGCAACCGGCTCGGCCGGGCCACCGGCCTGGCCCTGCCCGCCACCGTGGTGTTCGACCACCCGACACCGGCGGTGCTGGCCGCCCACCTGCTGACCGAGGCGCTGCCGGACGACGCCGCGGCCCTGCCCTCCACGGCCGAGCTGGACCTCCTGGAGGAGGCGCTGCTGGCCCGGGCGGAGGACGACGTGGACCGGGTCAGGGTCGTCCTGCGGCTCCAGGCGCTGCTCACCCGGCACCGGGGCGCGGCCGACGACGGCCCGGTCGGCTTCGACGACCTGCGGGACCAGCTCAGCAGGGCCAGCAACGAAGAGCTCTTCGACGTGATCGACCGGGATCTCGGCCTCTCGTGAACAGGGGTACGTGGTGGCCGGGGACAATCTTGGAAGGCGGCAAGTTCGATGGCAGATGATGCGAGGCCGATGGCGGATGACGCGCAGCGGCTCCGCGACTACCTGACCCGGGTGGTCGCCGAACTGCAACACACCCGCCGGCGGGTCCGGGACTTGGAGTCCGCGGCGGGCGAGCCGATCGCCATCGTCGGGATGAGCTGCCGGTACCCGGGCGACGTGCGCTCCCCGGACGACCTGTGGCGGATGGTCAGCACCGGTCGGGACCCGATCGGTCCACTGCCCGCGAACCGCGGCTGGGACCTCTCGCTGGCCGACGAGCCGTCCTGGGCGGGCGGCTTCGTCGAGGACGCCGGGGAGTTCGACGCGGACCTGTTCGGGATCTCGCCGCGCGAGGCGCTGGCCATGGACCCGCAGCAGCGGCTGCTGCTGGAGACCTCCTGGAAGGCCTTCGAGGACGCCGGCATCGACCCGCTGTCGCTGCGGGGCTCCAGCACCGGCGTCTTCGTCGGCGTCACCTCGGTCAGCTACGGCCCCGGGATGGACCTGCCGGAGGACGTGGCCGGCCACCTGATGACCGGCACCGCCTCCAGCATCGCCTCCGGCCGGGTGTCGTACACCTTCGGCCTGGAGGGCCCGGCGGTCACCGTGGACACCGCCTGCTCCTCCTCCCTGGTCGCGCTGCACCTGGCCGTCCAGTCGCTGCGCGAGGGCGGCTGCGACCTCGCGCTGGTCGGCGGCGTCACGGTGATGACCACCCCGATGCAGATCGTCGAGTTCGGCCGCCAGGGCGGTCTGGCCTCGGACGGCCGCTGCAAGGCGTTCTCCGACGAGGCCGACGGCGCCGGCTGGTCCGAGGGCATCGGTCTGCTGCTGGTCGAGCGGCTCAGCGACGCCCGGCGGCGCGGGCACCAGGTGCTCGCGGTGGTCCGCGGCAGCGCGATCAACCAGGACGGCGCCTCCAACGGCCTCACCGCGCCGAACGGTCCGGCGCAGGAGCGGGTGATCCGGCGGGCGCTGGCCAACGCCCGGCTGAGCGTCGAGGACGTGGACGCCGTGGAGGGCCACGGCACCGGCACCCGGCTCGGCGACCCGATCGAGGCCCGGGCGCTGCTGGCGACCTACGGGCGCGGGCGCTCCGCCGAACGCCCGCTCTGGCTCGG
Organism: Kitasatospora sp. NPDC058444; assembly: GCF_042721415.1. Classification (NCBI taxonomy): domain Bacteria; kingdom Bacillati; phylum Actinomycetota; class Actinomycetes; order Kitasatosporales; family Streptomycetaceae; genus Kitasatospora; species Kitasatospora sp. NPDC058444. Next base: position 75,788 of record NZ_JBHXLL010000005.1, on the reverse strand, counting down.
CTCGATCAAGTCCAACATCGGCCACACCCAGTCCGCCGCCGGGGTGGCCGGCGTGATCAAGATGGTCATGGCGATGCGGGACGGCACCCTGCCGCCCACGCTGCACGCCGAGCGGCCCTCCAGCCAGGTCGACTGGTCGCCCGGCACCGTCCGGCTGCTGACCGAGACCCGGCCGTGGCCCCTCGCCGACCGGCCCCGCCGCTCGGCGGTCTCCTCGTTCGGGATGAGCGGCACCAACGCCCACGTCATCCTGGAGCAGGCCCCCGCACCCGAGCCCGCCGAAGCCGCCGAGCCCACCGCCGGGCCCGGCGCCGAGCCCACCGCCGAGCCGGCGCTCACCGCCGGCCCGCTGCCGTGGCCGCTGGCCGCGAAGACGGCGGACGGGCTGCGCGGCCAGGCCGTGCGGCTGCGCGACGTGATGACCGCGGACGACGCCCCCCGGCCGGTGGACGTCGCCCGCTCCCTGCTGACCCGGGCCGCGCTGCCCAGCCGCGCCGTCGTGCTCGGCGCCGAGCGCGCCGAACTGCTGGCCGGGCTGGAGGCGCTGGCCGACGGCGCGTCCGCGGCCAACCTGGTGCGCGGCGAGGCCGCCGACGGCACCGGGGTGGTCTTCGTCTTCCCCGGACAGGGCAGCCAGTGGGCCGGGATGGCCCGTGAACTCCGGGACGCCTCACCGGCGTTCCGGCGGCGGCTGGAGGAGTGCGGGGCGGCGCTGGCGCCGTACGTGGACTGGTCGCTGACCGAAGTGCTGCGCGAGGGCGCGGAGTTGGACCGGGTGGATGTCGTCCAGCCGGTGCTCTGGGCGGTCATGGTGTCGCTGGCCGAGGCCTGGCGCTCGGTCGGCGTCCGCCCCGCCGCGGTCGTCGGCCACTCCCAGGGCGAGATCGCGGCGGCCTGCGTCGCCGGCGGCCTGACCCTGGCGGACGGCGCCCGCGTCGTGGCGCTGCGCAGCCGGGCGATCACCGCCCTCGCCGGCCGCGGCGGCATGGTCTCGCTGCCCGTCGGCCGGGACCAGGCCGCCGAGCTGATCGCCCCCTGGGGCGACGGGCTCTGCGTGGCGGCGGAGAACGGCCCCGCCTCCACCGTGGTCTCCGGCGAGGCCGGCCCGGTCGAGGAACTGCTGGCGCTCTGCGAGGCCCGGGAGGTGCGCGCCCGCCGCATCCCGGTGGACTACGCCTCGCACTCCCCGCAGGTCGAGGAACTGCGCGAGCGCATCCTCGCCGACCTCGCGCCGATCACCCCCGGCTCCTCCGGCATCGCCTTCTACTCCACCGTCACCGGCGCGCCGATCGACACCGCGCGGATGGACGCCGCCTACTGGTACGAGAACCTGCGCTCCCCGGTGCGCTTCGAGACCGCCGTCCGGGCCCTGCTGGCCGACGGCCGCTCGGTGTTCGTGGAGAGCAGCCCGCACCCGGTGCTCACCGTCGGCATCCAGGACACCGCGGACCGGGCGGACACCCGGGTGACGGTCACCGGCACGCTGCGCCGCGAGGACGGCGGCCCGGACCGCCTCCTGTCCGGCGCCGCCGAGCTGTGGACCGCCGGGGTCGCCGTCGACTGGTCGTCGGCCTTCGCCGGCGGCACGCGCACCGCGCTGCCCACGTACGCCTTCCAGCGCCGCCGGTACTGGCCCGACCCGCTGCCCGCCCCGACGGGGGCGACCGGGGGCGGCGACCTCGCCGAGAGCGGCTTCTGGGACGCCGTCGAGCGCGGCGACACCGGGGAACTGGCCGCCACCCTGCGGCTCGACGAGGCACCCGGCGTCCTGGACGCGGTGCTGCCCGCGCTGGCCGGCTGGCACCGCGGCCGCCGCCGGGGCGCGACCGTCGACTCCTGGCGCTACCGGGTCACCTGGACCCCCGTACCGGACCTGCCCGCGCACCCCCGGCTGGGCGGCCGCAGGCTGCTCGTCCTCCCGGAGGGCGGGGACGGCGGCGAGGTCGCCGCGCTGCTGCGCTCGGCCGGCGCCGAGGTGGTCGAGCTGACCGTCGCCGCCGGTGCCGACCGCACGGAGCTCGCCGGGCGGCTGCGCGCGGTCGGCCCCGTCGCCGGTGTGGTGGCGCTGCCGACGGGCGCCGAGGACGCACCGCAGGCCCCGGCCGGGCTCTTCGCGACCGTCACCCTGCTCCAGGCCCTCGGCGACGCCGACCTCGACGCGCCCCTGTGGGCGCTCACCGGCGGCGCGGTGTCGATCGGCCGGGCGGACCCGCTGCGCAGCCCCGTCCAGGCGCTGTCCTGGGGCCTGGGCCGGGTCGCCGCGCTGGAGTACCCGCGCCGCTGGGGCGGCCTGATCGACCTTCCGGCCGTCCTGGACGCCCGGGCCGGCGCCCGGCTGGTGGCGCTGCTCGGCGGCGCCGCCGGGGACGAGGACCAGCTCGCCGTGCGCGGCTCCGGGGTGTTCGCCCGCCGCCTGGTGCGCGCCCCGCGCCCGGCCGGGACGACGCTGGAGCTGCCCGGTTCGGTGCTGGTCACCGGCGGCACCGGCGCGCTCGGCGCGGTCGTCGCCCGCTGGCTGGCCGGCCGCGGCGTGCCGCACCTGACCCTGCTCGGCCGGCGCGGCGCGGCGGCGCCGGGCGTGGCGGACCTCGTCGCGGAGCTGACCGAGCTGGGCACCCGGGTGACCGTGGCCGCCTGCGACGTGACCGACCGGGAGTCGCTGGCCGACGCGCTGGCGCGGATCCCGGCGGAGTTCCCGCTGGTCGGCGTGGTGCACGCGGCCGGCGTCGGCCAGGCCATGATGCTGGACCGCACCGGCCCGGCGGAGCTGGCCGAGGTGCTCGGCGGCAAGGTCGCCGGGGCACTGCACCTGGACGAGCTGACCCGGGGCCTGGACCTGCGGATGTTCGTCACCTTCGGCTCCGGCGCCGGGATCTGGGGCAGCGGCGGCCAGGCGGCCTACGCGGCCGCGAACGCCTACCTGGACGCGCTGGTCGCCCGCCGCCGGGCCGACGGCCTGCCCGGGACCTCGGTCTCCTGGGGCGCCTGGGGCGAGGTGGGCATGGTGTCGACCGACGCCGTGCGCGACCACCTGCGCGAGCGCGGCATGGTGCCGATGGACCCGGATCTGGCGATCGAGGCGCTGGCCGGGGCGGTCGACGCGGGCGAGGACTGCCTGACCGTCGCCGACATCGACTGGCCGCGCTTCGTCGACACCTTCACCGCCACCCGGGTCAGCCCGCTGCTGGCCGACCTCCCCGAGGCGCGGACGGCCGACGAGGCGCCGGCCGGCGACGAGCGGCGCCCGGATCTCGGCCGCCGGCTCGCCCCGCTGCCCGAGGCGCAGCGCCGGCAGATCCTGCTGGACCTGGTCCGCGCCGAGGTCGCCGCGGTGCTCAAGCACCCCGACGTCCGAACCGTCGAGGCCGCGCGGACCTTCAAGGACCTGGGCTTCGAATCGCTCACCGCGGTCGAGCTGCGCAACCGGCTGAACCGGGAGACCGGCCTGCGGCTGCCCGCGACCATGGTGTTCGACCATCCGACGCCGACCGCCCTGGTGGCCTACCTGGAAAGGGAGTTGGACCTCGGGGCCACGGCGGGACCGGCCGGCGCCGAGCCGGCGGCGGTCCCGGTCGGCCTGGACGAGCCGATCGCGATCGTCGGCATGGGCTGCCGCTTCCCCGGCGGGGTCCGCTCGCCCGAGGACCTGTGGACCCTGGTCGCCGACGGCGCCGACGCGCTGTCCTCCTTCCCCGTCGACCGCGGCTGGCCGGACCGGGTGCCGGGCGTGGACACCGCCGTCGGCGGCTTCGTGGACGACGCCACCGAGTTCGACGCCGGACTGTTCGGCATCTCGCCGCGCGAGGCGCTGGCGATGGACCCGCAGCAGCGGCTGCTCCTGGAGGCCTCCTGGGAGGCCTTCGAGTCCGCCGGCATCGACCCGCACGAGGTGCGCGGCAGCCGGACGGGCGTCTTCGCGGGCGCCTCCTCCTCGGGCTACGGCCACGGCCAGCTGCTCGACGGGGTCGAGGGGCACGTGCTGTCAGGCACCGCCAACAGCGTGATCTCGGGCCGGGTCTCGTACGTGTTCGGTCTTGAGGGCCCGGCCGTCACGGTGGACACGGCCTGCTCCTCCTCGCTGGTGGCGCTGCACCTCGCGGTGCAGGCGCTGCGGGTGGGCGAGTGCGGCATGGCGCTGGCCGGCGGCGTCGCCGTGATGGTGAACGCCGGCGCGTTCGGCGAGTTCAACCGGCAGGGCGGGCTGGCCTCGGACGGCCGCTGCAAGGCCTTCGCGGCCGGCGCGGACGGTACGGGCTGGGGCGAGGGCGTCGGCGTGCTGGTGCTGGAGCGGCTCTCCGACGCGCAGCGCAACGGGCACCAGGTGCTGGCCGTGGTGCGGGGGAGCGCGGTCAACCAGGACGGTGCGTCCAACGGTCTGACGGCTCCGAACGGTCCCTCGCAGGAGCGGGTGATCCGGCAGGCCCTGGCCAACTCGGGGCTGGCGGTCTCGGACGTGGACGCCGTCGAGGCGCACGGCACGGGCACCCGGCTGGGTGACCCGATCGAGGCGCAGGCGCTGCTCGCGACCTACGGCCGGGACCGGGCCGGTGAGCCGCTCTGGCTGGGCTCGGTGAAGTCCAACCTGGGGCACACCCAGGCCGCGGCCGGTGTCGCGGGTGTGATCAAGATGGTGCAGGCGCTGCGGAACGGCGTACTGCCGGCCACCCTGCACGTGGACGAGCCGACGCCGCAGGTGGACTGGTCGGCGGGCGCGGTGGAACTGCTCACCGAGGCCCGGCCGTGGTCGCCGGGCGAACGCCCGCGCCGGGCGGGCGTGTCCGCCTTCGGGATCAGCGGTACCAACGCCCACGTCCTGCTGGAGCAGGCGCCGCCCGTCGAGGAGACGGCGCCGCTGGAGGAGGCCGCCGGGCCGCTGCCGTGGGTGGTGTCGGCGCAGAGTGCCGGTGCGTTGAAGGCCCAGGCGGCGCGGCTGGCCGAGGAGTTGGAGACCGGCGCCCGTCCGCAGGACGTGGCGTGGTCGCTGGCGACCGGGCGGGCCGGGCTGGCGCACCGGGCGGTGGTGCTCGGTGACGGCCGGGCGGCGCTGCTGGAGGGCCTGGGCGCACTGGCGGCGGGCGAGCCGTCGGCCCGGGTGGTCTCGGGCGTCACGGCCGAGGGCCGGACGGCCTTCCTGTTCACCGGTCAGGGCGCGCAGCGGGCGGGCATGGGTGCCGGGCTGTACGAGGCGTTCCCGGTGTTCGCCGAGGCCTTCGACGCGGTGTGCGCGGAGTTCGACCTGCTGCTGGACCGTCCGGTGAAGGATGTGGTGTTCGAGGGCGCCGAGGATCTGGACCGTACGGTCTGGGCGCAGGCCGGGCTGTTCGCGGTCGAGGTGGCGCTGTTCCGGCTGCTGGAGTCCTGGGGCGTGGTTCCGGACGTGCTGCTCGGGCACTCGATCGGTGAGGTGGCGGCGGCGCATGTCGCCGGGGTGTTCTCGCTGGCCGATGCCTGCGCCCTGGTGGCGGCGCGCGGCCGGCTGATGGACGCGCTGCCCGAGGGCGGGGCGATGCTGGCGGTGCAGGCCGGTGAGGCCGAGATCCGCGAGGCGGTCGGCGACCGGCTGGATGTCGCGGCCGTCAACGGGCCCGCCTCCGTGGTGGTTTCGGGGCCGGCCGCCGTGGTGGAGGAGTACGCGGCGCGCTGGTCGGCCGAGGGCCGCAAGACCCGTCGCCTGACCGTCTCGCACGCCTTCCACTCGGCCCTGATGGAGCCGATTCTCGCCGAATTCGCCTCCGTCCTGGAGGAGTTGACCTTCGCTGAGCCGCGTATCCCGATCGTTTCGACGCTGACCGGTTCGCCCGCCGAGCCGGGCCTGCTGACCACGCCGGACTACTGGGTGCGCCAGGTGCGCGAGGCCGTCCGGTTCGCCGACGGCGTCGAGGCCCTGTGCGGCCAGGGTGTGACCCGCTTCCTGGAGGTCGGCCCGGACGGCGTCCTGACCGCTCTCGCCGCCCGGTTGGTGCCCGACGCCGTCGGTGTGCCGCTGCTGCGCAAGGGCCGGGACGAACACGGGACCGCCCTGGCGGCCCTGGCCGGGCTCTGGACGGCGGGTGCCGGGATCGACTGGTCCGTCGTGCTGCCCGCCGGCCGTCGCGTCGCCCTGCCGACGTACGCCTTCCAGCGCGAGCGCTACTGGCCCCGGTCCATCGACCTGGGGAGCCTCGTGGCCGACCCGGCCGAGGCCCGGTTCTGGCAGGCGGTCGAGAACCAGGACCTGGACGGGCTGGCCGAGGCGCTGGAGATCGGCCGGGCGCCCGAGGAGTTGGAGTCCGTCCTGCCGGTGCTGTCCTCCTGGCGGCAGCGCCGCCAGGTCGACTCGGTGGTGGACTCCTGGCGCTACGAGGTGGTCTGGAAGCCGCTGACCGGTCTCACGGAGACCCGCCTGTCGGGTCGCTGGCTGCTGGTGACGGCCGAGGGGGCACCCGCGGAGGCCGTCGAAGCGGCGCTGCGGGCCGCCGGCGCGGACGTCCTGCCGGTGGCCGGCGAGGGTCTCGGCCGGAAGGAACTGGCCGACCGCGTCCGCGAGTCGGCCGCCGATGGCGAGCCGGTGAACGTGCTCTCCCTGCTCACCGCGGCCGAGGGGCCGCAGGGCCCCGGCTCGTGGGTGCCCGCCGGCGTGGCCGGGACGCTGAGGTTGGTCCAGGCGCTGGGCGACGCGGGCGTGCGGGCCAGGCTGTGGTCGGCGACCGTCGGTGCGGTGTCGGTGGGCCGGGCGGACCGGTCGGTGTGCCCGTGGCAGGCGCAGGTCTGGGGTCTGGGCCGGGTGGCGGCGCTGGAACTGCCGGATCTGTGGGGCGGGTTGGTCGATCTTCCGCCGGTGGTGGACGAGCGGGCAGGGCGTCGGCTGGTGGCGGTGCTCGGTGGTGCCGAGGACCAGGTCGCGGTGCGTTCCTCGGGCGTCTACGGACGCAGGTTGGTGCGGGCCGCGCAGCGGGCCGGCCGGAGCGGCGCCTGGACGCCGTCCGGGACGGTGCTGGTGACCGGTGGTCTGGGCGCGCTGGGCGCGGAGGTGGCCCGTTGGCTGGCCGGGCGCGGGGTGCCGCACCTGGTGCTGACCGGCCGTCGCGGCGATCGGACGCCGGGTGCCGCCGAGCTGGTGGCGGAGCTGACGGCGCTGGGTGCCCGGGTGACGGTCGCCGCCTGTGACGTGGCGGACCGCGATGCGGTCGCCGCCGTCCTGGCCGCGGTGCCCGCCGGGCTGCCGCTCACGGGCGTGGTGCACACCGCGGGCGTGGTGGACGACGGCGTGCTGGACGGCGAGACTCTCGAGCGGTTCGAGCCGGTCTTCGCCGGCAAGGTCGGCGGCGCCGATCTGCTGGACGAGCTGACGGCCGGTCTGGAGCTCGATCTGTTCGTGGTCTTCTCCTCGATCGCGGCGACCTGGGGCAGTGGCGGCCAGGGGGCCTACGCGGCGGCCAACGCCCACCTGGACGCCCTGGTGCAGCGGCGCCGTGCGCGCGGTCTGAAGGGCACCTCGATGGCCTGGGGCCCGTGGGCCGGCGAGGGCATGGCCGCCCAGGGCGATGCCGCCGAGCAGCTGCGCCGCCGCGGCCTGGCCGTGATGGACCCGGAGCTGGCGGTGTCCGCGCTGGCGCGGGCGGTGGACGCGGACGAGGTCTGCGTGACCGTCGCGGACGTGGACTGGCAGCTGTTCGCACCGGCCTTCACGGCCGTGCGCACCAGCCGGCTGCTGGCGGAGCTGCCGGAGGCCGTCGGCGCGCAGGCGCCGGTGGTTGAGGGCGTGGAGCGGTCCTCGGACTTCCGGGAGCGGCTGGCCGAGACCGCGGCCGGGCGCCGGGAGCGGATGCTGGTGGACCTGGTCCGCACCGGTGCCGCCGCCGTCCTCGGGCACGCCTCGATGGAGGCCGTGGACGCCGGTCAGGCGTTCCGCGACGTCGGCTTCGACTCGCTGACGGCGGTGGCCCTGCGCAACCTGCTGGTGAAGGAGACCGGGCTCTCCCTGTCGGCCACGCTGGTGTTCGACTATCCGACCCCGGTGGTGCTGGCACGGCACCTGGCCGAGGAACTGCTGGAGGCGGTGCCCGAGACGGCGGCCGCGGAGCAGGCCGGTGCGGCGGTGGTCGTCGCGGACGATCCCGTCGTGATCGTGGGCATGAGCGCCCGCTACCCGGGCGGGGTGCGCTCGGCGGCCGAGCTGTGGGAGCTGGTCGCCGCCGGAACCGACGGGGTCACCGGCTTCCCGACCGACCGCGGCTGGCCGCTCGAAGCGGTCGGCGCCGCGGCGGCGCGCGGTGGCTTCGTGGACAGCGTCACGGAGTTCGACGCCGGGCTGTTCGCGATCTCCCCGCGCGAGGCGCTGGCGATGGACCCGCAGCAGCGGATCCTGCTGGAGGCCTCCTGGGAGGCGTTCGAGGACGCGGGGATCGACCCGCGCTCGGTGCGCGGCCGGCAGATCGGCGTCTTCGTCGGTGCCTCCAGCTCCGGCTACGGTTCCGCCGGCGGCCTGGAGGAGGTCCAGGGCCATGTGCTGGCCGGGACGGCGAACAGCGTGATCTCCGGCCGGGTGGCGTACGCCTTCGGCCTGGAGGGCCCGGCCGTCACCGTGGACACGGCCTGCTCCTCCTCGCTGGTGGCCCTGCACTGGGCCGCGCAGGCCCTGCGCGAGGGCGACTGCGGGCTCGCCCTGGCCGGCGGTGTCACCGTGCTGGCCACCCCCGGGGTGTTCGGCGAGTTCGACCGGCAGGGCGGCCTGGCCGCCGACGGCCGCTGCAAGGCCTTCGCGGCCGGCGCGGACGGTACGGGCTGGGGCGAGGGCGTCGGCCTGCTGGTGCTGGAGCGGCTCTCGGACGCGCGCCGCAACGGGCACGAGGTGCTCGCGGTGGTCCGGGGCAGCGCCGTCAACCAGGACGGTGCCTCCAACGGGCTGACCGCCCCGAACGGGCCGGCCCAGCAGCGGGTGATCCGGCAGGCCCTGGCGAGCGCCGGGCTGTCGGCCGCCGACATCGACGCCGTCGAGGCGCACGGCACCGGGACGAAGCTGGGGGACCCGATCGAGGCCCAGGCCCTGCTGGCCACCTACGGCCGGGAGCGGGCGGGCGAGCCGCTGTGGCTGGGCTCGGTGAAGTCCAACATCGGGCACACCCAGGCCGCCGCCGGTGTCGCGGGCATCATCAAGATGGTGCAGGCGATGCGCCACGGCGTGCTCCCGGCGACGCTCCACGTGGCCGAGCCCACCGCCGAGGTGGACTGGTCGGCCGGCGCGGTGGAACTGCTCACCGAGCCGCGCCCCTGGCCCGAGCTGGACCGGCCGCGCCGCGCGGGCGTCTCCTCCTTCGGCATCAGCGGCACCAACGCCCATGTGATCATCGAACGCCCCGAGCCCGAGCCCGAGTCGGCACCGGCGGCGGAGGGCTTCGGGCCCGTGCCCTGGGCGCTCTCCGCCCGGACCGCCGAGGGACTGCGCGGTCAGGCCGAACGGCTGCGCGACTTCGTGCGGGCGGACGGGACGGCGGACCTCCGGGACGTCGGCCGCGCCCTGGCCACCACCCGCGCCGCGCTGGAGCACCGGGCGGTCGTCGTCGGCGCCGACCGGGAGGAGCTGCTGCGCGCCCTGACCGCCGTCGTCGACGGCGAGCCGAGCGGGGCGGTGGTCTCCGGGACCGCGGGCGACGGCCGGGTGGCGTTCCTGTTCACCGGCCAGGGCTCGCAGCGGGCCGGGATGGGGCGCGATCTCCACGCGCGCCACCCGGTGTTCGCCGAGGCCTTCGACGCGGTGTGCGCGGAGTTCGACCTCTTGCTGGACCGGTCGGTGAAGGACGTCCTCTTCGAGGGCGCCGAGGATCCGGACCGTACGGTCTGGGCGCAGGCCGGGCTGTTCGCCGTCGAGGTGGCGCTGTTCCGGCTGCTGGAGTCCTGGGGCGTGGTCCCCGAGGTGCTGCTCGGGCACTCGATCGGTGAGATCGCGGCGGCGCACGTCGCCGGGGTGTTCTCGCTGCCGGACGCGTGTGCCCTGGTGGCGGCGCGCGGCCGGCTGATGGACGCCCTGCCCGAGGGCGGCGCGATGCTCGCGGTGCAGGCCACCGAGGCCGAGGTGCGGGCGGAGATCGGCGAGCGGCTGGACGTCGCCGCCGTCAACGGGCCTGCCTCGGTGGTGGTTTCGGGTTCCGCCGAGGCCATCGAGGAGTTCGCGGCGCGCTGGTCGGCCGAGGGCCGCAAGACCAGCCGGCTGACCGTCTCGCACGCCTTCCACTCGGCCCTGATGGAGCCGATGCTCGCCGAATTCACCTCCGTCCTGAAGGAGTTGACCTTCTCCGAGCCGCGCGTCCCGGTCGTCTCCAACCTGACCGGGGAGATCGCCGAGCCCGGACTGCTCTCCACCCCGGACTACTGGGTGCGCCAGGTCCGCGAGGCCGTCCGCTTCGCCGACGGCGTCGAGGCCCTGCACCGCCAGGGCCTGACCCGGTTCGTCGAACTGGGCCCGGACGGCGTGCTGTCCGCGCTGGTGGCCCGGATCGTGCCGGACGCCGTCGGCGTGCCGCTGCTGCGCGAGGGACGGGACCACGTGCCGTCCGCCGTCGGGCGGCTCTGGGCGGCCGGCGTGCCGGTGGACTGGGCGGCCGTGCTGCCCGGCGTCCGCCGGGTGGGCCTGCCGACCTACGCCTTCCAGCGGGACCGCTACTGGCCGGAGCCGGTGGCGGCGGCGCGGCCCGTCGACCCGGCGGAGGAACGGTTCTGGGAGGCGGTCGAGCGCGAGGACCTCGGCGAGCTGGCCGAGACCCTGGACACCCGCCCGGAGGCCGTCGAGACGGCCCTGACGGCGCTGTCCTCGTGGCGCCGCCGCAGGCGGCAGGACGCCCGCACCGACGCCTGGCGCTACCGGGTGCTCTGGCAGCCGGCCGCCTCGCCGTCGGGCCGGGCCGCGCTGGACGGGACCTGGCTGGTCGTCGCCCCGGAGGGCGAGGAGCTGGCGGCCCAGGCGGAGAGCAGCCTGGTCGCCGCCGGGGCCCGGACCCTGCGGCTGCCCGTCGGCGGCGACGCGACCGATGCGGCCGGCGGCACGGACCGCGCGGTGCTGGCCGCCCGGCTCCGGGCCGCGCTGGAGGAAACCGGGACGGTCGCGGGCGTGCTCGCGGTGCCCGGCGACCGGGTCGCCGAGCTGGCGACGCTCGCCCAGGCCCTGGACGACACCGGCCTGACCGCCCCGCTGTGGGCGGTCACCTGCGGCGCGGTGTCGACCGGCCCGGCGGACCCGCCGGCCGACCCGGCCCAGGCCACCGTCTGGGGCCTCAGCCGAGGCCTCGACCTGGCCGGCCCGGACTGCTGGGGCGGGATCGTCGACCTGCCGGTGCGCCGGGACGCCGCCGCCTGGGAGCGCTTCGCGCAGGCGCTGGCCGGGCCGGAGCAGGAGGCCGCCGTCCGCGACGGGCGGGTCCTCGTCCGCCGACTGGTCCCGGCCCCGGCCGGGGCCGAGGCGGGACAGGTGCGGTGGCCGGCCTCCGGCACCGTGCTGGTCACCGGCGGCACCGGCGCGCTCGGCGGGCGGGTCGCCCGCTGGCTGGCCGGCCGGGGCGTGCCGCGCCTGCTGCTGGTCGGCCGGCGCGGTGGGGGCGCGCCCGGCGTCGCCGAACTGCTCGCCGAGCTGCGGGCGGCCGGAACCGAGGCGACGGTGGCCGCCTGCGACGTCGCCGACCGGGCGGCGCTCGCCGGGCTGCTCGCCGCCGTCCCCGCCGAGCACCCGCTCACCGCGGTGGTGCACGCGGCCGGGATCGGCGACGACACCGCGGCGGACGCGCTCACCCCGCGGCGGATCGCCGAGGTGCTGCGGCCCACCGTGGACGGCGCCCGGAACCTGCACGAGCTGACCTCGGGCCTGGACCTGAGCGCCTTCGTGCTGTTCTCCTCGGTGGCCGGCGTCTGGGGTGCCGCCCAGCCCGCCAGGGCGGCGGCCAACGCCTACCTGGACGCGCTGGCCGAGTCCCGCCGGGCCGCCGGCCTGGCGGCCACCTCGATCGCCTGGGGGCCGTGGGCCGCCGACAGCGGGCTGACCGCCGGCGCCGCCGACCTGCTGGCCCGTACCGGACTGCGGGCGCTGGCCCCGGACGCGGCCCTCGACCTGCTCGCCCGGCTGCCCTGGGAGGCCTGCCTCACCGTCGCCGACGTCGACTGGGAGCGCTTCGCCGCCTCGTACACGCTCAGCCGGCCGCGCCGGCTGCTGGACGGGGTCCCGGCGGCACGGCGCACCGGTGGCGCGGCCGACGAGCCCGTCCGGGCCGACGCGGCGGCGCTGCGCGAGCGGCTCGCCGGGCTGCCGGAGGAGGAGCGGCACCGGACCGTGCTCGACCTGGTCCGGGTCCACGCCGCCACCGTGCTCGGGCACGACGGCGCCGGGGCGATCGCCGCGGAGCGGCCGTTCCTGGAACTGGGCGTCAACTCGCTCAGCGCGATCGAGCTGCGCGACCGGCTGCGGACGGCCGTCGGGGTGCCGCTGGAGAGCACCGTGGTGTTCGACAGCGGGACCGCCGCGGAGCTCGCCCGGCGGGTCCTGGAGGCCCTCGGCGGGGCCGGCGCCGCCGCCGAGCCCCGGGAGCAGACCGGGATCCTGCGCACCCTGTACGCCGAGTCGATGCGGCAGAACAAGCTCCACAAGTACATGGAGTTCCTGTCCGACGCGGCCTCCTACCGGCCGCAGTTCGAGTCGCCCGAGGAGGTCTCCGAGCCGCCCGCACCGGTCTTCCTGGCGCGCGGGCCGAAGCGGCCGAGGGTGGTCTGCCACACCGGCATGTCGGCGCTCGGCGGCGTCCACGAGTTCGCCCGCTTCGCCGCCTCCTTCAACGGCAGCCACGACGTGATCGCGCTGCCGCTGCCCGGCTACCGGGACGGGGAGCAGCTGCCCGCCACCCTGGAGGCCTCGCTGGACTGGCAGGCCAGGGCCCTGGTGGAGGTCGCCGGGGACGCGCCGTTCGTGCTCCTCGGGCACTCCGGCGGCGGGCTGCTCGCCCACGCGCTGACCCGCCGACTGGAGGCGCTGGGCGTGCCGGTGGCCGGTGTGGTCCTGGTGGACACCTATCCGATGGACCGTCCGATGCACCAGGAGTGGCTGTCGGAACTGACCGAGGGCACCTTCGGGCGCGAGGAGCTGGCCGTGCCGATGACCGACACCCGGCTCACCGCCCAGGCCTGGTACGGCCGGATGTACCTCGGGTTCCGGGCCGAGGAGGTCGCCGCCGCCACCCTGGTGGTCCGGGCCTCCGAGCCGATCGGCGAGTGGACCCGGGAGGACGACTGGCGCGCCACCTGGGACCGTCCGCACCGTACCGTGGACGTCCCCGGCAACCACTTCACGGTGATGATGGAACACGGCGCCACGACCGCCGCGGCCGTCCGGGAGTGGCTGGACACCCTGGTCGGGCCCGGTGCGCGGGCCGCCGCCGACTGACCGCACGGAGAGCCGGGTGGCCGCGCGGAAGACCGGGCGGCCACCCGGAAGCGGGGCGACGGCACGGAGAGCCGGGTGACCGCCCGGAGGAACGGAGAACCGCCCGGGAGCGTCTCGTACGCTCCCGGGCGGTTCCGTTTCCCCGGCCGGCGGCTCAGGCGCGGTGGGCGACCTTGAGCGGCAGGCGCTTGAGGCCCAGCACGAAGTTGAACCGGGTGTGCCACTCCAGCTCCGTGGAGGCCAGCTCGATCCTCCCGTACCGCCGCAGCAGCTCGGTGATGGTCAGGCAGACCTCGGTGCGGCCGAGCATCGCGGCGATGCAGTAGTGCGGTCCGGAGCCGAAGGCGAGCGACTTCACGCCTTCGCGGCGCAGGTCCAGGCGGTCCGGGTCGGGGAACCTCGCCGGATCGCGGTGGGCGGCGCCGAGGACCGCCAGGACGACGTCGCCGGCCGGGATGCGCTGCCCGGACAGGACGAGGTCGTCGGTCAGGTGCCGCATGATGACCTGCACGGTGGAGTTGTAGCGGGCCAGCTCCTCGAAGCAGTCGCCCATCATCTCCGGGTGGGCGCGCAGCAGTTCCAGCTGGTCGGGGTTGGTCAGCAGGGCGTGCATGCTGTTGCCGATGACGTTGATCGTGGTCTCGTGCCCGGCGTTGAACAGCAGCAGCACCTGGGCGATCACGTCCTCGTCGCTGAGCCCCTCGCCGTCCTCGTCCTTGGCCATCAGCATGGTCAGCACGTCGTCGCGGGGCTCGGCCCGGCGCAGCTCCATCTGGTGCCGGATGTAGGCGCTGAACTCCGGCTCGGCCTGGTTCATCGCGTCCCGCATCCGCGGGGTGATCAGCGGGTCGATGATGTTGGCGATCGCGTTCGTCCACTTCAGGCACTTGTCCGCGTCCTCGATCGGAATGCCCAGCAGACCGCAGATCACCGCGACCGGGACGGGCGCGGCGAGCTGTTCGATCAGGTCGACCTCGCCCTCGCCCATCTCGTCGATCAGCCGGTTGACGATGCGCAGGATCTCCGGTTCGAGGCGCTGCACGGCGCGCGGCGTCACCGCCCTGGCGATGATCCGGCGCAGCTTGCGGTGCTCCTCGCCGTGCTTCACCAGCATCCAGCGGCTCAGGCTGCGCATCGCCGGGCTGTCGGGACCGCCGCGCTGCTCCGCGAACGCCGGGTCCGTGGTGACGCTGGAGGACGCCTGCGGGGACCGCAGGAAGGCGTCCACGTCGTCGTAGCGGCTGAGCGTCCAGAATCCGTACGGCGAATGGTGAATGGGCTCGGTCTCGCGCAGCCGCCGATAGTAGGCGTATCTGTTCCTATGGAGCTGCGGATCGTTGAGGTCGAAGAGAACCCTGGTCCTTTGCCGCTCCACCATGACCCGGCCAATCATCGCGAGGAAATTTTTCCCCAGAATCCGGCGGGTGGTGATGAGGGGTCAACCCCTATCCTTCCGGCCGTTGTGCCGGTTAAGGGGGAATCCCCGCAAGGCTAGGGGTGGTTGGCGGCGTCGGCGCGCGGTTAGCCTGCGTCCGGCGGACCGGCGAATCGGGCGGCTGGTGCATGCGGCGGCGGCGAAAGTCCAAGAATTCCCGTAAGGGGCCGGCCGGTCATTCCCGTCAATATTTCGCGCCATCCGTGGAAGAGGGTTTCACCAGATGGTTGATAAGGATACGCTTCGCGATTATCTGAAGCGGGTCACCGCCGATCTCCACCGGACCAGGCAGCGCCTGGCCGATTTCGAGGCGGCGGACACCGAACCGCTGGCGATCATCGGGATGAGCTGCCGGTTCCCCGGTGGCGTCCGTTCACCCGAGGACCTCTGGCACCTGGTGGCCGGCGGTGCCGACGCCATGGGCCCGTTCCCGGAGGACCGCGGCTGGGCCCTCGACCGCCTCTTCGACGACGACCCGGACCGGGCCGCGACCAGCTACGTGCGCGAGGGCGGCTTCGTCGCCGGCGCCACCGAGTTCGACCCCGGGTTCTTCGACATCTCGCCGCGCGAGGCCCTGGCCATGGACCCGCAGCAGCGGCTGCTGCTGGAGACCTGCTGGGAGGCCGTCGAGCGCGCCCGCCTCGACCCCACCTCGCTGCGCGGCAGCGACACCGGCGTCTTCATCGGCGCCGGCGACCAGAAGTACACCGCGCTGGTCGCCGGGGCGCCGCACGAGGGCGGCGAGGGCTACCTGCTCACCGGCGGCGCCAGCGCCGTCATCTCGGGCCGGGTCTCGTACGCGATGGGCCTGGAGGGCCCCGCGATCACCGTGGACACCGCCTGCTCCTCCTCGCTGGTCGCGCTCCACCTGGCCGCCCGCTCGGTGCGCCAGGGCGAGTGCTCGCTGGCGCTGGTCGGCGGCGTCACCGTGATGGCCACCCCGGGCGTCTTCACCGAGTTCAGCAAGCAGCGCGGGCTGGCCGGGGACGGCCGGTGCAAGTCCTTCGCCGCCGCGGCCGACGGCACCGGCTGGTCCGAGGGCGTCGGCGTGCTCCTGGTGGAGCGGCTCTCCGACGCGCGCCGGCTCGGGCACCCGGTGCTCGCCGTGGTGCGCGGCTCGGCGGCCAACCAGGACGGCGCCTCCAACGGGCTCACCGCCCCCAACGGGCCGTCCCAGCAGCGGGTCATCCTCCAGGCGCTGGCCGGCGCCAAGCTGTCCACCGGGGACATCGACCTGGTCGAGGCGCACGGCACCGGCACCGAGCTGGGCGACCCGATCGAGGCCCAGGCCCTGCTGGCGACGTACGGTCAGGGCCGCCCCGAGGGCCGCCCGCTGTGGCTCGGCTCGGTCAAGTCCAACATCGGCCACACCCAGGCCGCGGCCGGCGTGGCCAGCGTGATCAAGACCGTGATGGCGCTGCGCAACGGCGTGCTCCCGGCCACCCTGCACGTGGACGAGCCGACCCCGCACGTGGACTGGTCGGCCGGTTCGGTGGAGCTGCTCACCGAGGCCCGGCCGTGGCCGCGCGGCGCCGAGCCGCGCCGCGCGGGCGTCTCCTCCTTCGGCATCAGCGGCACCAACGCCCACGTCATCCTGGAGGAGGCCGCCGAGTCCGAGGCCGCCTCGCCCGAGGCCGCCGAGCCCGGAGCGGAGGAGCCCGGGGCCGCGCAGGCCGGGACCGCCCAGGCCACCGGCGAGCTCCCGTTCGTCCTCGGCGCCAAGAGCGGGGCCGCGCTGCGCGGCCAGGCCGCGCGGCTGCGCGCCCTGCTGACGGCCGATCCGTCGGTGCCGCCGGCGGCCCTCGGCCGTTCGCTGGCCCTCACCCGCGCCGCGCTGAACCACCGCGCGGTGGTCGTCGCCGCCGACCGCGCCGACCTGCTGGCCGGACTGGCCGCGCTGGAGGACGGCACCGAGAGCGGCCGGGTGGTGCGCGCCACCGCCCGCACCAGCGGCAAGCTGGCCTTCCTGTTCACCGGCCAGGGCGCCCAGCGCGCCCGGATGGGCGCCGAACTGGCCGCCGCCCAGCCCGTGTTCGCCGCGGCCCTGGCCGAGGTGTGCGAGCGGCTGGACCCGCACTTCGACCCGCCGCTGAGCGCCATGCTCGACGCCGAGCCCGGCAGCGACACCGCCGCGCTGCTCGACCGGACCGCCTACACCCAGGCCGCGCTGTTCGCCGTCGAGGTGGCGCTGTACCGCCTGGCGACCGCCTTCGGCCCGGCCCCCGACCTCCTGCTCGGACACTCGGTCGGCGAGGTCGCCGCCGCGCACGCGGCCGGGGCGCTCTCCCTGGACGACGCCTGCACGCTGGTCGCCGCGCGCGGCCGGCTGATGCAGGCCATGCCCGAGGGCGGCGCGATGCTCGCCGTCGGGGCCGACGAGGCACGGGTCCGCGAGGACCTGGCCGCCGTGGCCGACCGGGTCGCCGTCGCCGCCGTCAACGGGCCGGCCTCGGTGGTCGTCTCCGGCGACCGCGAGGCGGTCCTGGCGCTCGCCGACACCTGGCGCGAACACGGCCTGCGCACCAGCGAGCTGCGGGTCTCGCACGCCTTCCACTCGGCGCACATGGACGGCATGCTGGCGGAGTTCCGCGAGGTCGTCGCGGGGCTCGCGTTCCGGCCCCCGGTGATCCCGGTGGTCTCCAACCTCACCGGCGCCCCCGTCGGCGCCGAGCAGCTGGCCGACCCGGAGCACTGGGCCCGGCAGGTCCGCGAGACCGTCCGCTTCGCCGACGGCGTCCGGTACCTCGACGGCCAGGGCGTCACCCGCTACCTCGAACTCGGGCCCGACGGCGTGCTCACCGCCATGGCCCGGGAGAGCCTCGCGCACCGCGAGGACACCGTCTTCCTGGCCCCGCTGCTGCGCCGCGACCGGCCCGAGCCGCTGAGCGCCGTCACCGCGCTGGCCGGCCTGTCCGCGCACGGCGGCGCCGTCGACTGGGCCGCCTTCTTCGGCGACGGCCCCCTGCTGGACCTGCCGACCTACGCCTTCGAGACCGCGCCGTACTGGCCCGACACCGCCTCCTGGCGGGGCGACGTGAGCGCGGTCGGCCTCAGCGCCACCGGCCACCCGATGATCGGCGCCGGGATCTCGCTCGCCGGCGGCGACGAACTGCTGTTCACCGCACGGCTGTCCGCCGACTCCCACCCGTGGCTGGCCGACCACCGGGTGCACGGCCGGGTCGTCGTCCCCGGCACCGCCTTCGTCGAACTCGCCGTCCACGCGGGCGACCAGGTCGGCTGCGGCGACCTCGACGAGCTGGTCCTGGAGGCCCCGCTGGCGCTGCCCGAGCGCGGCGCCGTCCAGGTCCAGGTGGCCGTCGGCGCCGCGGGCCCGGACGGCCGGCGCACCGTCTCGGTGCACGCCCGCCCCGAGGAGCGGGCCGACGGCACCTGGCCGGACGGGCCGTGGACCCGGCACGCGACCGGCGTGCTGGCCCCCGTCGACGACGGCGCGGCGGCCGAGCCGGCCCCCCGGCAGTGGCCCCCGGCCGACGCCGACCCGGCCGACGTGGACGCCGTGTACGAGCTGCTGGAAGCCGCCGGACTGGCGTACGGCCCGGCCTTCCGCGGCCTGACCGCCGCCTGGCGGCACGGCGACGCCATCCTGGTGGAGGCCCGGGCCGGTGAGCCCGAGGAGGCCCGCCGCTACGGCCTGCACCCGGCACTGCTGGACGCCGTCCTGCACGCGCTCGCGGCCCGTTCCACGGCCACCGGGGGAGCCGCGGGCACCGCGCTCACCGCCGGACTGCCGTTCTCCTGGGCCGGCGTCGCCCTGCGGGCCTCGGGCGCCCCCGGCCTGCGGGCCCGGATCACCCCGCTGGGCGAGGACGCGCTCTCCCTGGCGGCCTGGGACGGCGACGGCCGACCGGTCGTCACCGTCGAGCGCCTCGTGCTGCGCGCCGCCGCCCCCGCCGGGCCGTCCGCCGACACCGCCGGGCTGTACCGGGTGGACTGGCGGCGCCTGACCGACGCGGGCGCGAACGTCGCCGTGCCCGCGGACCTCGCCCTGCTGGACGCCGAGGACGCCCTGGCCGAAGCCGTCGACCAGGACGGCCACGTGCCGGGCGTCGTGGTGCTGCCCTGCCCGGCCGGCTCGGCCGAGGCGGCCGTCACCCGCGTCCTGACCGTGCTCCAGGACTGGCTGGCCGACGACCGCTTCACCGCCTCCCGGCTGGTGGTGCTCACCCGCGACGCGGTCGCCGCCGCCCCCGGGGACCCGCTCGCCGACCCGGCCGGCGCGGCCGCCTGGGGCCTGGTGCGCACCGCGCAGACCGAGCACCCCGACCGCTTCGTCCTGCTGGACGCCCCCACCGGGGCGCCGGTGCCGGCCGAGGCGCTGACCGCCGCCGTCGCCTCCGGCGAACCCCAGCTGGCGCTGCGCGACGGCGCACTCGCCGCCGCCCGCCTGGTCCGCGCGGCCCTACCCGCCGGCCTGCCGGCCCCGGCCGGCGCCGGGGCCTGGCGGCTGGACACCCGGAACCCGGGCACCCTGGAGGCACTCGAACTGCTGCCGGTCGACCCGGCCGCACCGCTCGCCCCCGGCACGGTGCGCCTGGGCGTGCGCGCGGCGGGCCTGAACTTCCGCGACGTGCTGGGCGCGCTCGGCATGTACCCGGGCGAGGTCGTGCTCGGCGGCGAGGCCGCCGGCGTGGTGCTGGAGGTCGGCCCGGACGTCGACGGCCTGCGGCCCGGCGACCGGGTGTTCGGCCTCTGCCCGGCCGCGTTCGGCCCCACCGCCGTCACCGACCACCGGCTGCTCGCGCCGATGCCCGCGCACTGGTCCTTCGCCGAGGCCGCGGCCGTCCCGATCGCCTACGCCACCGCCTACTACGCCCTGGTCGACCTGGCCGGCCTGCGGGCCGGCGAGTCGGTGCTGATCCACGCCGCCGCGGGCGGCGTCGGCACCGCCGCCGTCCAGGTCGCCCGGCACCTGGGCGCCGAGGTCTACGGCACCGCCAGCGCGGCCAAGTGGGACGCGGTGCGCGCCCTCGGCGTCGCCGCCGACCGGATCGCCTCCTCCCGGGACACCGGCTTCGCCCGGCGCTTCGCCGAGGCCACCGACGGCCGCGGCATGGACGTGGTGCTGGACTCCCTGGCCGGCGAGTTCGTCGACGCCTCGCTCGGCCTGCTGCCGCGCGGCGGCCGCTTCCTGGAGATGGGCAAGACCGACGTCCGCGACCCGGAGGAGGTCGCCGCCCGCCACCCCGGGGTGCGCTACCAGGCCTTCGACCTGATCGAGGCCGGGCCCGAGCGGATCGGCGAGATCCTCACCACCCTGCTGGAGCTGTTCCGCGCCGGCGAGCTGCGGCTGCCGCCGCTGCGCGCCTGGGACCTGCGCACCGCCCCCGAGGCGTTCCGCCACCTCAGCCAGGCCCGCCAGATCGGCAAGGTCGTCCTCACCGTGCCGCGCGCCTTCGACCCGGAGGGCACCGTCCTGGTCACCGGCGGCACCGGCGGCCTCGGCCGGGTGCTCGCCGAGCACCTGGCCGCCGTCCACGGCGTGCGCCACCTCACCCTGCTCAGCCGGAGCGGCCCCGCCGCCGAGGGCGCCGCCGCGCTCACCGAGGCGCTGGCCGGACACGGCGCGCAGGCCGAGCTGATCGCCTGCGACACCGCCGACCGGGACGCGCTCGCCGCGGTGCTGGCCGGGCTCACCCGCCCGCTGACCGGGGTGTTCCACCTGGCCGGCGTGGTGGACGACGCCGTGGTCACCGGCCTGACCCCGCAGCGCGCCGCCGCCGTCCTGCGCGCCAAGGCGGACGCCGCCGCGCACCTGGACGAGCTGACCCGGCCCGCCGACCTGGCCGCGTTCGTGCTGTACTCCTCCGCCGCCGGCACCCTGGGCAGCGCCGGACAGGCCGGCTACGCCGCCGCCAACGCCTACCTCGACGCCCTCGCCCACCGCCGCCGCGCCGCCGGGCTGCCCGCGCTGTCGCTGGCCTGGGGCGCCTGGCAGGACACCGCCGGCATGACCAGCCGGCTCACCGGGGCCGAGCGCGAGCGCATCGCCCGCTCCGCCTTCCCGCCGCTCTCCGTCGAACGCGGCCTCGCGGCCCTGGACGCGGCGCTCGCCCTGCCCCACCCGGCGCTGGTCCCCACCGAGCTGGACCAGGCCGCCCTGTCCGCCGCCGCGGGCTCGCTGCCGCCCCTGCTGCGCGAACTCGTCCGCGGTGGCACCCGCCGCGTCGCCGGCGCCGACCCGGCCGCCGCCGGTTCGGCCCTCGGCCGCCGGCTGGCCGGACTCGGCGCGGAGGACCGGGCCCGGCTGCTGCTGGAGCAGGTGCGCGGCCAGGCCGCCGCCGTGCTCGGCTTCGCCGGTCCCGAACTGGTCGACCCGAACCGGGCGTTCAAGGAGCTCGGGGTCGACTCGCTGACCGCGGTCGAGCTGCGCAACCGGCTCGCCGCCGCCACCGGCCTGCGGCTGCCGGCCACCCTGGTCTTCGACAACCCGACCCCGGCGCTGGTCGCCGAGGAGCTCGGCCGCGAACTGCTCGGCGAGGCCGAGGCCGAGGCCCGGCCCGCGGGCGCCGGCTCCGCTCCCGCCCCGGCGGCCGCCTCCCCGGCCGACGACCCGCTGGCGATCATCGGCATGAGCTGCCGGCTGCCCGGCGGCGCCGACACCCCCGAGGGCCTGTGGCGGATCGTCAGCCAGGGCGTGGACGCCATGACCCCGGTGCCCGCCGACCGCGGCTGGGACCTCAGCGCCTTCCCGGAGGGCTTCGCGGACGGCCTCGACGGCGGCTTCGTCGAGGGCCTGGCCGACTTCGACCCCGCCTTCTTCGGCATCAGCCCGCGCGAGGCGCTGGCGATGGACCCCCAGCAGCGGCTGCTGCTGGAGACCGCCTGGGAGGCGATCGAGAGCGCCGGGATCGACCCGACCACGCTGCACGGCAGCCCGACCGGCGTCTTCGTCGGCAACGCCACCACCGGCTACAGCGTCGGCGCCACCGAGGTGCCCGAGGGCATCGGCCCGCACCTGATGCTCGGCACCGCCGCCTCCGTCACCTCCGGCCGGGTCGCGTACACCCTCGGCCTGGAGGGCCCGGCGCTGTCCATCGACACCGCCTGCTCCTCCTCGCTGGTGGCGCTGCACATGGCGGGCGAGGCGCTCGGACGCGGCGACTGCTCGCTCGCCCTGGTCGGCGGCGTGACCCTGATGGTCGTGCCGACCATGTTCGTCGAGGGCACCCAGGGCGGCGCGGTCTCCACCGACGGCCGCTGCAAGGCCTTCGCCGCCGCCGCCGACGGCACCGGCTGGGGCGAGGGCGCCGGCATGCTGCTGGTCGAGCGGCTCTCCGACGCCCGCCGCAACGGCCACCGGGTGCTGGCCCTGGTCCGCGGCACCGCCGTCAACCACGACGGCGCCAGCAACGGGCTGACCGCCCCCAGCGGCCGGGCCCAGCAGAAGGTCATCCGGCAGGCGCTGGGCGCCGCCCGGCTCGCCCCCGGCGACGTCGACGCCATCGAGGCGCACGGCACCGGCACCGAGCTGGGCGACCCGATCGAGGCCCGGGCCCTCCAGGCGGTCTACGGCCGGGACCGGGAGGCCGACCGCCCGGTCTGGCTCGGCTCGGTCAAGTCCAACATCGGGCACACCCAGTCCGCGGGCGGCGTCGCCGCCGTGATCAAGATGGTCCAGGCGCTGCGGCACGACCTGCTGCCCGCCACCCTGCACGTGGACGAGCCGACCCCGCACGTGGACTGGTCGGCGGGCGCGCTGCGCCTGCTCACCGAGCCGGTGGCCTGGCCGCGCGGCGGGCGCACCCGCCGGGCGGGCGTCTCCTCGTTCGGCATGAGCGGCACCAACGTCCACGTGATCCTGGAGGAGGCGCCGGAACCGGCCGAGGCCCCGGCACCGCCGGCCGCCCCGTCCCTGGCCGGCGCCCCCACCCCCTGGCTGCTGTCCGCCCGCGGCGAGGCCGCGCTGCGCGCCCAGGCCGCGCGGCTGGGCGAACACCTCACCACCCGGCCGGAACTGACGATCCATCAGGTCGCTGCCGCGCTGGCGTCCAGCCGCTCCGACTTCGACCACCGCGCGGTGCTGATCGCCGACGACCGCGAGGGCTTCACCGAGCTGCTGACGGCGCTCGCCGAGGACGGGACGGCGGAGGGCCTGGTGCGCGGGGTCGCCGCCGCCGGCGGCCGCACCGTGTTCGTCTTCCCCGGCCAGGGCACCCAGTGGGCCGGCATGGCCGCCGAACTGCTGGAGACCTCCGAGGTCTTCCGCGACTCCGTCCGGGCCTGCGACGCGGCCCTGGCCCGGTACGCCGACTGGTCCGTGGAGGACGTGCTGCGCGGCGCCGAGGACGCCCCGCCGATCGAGCGGATGGACGTCGTCCAGCCCGTGCTGTTCACCATGATGGTGTCGCTGGCCGCGCTCTGGCGCTCGCACGGCATCACCCCCGCCGCCGTGGTGGGGCACTCCCAGGGCGAGATCGCGGCGGCCCACGTCGCGGGCGCGCTCACGCTGTCCGACGCGATGCGGATCGTCGCGCTGCGCAGCAAGCTGCTGCTGGCCCTCGCCGGCCAGGGCGCCATGGCCTCGGTCTCGCTGCCCGAGGCCGAGGTGGCCGCCCGGATCGAGGCCTCGCCGGGCGAGCTGCACATCGCCGCCGTCAACGGCCCGCGCTCGATCGTGGTCGCCGGCGACCCGGAGACCGTCGACGGGTTCGTCGAGGCGCTGATCGCCGACGGCGTCCGGGTGCGCAAGGTCCGGGTCAACGGCGCAGGCCACTCGCCGCAGGTCGAGCCGCTGCGCGAGGCGGTGCTGGAGCAGCTGGCCGGCATCGAGCCGCGGCCCGCCCGGACGGCCTTCTACTCCACCGTGACCGGCGGCGCGCTCGACACCACCGAGCTGGGCACCGCCTACTGGTACCGCAACATGCGCGAGCCGGTCCGGTTCGCCCACGCCGTCCGCTCCCTGCTGGAGGACGGCTACCGCACCTTCGTCGAGTCCAGCCCGCACCCGGTGCTCGGCCCCGGCGTGCAGGAGGCGGCCGAGGAGCTCCCGGGCACCGGCGAGGTGACCGTGGTCGGCACCCTGCGCCGCGACGAGGGCGGCCCGGCCCGGTTCCTGCGCTCGCTCGCCGAGGCGCACGCGCACGGCGCCCGCCCGGACTGGTCCACCGTCCTCGGCGGCGCCCCGGCCACCCCCGTCGAGCTGCCCACCTACGCCTTCCAACGGCAGCGCTACTGGCTCGACCTCCCGTCGGCCCGGGACGCGGCCGCCGGCGACGCCCTGCGCGACCCGGCCGAGGAGCGGTTCTGGGCGGCGGTCTCCGAAGCCGACCCGGCCGGACTGGCCGAGGCGCTCGGCGTGGACGACCCGGACGCCCGCGCCGCGCTGGCCGCCGCCGCGCCCGCGCTGCCGGTGCTCTCCTCCTGGCGGGCCCGCCGCCGGGACGGCTCCACCATCGACAACTGGCGCTACCGGGTGCGCTGGCGGCGCATCGCCCGCACCGACGGCGCCGAGCTCTCCGGCACCTGGCTCCTGGTCACCCCGGGCGGGCAGGACGACCCGGCCGCCGCGTTCTGCGCCCGCGCGCTCGGCGCCCACGGCGCCCGCGTGGTGACCGTCTCGCCCGCCGCCGACGACCCCTCCGGCCACGGCCTGGGCGAGCTGATCGCCGGGGCGACGGCCGAGGAACCGGCCGGCGTGCTCTCCCTGCTGGCCCTCGACGAGGAGACCCACCCGGACCACCCGGTGCTCTCCCGCGGACTGGCCCGCACCCTCGCCCTGCTCCAGGCCGTCGAGGCGACCGGCGGCACGGCACCGCTCTGGCTGGTCACCCGGGGCGCGGTCTCGGTCGGCAGCACCGACCCGCTGACCCGCCCGGAGCAGGCCGGCGCCTGGGGCCTCGGCCTGACCGCCGGCCTGGAACTGACCGGCCGTCGGATCGGCCTGCTCGACCTGCCCGCCGAGGCGGACGAACGCGCCCGGGCCCGGCTGGCCGCCGTGGTCCACGGCGGCACCGGCGAGGACCAGGTGGCGCTGCGCGCGGCCGGCGTCTTCGGCCGCCGGATGGTCCGGGCCCCTCGTGAGGACGCCCCGGGCGCGGGCGGCTGGCAGCCCCGCGGCACCGTCCTGGTCACCGGCGGCACCGGCGCGGTCGGCGGCCGGGTGGCCCGCTGGCTGGCCCGGGCCGGCGCCGAGCGTCTGGTGCTGGCGGGCCGGCGCGGACCAGATGCCCCCGGAGCCGCGGAGCTGGCCGCGGAGCTGACCGCGCTCGGCGCCGAGGTCCGGATCGAGGCCCTGGACGTCGCCGACCGCTCCGCCGTCGCCGCCCTGCTGGCGCGGCTGCCGGAACTGACCGCCGTCGTGCACGCGGCCGGCGTCGCCCAGAGCACGCCCGTGCTGCACACCGACGTCGCGGAACTGGCCGCCACCCTGGAGGCCAAGGTCGCCGGCGCCGTCCACCTGCACGAACTCGCCGGGGACGGTCTGGAGGCCTTCGTCCTCTTCTCCTCCGGCGCGGCCGTCTGGGGCGGCAGCGGCCAGGCCGCCTACGCGGCCGCCAACGCCCGCCTGGACGCGCTCGCCCAGTACCGGCGCTCGCTCGGGCTGCGCGCCACCTCGGTCGCCTGGGGCGGCTGGGGCGGAGGCGGCGGCATGGCCACCGGCGAGGCGATGGCCGTCCTCGGCCGGCGGGGCCTGGCCCTGATGGACCCGCAGCTCGCGGTCACCGCGCTCGGCCAGGCGCTCGCCGACGACGAGACCCTGCTGACCGTCGCGGACATCGACTGGGCCGCCTTCACCCCGGCCTACAGCGCCGCCCGCGAGCGGCCGCTGATCGGCGAGATCCCCGAGGCCCGGGAGGCGCTCGCCGACTCCGGGCCGCAGGGCGCCGCCGAGGGCGGGGCCGAGGGCGAGTTCGCCCAGCGGCTGGCCGCCCTCCCCGAGGGCGAGCGCGGCCGGGTCGTCCTCGACCTGGTCCGCACCCACACCGCCGCCGTGCTCGGCTACCCCGGGCCCGGGGACGTCGAGCCCGCCCGGGCGTTCCGCGAGGTCGGCCTGGACTCGATCATGGCGGTCGAGGTCCGCAACCGGCTGCGCACCGCCACCGGGCTGCGGCTGCCGGCCACCATGGTCTTCGACCACCCGACGCCGGCCGCCGTCGCCGACCACCTGGCGACCCTGCTGCTCGGCGCCCCGGCGGCCGCGGCCCGCGGGCCGGAGCAGCACGCGGCCCCGGCGGACGACGACCCGATCGCCATCGTCGGCATCGGCTGCCGCTTCCCCGGCGGCGTCCGCTCCCCGGAGGACCTGTGGGAGCTGGTCCTGGCCCGCCAGGACGCCGTCACCCCGTTCCCCACCGACCGCGGCTGGGACCTGGACGCGCTCTACCACCCCGACCCGGACCGGCCCGGCACCTCCTACGTCCGCGAGGGCGGCTTCCTGGACGGCGCCGGCCACTTCGACGCCGAGTTCTTCGGCATCAGCCCGCGCGAGGCGATCACCCTGGACCCCCAGCAGCGGGTGCTGCTGGAGGCGGCCTGGGAGGCGCTGGAGCGCGCCCGGATCAACCCGGCGACGATGGCCGGCGCCAAGGCCGGCGTCTTCGTCGGCACCTCCTTCCAGGGCTACGGCGTGGACGCCCAGGACGGCATCGCCGCCTCGGAGGGCTTCTTCCTGGCCGGGACGGGCACCGCCGCGGTGTCCGGGCGCCTGGCGTACACGCTCGGCCTGGAGGGCCCGGCGGTCACCGTGGACACCGCCTGCTCGTCCTCGCTGGTGGCGCTGCACCTCGCCTGGCAGGCCGTGCGCAACGGCGAGTGCACGCTGGCCCTGGCCGGCGGCGTCACCGTGCTGCCCACCCCGGTCTCCTTCACCGAGTTCAGCCGCCAGCGCGGCCTGGCGCCGGACGGCCGCTGCAAGGCCTTCGCCGCCTCCGCCGACGGCACCAACTGGGGCGAGGGCGTCGGCGTGGTCGTCCTGGAGCGCCTCTCGGAGGCGCGCCGCAACGGGCACCCCGTCCTCGCCCTGTACACCGGCTCGGCGACCAACCAGGACGGCGCCTCCAACGGCCTGACCGCCCCCAACGGCCCGTCCCAGCAGCGGGTCATCCTGCAGGCGCTGGCCAGTGCCGGGCTGCGGCCGACCGACATCGACCTGGTCGAGGCCCACGGCACCGGCACCTCGCTCGGCGACCCGATCGAGGCCCAGGCCGTGATCGCGACGTACGGTCAGGACCGCCCCGAGGACCGGCCGGTCGGGCTCGGCTCGCTGAAGTCCAACATCGGGCACACCCAGTCCGTCTCCGGTGTCGCCGGCGTGATCAAGACCGTGATGGCGCTGCGCGCCGGCGTGCTGCCGCCGACCCTCTTCGCCGAGGAGCCGACCCCGCACGTCGACTGGAGCGCGGGCCGGGTCGAACTGCTGACCGAGGCCCGCCCCTGGCCGCGGACCGAGGGCCCGCGCCGGGCCGGCGTCTCCTCCTTCGGCGGGACGGGCACGAACGCCCACGCCGTCCTGGAGCAGGCCCCGGAACCCGAGGAGGAACCGCGCCAGGACCGCGAGGCCGGGGCGCTGCCCTTCGTGCTCTCCGCCCGCGGCCCGCAGGCCCTGCGCGAGCAGGCCGAGCGGCTGCTGGCGCACCTGGACGACGAGCCCGCCGCGGACCTCGCCGACCTCGCCTACTCGCTGGCGACCACCCGCACCCCGTTCACCGAGCGCGCCGTGGTGCTCGCCGCCGACCGGGCCGAACTGCGCGACGGCCTCGCCGGCCTGGCCCTGGGCCGGACCCCCGAGGGCACGCTGACCGGCTCGGCCGTGGACGGCCGCACCGTGTTCGTCTTCGCCGGCCAGGGCGCCCAGTGGGCCGGCATGGCCGCCGACCTGATGGAGTCCTCGGAGGTCTTCGCCGAGCACCTCGCCGCCTGCGACGAGGCGCTCGCCCCGTACACCGACTGGTCGCTGGTCGACGCGGTGCGCGGCGTCGAGGGCGCGGCCCCGCTGGACCGGGTGGACGTGGTGCAGCCGGCCCTGTGGGCGATGATGGTCTCGCTCGCCGCCGTGTGGCGCTCCTGGGGCGTCGAACCGGACGCGGTGATCGGCCACTCGCAGGGCGAGATCGCGGCCGCCTGCGTGATCGGCGCGCTGTCCCTGGAGGACGCCGCCCGGGTGGTGGCCGTGCGCAGCCGGGCCCTGACCGCGCTGTCCGGCACGGGCGGCATGGTCTCGGTCGCGCTGCCCGCCGCGGGGGTCGAGGAACGGATCGCCCCGTGGGCGGGGCGGATCTCCGTCGCCGCCGTCAACGGGCCCTCCTCCACGGTGGTCTCGGGCGAGACCGCGGCCCTGGAGGAGTTCCTCGCCGCCGGCGAGGCGGACGGGGTCCGGGTCCGCCGGATCGCCGTCGACTACGCCTCGCACTCGGCCCAGGTCGAGGCTGTGGAGGAGCGGATGGCCGCGGAGCTCGCCGGGATCACCCCGCGCCCCTCGGCGGTCTCCTTCTACTCCACCGCGCTCGGCCGCTGGACGGACACCGCCGAGCTGGACGCCGGGTACTGGTACCGCAACCTGCGCAACCCGGTCGGCTTCGAGCAGGCCGTGCGCGCCGTCGCGGCCGAGGGCTACCGGCACTTCGTCGAGGCCAGCCCGCACCCGATGCACACCGTCGGCATCCAGGAGACCCTGGAGGACCTGGACGAGGCCGTCACCGGCGGCGGCGCCGTGGTCGGCTCGCTGCGGCGGGACCAGGGCGGCCTGGACCGGCTGCGGACCTCCGCCGCCGAGGCGCACCTGCGCGGCCTGGCCGTGGACTGGGCGCGGCTGCTCGACGGCCTCGGCGCCCGCACCGTCGACCTGCCCACCTACGCCTTCCAGAGCAAGCGCTACTGGCTCGGCGGCTCCGGGGCCGGCGGCGGTGCCGCCCGGGCCGGCACGGCCGGGCTGGGCGCCACCGGGCACCCGCTGCTCGGCGCCGCCGCCGACCTGGCCGGGCTGGACGCCGTCCTGATGACCGGCCGGCTCTCCCGCCGCTCCCAGCCCTGGCTGGCCGACCACGCCGTGCTCGGCACCGTCCTGCTGCCCGGCACCGCCTTCGTCGAGATCGCGGTGCAGGCCGGCGAGCAGGTCGGCTGCGGCCACGTCGAGGAGCTCACCCTGGAGACCCCGCTGGTCCTGCCGGAGGACGGCGGAGTGCGCCTTCAGGCCGTCGTCCAGGCCCCGGACGCCGGAGGCCGCCGGACGCTGAGCGTCTACTCCCGGCCGGACGACGGCACGGCCCCCGGCGCCGGTACTGACGGCTGGACCCGGCACGCCACCGCGACCCTCGCCCCGGAGGCCCCCTCCCCGGCGTTCGACCTCGCCCAGTGGCCGCCGCGGGACGCCGCCGCGATCGACCTCGGCGGCTTCTACCAGGAGCTGACCGCCCGCGGCTACGCGTACGGCCCGACCTTCCAGGGCCTGCGCGCCGCCTGGCGCCGCGACGAGCAGATCTTCGCCGAGGTGGCCCTGCCGGAGCCGGGCCCCGACGCCGAGCGCTTCGGCGTCCACCCGGCGCTGCTGGACGCGGCACTGCACGGCATCGGCATGCTGCGGGCGCTGCGCGAGTCCGAGCGCGGTGAACGGGCCCGGGCCGAGCTGCCGTTCGCCTGGCGCGGAGTCGGCTGCCACCAGCGGGGCGTCACCTCGCTGCGGGTCCGGCTGGCCTTCGCCGAGGGGGACGGGATCACCCTCCAGGCCGCGGACGACACCGGGCTGCCCGTCGCCTCCGTCGAGGCGCTGGTCTCCCGGCCGGTCCCGGACGACCTCGGCACCGCCCCGGCCCCCGGGCAGTCGCTGTTCCAGGTCGAGTGGACCGCGGCCGACCCGGCCCGGACCACCGCGCCCGGCCGCCTGCTGCTGGCCGGTGACGACCCGTCCGGGATCGCCGAGCGGCTCACCGCCGCCGGGGCCCCGGCCGAGCGCCACCCGGACCTCGCCGCGGTGGCGGCGGCGCTCGGCGGCTCCGACGAGCCGGCGACCGTCCTGGTCCCGCTCACCGGCACCGCCGGCGGCGACCCGGTGGAGGCGGTGCGCACCGCCACCCACAGGGCGCTGGCACTCGCCCAGCAGTGGCTCGCCGACGACCGCTTCGGCACCTCCCGCCTGGTGCTGGTCACCCGGGGCGCCGTCGCGGCCGATCCGGCCGAGGCCCCCGGCGACCTGCCCGCGGCGGCGGCCTGGGGCCTGCTGAAGTCCGCCCAGTCCGAGCACCCCGGCCGGTTCGTGCTGCTCGACGAGGACGGCCACGAGTCCACCGCCCCCGCGCTGCTCGCCGCGCTGGGCACCGACGAACCCCAGGCCGCGCTGCGGGCCGGCGCCGTCCGCGTTCCGCGGCTGGCCCGACTGTCCGTACCGGCCCCGGCGCAGACGCCGGTGTTCGACCCGGACGGCACCGTGCTGATCACCGGCGGCACCGGCACCCTGGGCCAGGCGCTGGCCCGCCACCTGGTGACCGAGCACGGCGTCCGGCACCTGGTGCTGGCCGGCCGGCGCGGGCCGGACGCCCCCGGCGCCGCCGAACTCGTCGCCGAACTGGCCGACCTGGGCGCCGCCGCCGAGATCGCGGCCTGCGACGTGGGCGACCGCACGGCGGCGGCCGCGCTGCTGGCCGGCATCCCGGCCGAGGCCCCGCTGCGCGCCGTCGTGCACGCGGTCGGCGAACTGGACGACGGGGTGCTCGTCGGGCTCGACCCGGCGCGCGTCGACCGGGTCCTGCACGCCAAGGTCGGCGGCGCGCTGCACCTGGCCGAGCTGACCCGCGGCACCGGGCTCTCCGGCTTCCACTTCTTCTCCTCGGCGGCCGGCACCTTCGGCGGCGCGGGCCAGGCCAACTACGCCGCGGCCAACGCCTTCCTGGACGCCTTCGCCCAGGCCCGCCGGGCGGAGGGGCTCGACACGGTCTCCTTCGCGTGGGGCCCGTGGGCGCAGCCGACCGGGATGACCGGGAACCTCACCGAACTGGACGTCAACCGGGTGCGCCGGCTCGGCATGACGCCGGTGTCCACCGCGGAGGGACTGGCGCTGTTCGACGCGGGTCTGGCCGCCGGCACCGCCGTGGTCGTGCCGATCAACCTGAACACCGCCGCGCTGCGGACCCAGGGCCTGCTGCCCCCGCTGCTGCGCGGGCTGATCCCCGCGGCGCCGGCGGCGTCCGGGACGGGCGGGCCCGCCGCGGCCGCGGCCGGCGACGGGAACCTGTCCGAGCGGCTGTCCGGGCTCTCCGACCGGGAGCGGCTGGAGGCACTGCTCGACCTGGTGCGCACCCAGGCCGCCACGGTGCTCGGCCACGATTCGGCGGGCTCGGTCGGCGCCGAGCGGGGCTTCCTGAAGGTCGGCATGGACTCGCTCACCGGCGTCGAACTGCGCAACCGGCTGGCCCTGGCCACCGGGTTGCGCCTGCCGGCGACGCTGATCTTCGACTACCCCACGCCGCTGGACCTGGCGCGCCACCTCCGGGACGCGCTCGCCCCGGCGCCGGCCGCCCCGGCCGCGAGCGCCCTGGATGAGCTGGCCAGGTTCGAGGAGGCCCTGAAGACCGTCGGAACCGACGAGTCCGAGCGGGCCGCGGTCGGCCGACGGCTGCGTGAACTGGCGGCCCGCTTCGGCGAGTTCGGCACCACCGACAGTGCGGCGAGCCTGCAGACGGCCACCGCGGAGGAGCTGTTCCAGATCCTCGACCAGGCGCAGTGAGATCCGGGGGAGACGAGATGAGCGCGACCAGGGAAGAAGAGCTGCTCAGGTACCTGCGCCAGGCCACGGCCGCACTGCAGGAGACCCGCCAGGAGCTGCGCGAGGCGCACGAGAAGGCCCGGGAGCCGATCGCGATCGTCGGGATGGCCTGCCGGCTGCCCGGCGGGATCGCCACCCCGGAGGAGCTGTGGCGGCTGGTCGCCACCGGCGGCGAGGGCCAGTCGGGGCTGCCCACCGACCGCGGCTGGAACCTCGCGGAACTCGGCGGCGACGGCACCCGGCAGGCCGGCTTCGTGCACGAGGCGGGCTGGTTCGACCCGGCGTTCTTCGGCATCTCGCCGCGCGAGGCGGTGGCGATGGACCCGCAGCAGCGGCTGTTCCTCGAAGCCTCCTGGGAGAGCCTCGAGTACGCCGGACTGGACCCGGAGCGGCTGCGCGGCAGCCGGACCGGGGTGTTCGCCGGGATGATGTACCACGACTACCTCCCCGGCGGGGCCGAGGGCAGCGAGGCCTACCTGGGCACCGCCACCGCCGGCAGCGTGGTCTCCGGCCGGGTCGCGTACGCCCTCGGCCTGGAGGGCCCGGCGGTCACGATCGACACCGCCTGCTCCTCCTCGCTGGTCGCCCTGCACCTGGCCGTGCAGGCGCTGCGGGGCGGCGAGTGCGACCTGGCACTGGCCGGCGGGGTGACCGTGATGGCCGCGCCCGAGGTGTTCGGCTCGCTGGGCGGCGGGCAGGGCGTGGCTGCGGACGGCCGCTGCAAGTCCTTCGCCGCCGCCGCGGACGGGATGGGCTGGGCCGAGGGCGCCGGCGTGCTGCTGGTGGAGCGGCTCTCCGACGCCCGGCGGCTCGGGCACGAGGTGCTCGCCGTGGTCCGGGGCAGCGCGGTCAACCAGGACGGCGCCTCCAGCGGGCTGACGGCGCCCAACGGCCCGTCCCAGCAGCGGGTGATCCGGGAGGCGCTGGCCGCCGCCGGCCTGTCGGCCGCCGAGGTGGACGCGGTGGAGGCGCACGGCACCGGTACCCGGCTCGGCGACCCGATCGAGGCCCAGGCCCTGCTGGCGACGTACGGCCAGGGCCGGCCGGAGGGCAGTCCGCTGCTGCTCGGCTCGGTCAAGTCCAACCTGGGGCACACCCAGGCGGCGGCCGGTGTGGCGGGTGTGATCAAGATGGTGCTGGCGATGCGCCACGGCGTGCTCCCGGCGACCCTGCACGTGGACGAGCCGACGCCGCTGGTGGACTGGTCGGCGGGCGCGGTGGAGCTGGTGACCGAGGCCCGGCCGTGGCCGGAGGCGGACCGTCCGCGCCGGGCGGGGATCTCCTCCTTCGGGGTGAGCGGCACCAACGCCCATGTGGTCATCGAGCAGGGCGAGGCCCCGGTGGCCCCCGAGCCGGTGAGCGTCCCGGCGCTCGTCCCCTGGCCGCTCTCGGCCCGGACGGCCGACGGCCTGCGGGCCCAGGCGCGCCGGCTGCGGGCCTTCGTGGCCGCCACCCCGGAGGCCGGCCCGGTGGACGTCGGGCGCGGACTGCTCGCCCGGACCGCCATGGAGCACCGGGCGGTCCTGCTCGGCGGCGACCGTGAGGCGTTCACGGCCGCGCTCGACGCGCTGGTCGCGGGCGAGGCGGCGGGCGAGGGGCGGACGGCGTTCCTGTTCACGGGGCAGGGTGCGCAGCGGGCGGGCATGGGCGCGGGGTTGTACGAGGCGTTCCCGGTGTTCGCGGACGCGTTCGACGCGGTGTGCGCGGAGCTGGACCCGCTGCTCGGGCGGTCGGTGAAGGACGTGGTGTTCGAGGGCGCCGAGGATCCGGACCGTACGGTCTGGGCGCAGGCCGGGCTGTTCGCGGTCGAGGTGGCGTCGTACCGGCTGCTCGAATCCTGGGGCGTGGTCCCGGACGTGCTGCTCGGGCACTCGATCGGCGAGGTGGCCGCGGCGCACGTCGCCGGGGTGTTCTCGCTGGCGGACGCCTGCGCCCTGGTCGCGGCGCGCGGCCGACTGATGGACGCGCTGCCCGAGGGCGGTGCGATGCTGGCGGTGGAGTCCACCGAGGCCGAGGTGCGGGCCGAGATCGGCGAGCGGCTGGACGTCGCGGCCGTCAACGGGCCTGCCGCGGTGGTGGTTTCGGGACCGGTTGAGGCGGTGGAGGAGTTCGCGGCGCGCTGGTCGGCCGAGGGCCGCAAGACCCGTCGCCTGACCGTCTCGCACGCCTTCCACTCGGCCCTGATGGAGCCGATGCTCGACGAATTCGCCTCCGTGCTGGCGAAGTTGACCTTCACCGAGCCGGACATCCCGATCGTCTCCACCCTGACCGGCGGCCTCGCCGAACCCGGACTGCTCACCACCCCCGACTACTGGCTCCGCCAGGTCCGCGACGCCGTCCGCTTCGCCGACGGCGTCCAGGCCCTGGGCGGACAGGACGTGACCCGCTTCGCCGAACTCGGCCCGGACGGCGTGCTGTCCGCGATGGCCCGACAGGCCGGGGCCGAGGGCACGTTCGCGCCGCTGCTGCGCCGTGACCGCCCCGAGTCCGAGACCGCCCCGGCCGCGCTCGGCGCGCTCTGGACCTCCGGGGCGGCCGTGGACTGGCCGGCCGTGTACGCCGACTGGGGCGGGCACCGGGCGCTGCTGCCCCGGTACGCCTTCGACCGGCAGCACTACTGGGCGCCGCCGCCCCTCGCACGCCACTCCGCCCGGCCGGAGGAGCGCTCCGACGCCTGGCGCTACCGGATCACCTGGAAGCCGCTGCCCACCGCGGCCGTTCCGCCGCTGCTGTCCGGCAGTTGGCTGGCCGTCCTGCCCGCCGGGGCCGCGGAGCCCGCAGCCCCGGGCGCCGACCTGGCCGAGGCCTGCCTGGCCGCCGTGGAGCGGGCGGGCGCCCGCGTGGTGCGGACCACGACCGGGCGGCTCGCCGACGACCTGCCCGGGATCGCGGACCTGGCCGGGGTGTTGGCCTTCCCCGGTACGGCCGCCGACGCCGACCCCGTCGCGGACGCCCTGGACCTGATCGACGCGCTGGCCGCCTCCGACCGGCGGGTGCCGCTCTGGTGGGTCACCTCCGGCGCGGTGACCGTCCGCGAGGAGGAGACCGTCCGGCCCGGCCACGCCCGGATCTGGGGCCTGGGCCGGGTGGTCGGCCTGGAACTGCCCCGGCTGTGGGGCGGGCTGGTGGACGTCGGCGGTCCGGCCGGGCCGGTCCTCGGCGACCGGCTGGCCGAGGTGCTGTCGGGCACCGAGGACCAGGTCGCCGTCCGCGCCACCGGCGCCTTCACCCGCCGGCTGGTCCCGGCCGGCACCGGGTCGGTGACGGCCGACCCGGTGCCCGCCGCCACCGCCAACGCCGCCGGCACCGTACTGATCACCGGCGGCACCGGCGCGCTGGGCGCCGCCGTGGCGCGCCGCCTGGCCGGGCAGGGCGTCCCGCACCTGGTGCTGGTCTCCCGCCGGGGCCCCGCGGCGCCCGGTGCCGCCGAGCTGGTCGCCGAACTGGAGGCGCTGGGCGCCCGGGTGACCGTCGCCGCCTGCGACACGGCGGACCGGGCCGGGATGGCCGGGGTGCTGGCCGCCGTCCCGGCGGAGTTCCCGCTGAGCGGCGTGGTGCACGCGGCCGGCGTCGGCGACCCGACGCCGTTCGGAGCCACCGCGCGCGCCGAGTTCGCCGCGATCGTGGACGGCAAGGCCGAAGGCGCGGCCTGCCTGGACGAGTTGCTGGGCGACACCCCCCTCGAGTACTTCGTGCTCTTCTCCTCCATCGCCGGCGTCTGGGGCAGCGGCGGGCAGTCCGCGTACGCGGTGGCGAACGCCGCGCTGGACGCGCTCGCCGTCGACCGCCGGGCCCGCGGGCTGGCGGCCACCTCCGTCGCCTGGGGCCCGTGGGCCGGCGAGGGCATGGCCGCCGACGCCGACGCCGAGGAGTTCCTGCGCCGCCGGGGCCTGCGGCCGATGGCCCCGGACCTCGCCCTGGACGCGATGGACACCGCGGTCCGGACCGGCGACGTCTGCGTGACCGTCGCGGACGTGGACTGGCCGGCCTTCGTGCCCGGCTTCACCGCCTACCACCCGCAGCCGCTGATCGAGGACGTGCCCGAGGTGCGGCAGGTCCTCACCGGGGCCGCCACCGGCGGCCCGCAGGACGGCACCGCGCTGCGCGAGCGCCTCGCCGGGCTGTCCGGCGAGGACGGCCGCGCCCTGCTGCTGGAGACCGTGCAGCAGCAGGCCGCACTGGTCCTCGGCCACAGCGCGGCCGGGGCGGTCGCCGCCGACCGGGCCTTCCGCGACCTCGGCTTCGACTCGCTCACCGCGATCGAACTGCGCGACCGGCTGACCTCGGCCACCGGGCTGGCCCTGCCGGCCACCCTGATCTTCGACCACCCCACCCCGCGTGAGCTGGCCGAACAGATCACGGCCGAACTGCTCGGCGACGACGCCCCGGACGCCGACGAGGAGGAGCGGCTGCGCCGCGTCCTGCTCACCGTCCCGATGTCCCGGCTGCGCGAGTCCGGACTGCTGGAGCCGCTGCTGCGGCTCGCCCCGCAGGAGTCCGCGCCCGCCGCCGAGGACGCCGCACCCGTGACCGCCATCGAGTCGATCGACGAGATGGACGGCGAAAGCCTGCTGAGGCTGGCCCTCGGCGAACGTGATTCCTGACCGCAGTACGGAGCTTGCGATGGCCTCTACCCAGGACTATGTCGAAGCGTTGCGAGCTTCCCTCAAGGAGACGGAGAAGCTTCGCGCGCGAAACCGGGAACTGACCGCCGCGGTCAGTGAACCCGTCGCGATCGTGTCGATGGCGTGCCGCTACCCCGGCGGCGTCTCCTCGCCGGACGACCTCTGGCGGCTGGTCGAACGGGCCGGCGACGCGATCGCGCCCTTCCCCGAGCAGCGCGGCTGGAACGCGGACGGCCTCGGCGCGGACGCCGCGGCCAGCGACCTCGCCGCCCAGGGCGGCTTCCTCGACGGCGCCGAGCGCTTCGACGCGGCGTTCTTCGGGATCTCCCCGCGCGAGGCCCTCGCCATGGACCCCCAGCAGCGGCTGCTGCTGGAGAGCGGCTGGGAGGCCTTCGAACGGGCCGGGATCGCGCCCGACACCGTACGCGGCAGCCGGACCGGGGTGTTCGTCGGCGCGACCTCCTCCGGCTACGGGGTCGGTGCGGCCGACGCCGACCAGGGGTACGTCCTGGCCGGCGGGGCGACCAGCGTGCTCTCCGGCCGGGTGGCGTACACGCTCGGCCTGGAGGGCCCGGCGGTCACCGTGGACACCGCCTGCTCCTCCTCGCTGGTGGCCCTGCACCTGGCCGTCCAGGCGCTGCGCGCCGGTGAGTGCACGCTGGCGCTGGCCGGCGGGGTGACGGTGCTGACCAACGCGGAGGTCTTCCACGCCTTCAGCGCCCAGCAGGGCCTGGCCTCGGACGGGCGCTGCCGCTCCTTCGGCGCCGGCGCGGACGGCACCGGCTGGGGCGAGGGCGTCGGACTGCTGCTGCTGGAGCGGCTCTCGGACGCGCGCCGCAACGGGCACCGGGTGCTGGCGGTGGTGCGGGGCAGTGCGATCAACCAGGACGGCGCCTCCAACGGGATGACGGCGCCGAACGGGCCCGCGCAGCGCCGGGTGATCCGGCAGGCCCTGGCCACCGCGCGGCTCGCCCCGTCCGAGGTGGACGTGGTGGAGGCGCACGGCACCGGCACGAAGCTGGGTGACCCGATCGAGGCGCAGGCGCTGCTGGCGACGTACGGTCAGGACCGGTCGTCCGAGCGGCCGCTGTGGCTGGGCTCGATCAAGTCGAACATCGGGCACACCCAGTCGGCGGCCGGCGTCGCGGGTGTGATCAAGATGGTGCAGGCGATGCGGCACGGGCTACTGCCCGCCACTCTGCACGCCGAGCAGCCGACGCCCCATGTGGACTGGTCGGCGGGTGCGGTGGAGCTGCTGACGGAGGCCCGGCCGTGGCCGGAGGCGGACCGTCCGCGCCGTGCGGGCGTGTCCTCCTTCGGGATCAGCGGCACCAACGCCCACGTCATCCTGGAGCAGGGCGACCCGCTGCCCGCGCCGCAGACGGGCGGCGCCCCGGGCACGACGCTCTGGCCGGTGTCCGCGAAGACCCCGGACGGGCTGCGCGGACAGGCGCGGCGGCTGCGCGACTTCCTGGCGACCGGGCCCGACCTGGCGGCCGCCGGGCACGCGCTGGCCGTCACCCGGGCGGGGCTGGAGCACCGCGCGGTGGTCCTCGGCGACACGGCCGCCGTCCTCGGCGAGGGGCTGGCGGCGCTGGCCGCCGGCGAGCCGTCGGCGCTGGTGGTCTCCGGTGACACGGCCGAAGGTCGGACGGCGTTCCTGTTCACGGGGCAGGGTTCGCAGCGGGTCGGCATGGGCCGGGAGCTGTACGAGGCCTTCCCCGCCTTCGCGTCGGCGTTCGACGCGGCCTGCGCGGAGCTGGACCCGCGGCTGGACCGGCCGCTCAAGGACGTCGTCTTCGCGGGCGCGGAGGATCTGGACCGTACGGTGTGGGCCCAGGCCGGGCTGTTCGCCGTCGAGGTGGCCTCCTTCCGGCTGCTGGAGTCCTGGGGCGTGGTCCCGGACGTGCTGCTCGGGCACTCGATCGGTGAGGTGGCGGCGGCGCACGTCGCCGGCGTCCTCTCGCTGGCCGACGCCTGCGCCCTGGTCGCGGCGCGCGGCCGGCTGATGGACGCGCTGCCCGAGGGCGGCGCGATGCTGGCGGTGCAGGCCGGCGAGGCCGAGGTCCGCGAGGCGATCGGCGGCCGGCTCGACATCGCGGCCGTCAACGGTCCCACCTCGGTGGTGGTTTCGGGCCCGGTCGAGGTGGTGGAGGAGTTCGCGGCCGAGTGGGCCGCCCAGGGGCGCAAGACCCGTCGGCTGACGGTCTCGCACGCCTTCCACTCCGCGCTGATGGAGCCGATGCTCGCCGAATTCGCCGCTGTGCTGGGCGGGTTGACCTTCGCCGAGCCGCGCGTCCCGGTCGTCTCCAACCTGACCGGGGAACTCGCCGAACCCGGCCTGCTCACCACCCCCGGCTACTGGCTGCGCCAGGTCCGCGAGGCCGTCCGCTTCGCCGACGGCGTCGAGGCCCTGGGCCGCCGGGGCGTGACCCGGTACGCCGAGCTCGGCCCGGACGGCGTGCTGTGCGGGATGGTCCGACAGGCCGGCGTCGAGGGCGCCTTCGCGCCGCTGCTGCGCGGCGCCGGGCACGACGGCGTGCGCACCTTCCACGCCGCCGTCGGCAGGCTCTGGACGGCGGGTGCCGCCGTGGACTGGCCGGCGGCCTACCCGGGGCGGGCCGAGGGCCACGTCGCGCTGCCCACGTACGCCTTCCAGCACCAGTCCTACTGGGCCCGTCCCGCCGCCGCGCCCGCGGCCGGGACGGCGGGCACCGAGACCGCCGCCGAGAGCGGGTTCTGGTCCGCCGTCGAGCGCGAGGACGTGGCCGAGCTGACCGGTGCCCTCGGCGTGGCCGCGGACCCGGGGGAGCTGCGAGCCGTGCTGCCCGCGCTGTCCTCCTTCCGGCGCCGCAGCCAGGACGAGGCCGTCATCGACTCCTGGCGCTACCGGGTCCGCTGGAAGCCGCTCACCGACGCGCCCACCGCCGGGACGCTCACCGGCACCTGGCTGGTCGTCGCGACCCCGGGCGACACCGACGTCCAGCGGCTGCTGACCGCCGCCGGCGCCGAGGTGGTCCCGGTCGAGCTCGGCCCCGGCGACACCCGGGCCGCACTCGCCGCCCGGTTGCGCGAACTCGCGGTCACGCCGGCCGGCGTGGTCGCCTGCCCGGCCCGGCACCCCGAGCCGGTCCCGGCCACCGTCGCGCTGATCCAGGCGCTCGGCGACGCGGGCATCGGCGCCGCGCTCTGGCTGGCCACCCGCGGCGGGGTCTCGACCGGCCGCTCCGACGGGCCGTCCGACCCGGTGGCGGCGCAGCTCTGGGGCCTCGGCCGGGCCGCCGCCCTGGAGCTGCCGGAGCGCTGGGGCGGACTGGTCGACCTGCCGCCCGCCGAGGACGCCAGGACGGCCGCCCGGCTGGCCGCCGTCCTGACCGGCACCGAGGACCAGGTGGCCCTCCGGGGCGCCGGCACGTACGTCCGGCGCCTGGTGCGGGCCGCCCGCCCGGACGGGGCCGAGCCGCTCGGGCGGCCCTCGGGCACCGTCCTGGTGACCGGCGGGACCGGGGCGCTCGGCGCCGAGATGGCCCGCTGGCTCGCCCGCCGGGGCACCCCCCACCTGGTGCTGACCAGCCGGCGCGGCTCGGCGGCCGAGGGCGTCGACGCGCTGGTGGCCGAGCTGACCGGGCTCGGCACCCGGGTGACGGTCGCCGCCTGCGACGCCGCCGACCGGGCGGCGCTGGCGGCGGTGCTCGACGCGATCCCGGCCGAACTCCCGCTGACCGGCGTGGTGCACGCGGCCGGCATCGGCCAGGCGACCCCGCTGATGGACACCTCCGTCGAGGAGATCGCCGCCGTGCTCGGCGGAAAGGCCGACGGCGCCGCGCACCTGGACGAGCTGACCGCCGGCCTGCCGCTGGAGCTGTTCGTCGTCTTCTCCTCGATCTCGGCCACCTGGGGCTCCGGCGCCCAGGCCGTCTACGGCGCCGCCAACGCCTCCCTGGAGGCCCTGGTCGAGCAGCGCCGGGCGGCCGGCCGCCCGGCGCTGGCCGTGGCCTGGGGTCCGTGGGCGGAGGCCGGCATGGCCGTGCAGGGGGAGTCGGAGGACTTCCTGCGCCGCCGCGGGCTCGCCCTGCTCGACCCGGCCCTCGCCGTGCAGGCGCTCGCCCAGGCCGTCGGCGGCGGCGAGGCCTGCGTCGCGGTGGCGGACGTCCGCTGGGAGCGCTTCGCCCCGGCCTTCACGGCCAGCCGCCGCCGTCCGTTGATCGAGGACCTGCCCGAGGTGGTCCGGGCGCTGGAAGCCCCGGCCGCCGCCCCGGCCGAGGGGGTCTCCCCGCTGGCCGGGAGGCTCGCCGCGCTGCCGCCCGTCGAGCAGGAGCGGATCCTGCTCGACCTGGTCCGGCGGCTGGCGGCGGCCGTGCTCGGCCACCGCGAGGCGGGGGACATCCCGCCGGAGACTCCGTTCAAGGGCCTCGGCTTCGACTCGCTCACCGCGCTCGAACTGCGCAACGCCCTGGCGGCCGAGACCGGGCTGCGGCTGTCCGCCACCCTGGTCTTCGACCACCCCACGCCGCGCGAACTGGCCGCCCAGCTGCGCGGCGAGCTGCTCGGCACCGCGGCGGCGGCCGAGACCGTGCAGAGCACCGCCACCGCCCTGGACGAGCCGATCGCGATCGTCGCGATGAGCTGCCGCTACCCGGGCGGGGTCGAGAGCCCCGAACAGCTCTGGCGGCTGGTCGCCGACCGGGTCGACGCGGTCTCCGCGCTGCCCGGCGACCGCGGCTGGCCGGCGCTCCCGGCGCCCTCCGGCGAGGCCGGCGCGGACGCCACCTGGGCCGGCGGATTCCTGTCCGGCGTCGCCGACTTCGACCCGGCGCTGTTCGCGATCTCCCCGCGCGAGGCGCTGGCCATGGACCCGCAGCAGCGGCTGCTGCTGGAGACCGTCTGGGAGGCCTTCGAACGGGCCGGGGTGGACGCCCGCGCGGTGCGCGGCAGCCGCACCGGCGTGTTCATCGGCACCAACGGCCAGGACTACGCGGCGCTGCTCTCCGGCCAGTCCGACAGCGAGGGGCACCGGGGCACCGGCACCGCGGCCGCCGTGCTCTCCGGCCGGATCAGTTACGTGTTCGGGCTGGAGGGCCCGGCCATGACGGTGGACACCGCCTGCTCCTCCTCGCTGGTCGCCCTGCACTCGGCCGCCGAGGCGCTGCGCCGCGGCGAGTGCACCCTGGCCCTCGCGGGCGGCGCCACGGTGATGGCGACCCCGTCGGCCTTCGTGGAGTTCAGC
Source organism: Kitasatospora sp. NPDC058444 (assembly GCF_042721415.1). NCBI lineage: Bacteria > Bacillati > Actinomycetota > Actinomycetes > Kitasatosporales > Streptomycetaceae > Kitasatospora > Kitasatospora sp. NPDC058444. Next base: position 34,391 of record NZ_JBHXLL010000005.1, on the reverse strand, counting down.
CGCCAGCTGGGCCTGGCCGCCGACGGCCGCTGCAAGGCCTTCGCGGCCGGCGCGGACGGCACGGGCTGGGGCGAGGGCGTCGGCATCCTGCTGCTGGAGCGGCTCTCCGACGCCCGCCGCAACGGGCACCGGGTGCTCGGCGTCGTGCGGGGCAGCGCCGTCAACCAGGACGGCGCCTCGAACGGTCTGACCGCCCCGAACGGCCCCTCGCAGGAGCGGGTGATCCGGCAGGCGCTGGCCAACGCCGGCCTGTCGGCCGCCGAGGTGGACGCGGTGGAGGCGCACGGCACCGGCACCCGGCTCGGCGACCCGATCGAGGCGAAGGCCCTGCTCGCCACCTACGGGCAGGACCGCGCCGGGGAGCCGCTCTGGCTGGGCTCGATCAAGTCCAACATCGGCCACACCCAGGCCGCCGCCGGTATCGCCGGGATCATCAAGATGGTCATGGCGATGCGGCACGGCACGCTCCCGGCGACCCTGCACGTGGACGAGCCCACCCCGCACGTCGACTGGTCCACCGGTGCCGTCGAGCTGCTCACCGAGGAGCGGCCCTGGCCGCGGGCCGAACGGCCGCGCCGGACCGGCGTCTCCTCGTTCGGCATGAGCGGCACCAACGCCCACGTGATCATCGAGGAGGGCGAGCCGGCCCCGGCCGCGCCCGCCGAGCGGCCGCACGGCCCGGTGCCGTGGCCGCTGTCCGGGCAGACCCCGGCGGCGCTGCGGGCCCAGGCCGCCCGGCTCGGCGAGCACCTGACGGCCCGCCCGGAGGACGGGCGGACCGAGGTGGCCCGGGCGCTGTCCGGCCGGACGGCGCTGGAGCACCGCGCGGTGGTGGTCGGCGCGGACCGGGCCGAGCAGGCCCGGGAGCTGGCGGCGCTGGCCGCCGGCGAGCCGAGCGCGGGCGTGGTCGCCGGCGCGGCCGTCGAAGGCCGGACGGCGTTCCTGTTCACCGGGCAGGGCGCGCAGCGGGCGGGCATGGGCCGGAGCCTGTACGAGGCCTTCCCGGTCTTCGCGGACGCCTTCGACGCGGTCTGCGCCGAGCTGGACCTGCACGTGGACCGGCCGGTCAAGGACGTGCTCTTCGAGGGCGCCGAGGACCTGGACCGTACGGTGTGGGCGCAGGCCGGGCTGTTCGCCGTCGAGGTGGCGTCGTTCCGGCTGCTCGAAGCCTGGGGCGTGGTACCGGACTTCCTGCTCGGGCATTCGATCGGCGAGGTGGCGGCGGCTCATGTGGCGGGTGTGTTCTCGCTGGCGGACGCCTGCGCCCTGGTCGCGGCGCGCGGCCGGCTGATGGACGCCCTGCCCGGGGGCGGCGCGATGCTGGCGGTCGAGGCCTCCGAGGCGGAGGTCCGCGAGGCGATCGGTGACCGGCTGGACGTCGCCGCCGTCAACGGCCCCACGTCCCTGGTGGTTTCGGGCCCGGTCGAGGTCGTCGAGGAGTTCGCCGACCGCTGGAAGGCCGAGGGTCGCCGGATCCGCCGGCTGACCGTCTCGCACGCCTTCCACTCGGCCCTGATGGAGCCGATGCTCGCCGAATTCGCCTCCGTCCTGGAGGAGTTGACCTTCGCCGAGCCGCGCCTCCCGCTGCTGTCCAACGTCACCGGGACGATCGCCGAACCCGGGCTGCTCACCGAACCGGGCTACTGGGTGCGCCACGTCCGGGCGGCGGTCCGGTTCGCCGACGACGTCGCCTGGCTGGGCGAGCACGGCGTGACCCGCTTCCTGGAGCTGGGCCCCGACGGCGTGCTCTGCGGGCTGGCCCAGCAGACCCTCCCGGACGCCGTGTTCGCCCCGCTCCAGCGGGCCGGCCGGGACCAGGTGGACGCGCTGTGGCACGGCCTCGGCCGGATCTGGACGGCCGGTGCCCCGGTCGACTGGGCGGCGGCCCTGCCGGCCGGCCCGCGCGCGGAACTGCCCACCTACGCCTTCCAGCGCGCGTGCTACTGGCCTCGGCCGGTCGCCGGGGCCGGCGACGTGGCGGCGCTCGGGCAGGCGCCCGCCGGACACCCGCTGCTGGGCGCCGTCCTGGCCCTGGCCGGGGACGAGGGCGCGGTGCTCACCGGCCGGCTGTCCACGGCGAGCCACCCGTGGCTGGCCGACCACGCCGTGCTGGGCCGGACGGTGGTGCCCGGCACCGCGCTGGTCGAACTGGCCCTGCGGGCCGGCGAGCAGGTCGGCCGCACGGTGCTGGACGAACTGGTGGTGCGCTCCCCGCTCACGCTCCCCGAGCGGGGCGAGGTCCAGGTCCAGGTCCGGGTGTCCGCGCCCGGCGACGACGGTGACTGCCGGCTGGAGATCCACGCCCGGCCCGGCACCGGCGACGGGACGCCCTGGACCTGCCACGCCACCGGCCTGCTGACCGAGGCCGCGCGGGCCGAGCAGGCCGAACAGGCCGAGCAGGCCCAGAAGTTCGAGCTGACGGCCTGGCCGCCGAAGGCCGCCGAGCCGGTGCCGCTGGACGGCTTCTACGAGACGCTGGCCGATGGCGGCTACGGCTACGGGCCGGCCTTCCGCGGCCTGCGCGCCGTCTGGCGGGCCGAGGACGCGGTCTACGCCGAGGTCGCGCTGCCCGAGCGGGCGGCCGAGGACGCGGCCGGCTTCGCCCTGCACCCGGCGCTGCTGGACGCGGCGCTGCACGCCGTCGGCTTCGCCGGCGGGAGCGAGGTCGAGGGCACCGCCCTGCCGTTCGCCTGGACCGGCGTCCGGGTGGACGCGGTGGGGGCCTCCGTGCTGCGGGCCCGGATCACCCGGGCCGCCGACGGGGTCGCGCTGCGGCTGGCCGACGGCACCGGAAGCCCGGTGGCGACGGTGCGTTCGCTGGTGATGCGCGAGGTGTCCCCGGAGGCGCTCGGCGCCTCGGCCGATGCCGGACCGGACGCGCTGTTCGCGGTGGACTGGCGACCGGTGCCCCCGGCGGCCGGTGCGGCCGAGCCGGACCGGGCCGCCTGGGCGGTGGTCGGCGAGACGGCCCCCGCGAGTGGGCCGGCCCGCCGCCACGGCGACGTCGCGGGCCTGGTCGCCGCCCTGGACGAGGGCGCGGCCGTCCCGCCGGTGACCGTCCTGGCCGTCCCCGACGGCGCCGCCGACACCGGCGCGGCCGAGGCCGTGCACGAGCTGACCGCCCGGGTGCTCGGCGAGGTGCGGGCCTGGCTGGCCGAGGAGCGGTTCGCCGACTCCCGGCTGGTGGTGCTCACCCGCGGGGCGACCCCGGCCGGGCCCGGCACCGGTGGCGAGGCCTCCCTGGCCGGCGCCGCCGTCTGGGGGCTGGTCCGCTCCGCGCAGACCGAGAACCCGGACCGGATCGTGCTGGTGGACGTCGAGGCGGAGGGCGGCGCGGCCGACCCGTGGGCCGGCTGGCCCGCGCTGGTGGGCGGTGAGGAGCCCCAACTCGCGGTCCGCGGCGGCGACCTCAGGGTGCCGAGGCTGGTCCGGGAGGCGAGCGTCGCCCGGCTGGCCCCGCCGGAGTCCGCGGGGGCCTGGCGGCTCGGTCTCACGGGGCGGGGCGCCGGACTGGAGGACGTGGCCCTGGTGGCCGCGCCGGACGCCGACGCGCCGCTGGGAGCGGACGAGGTCCGGGTCGCGGTGCGCTCGGCGGGCGTCAACTTCCGGGACGTGCTGATCGGTCTGGGCATGTACCCGGACCGGACGGCCGTGATGGGCTCCGAGGCCTCCGGTGTCGTGCTGGAGGTCGGCTCCGGGGTGACCGACCTCGCCCCGGGCGAGCGGGTCTTCGGCTTCTTCGCCGGAGGGGCGGCCGTGCGGGCCGTCACCGACCGGCGGCTGCTGGCCCGCGTCCCGCAGGGCTGGTCCTTCGCCCAGGCCGCCTCGGTGCCGCTGGTGTTCGCCACCGCCTACTACGGGCTGCGCGACCTCGCCGACGCCGAGCGCGGCGAGTCGGTGCTGGTGCACGCCGCGGCCGGCGGCGTCGGCATGGCGGCCGTCCAACTCGCCCGCCACTTCGGCCTGGAGGTGTACGGCACCGCGAGCCCCGGCAAGTGGGGCACGCTGCGGGAGCTGGGGCTGGACGAGGCGCACATCGCCTCCTCCCGCGACCTCGCCTTCGAGGAGCGGTTCCGCGCCGCGACCGGCGGGCGCGGGGTCGACCTGGTGCTCAACTCGCTGGCCGGCGAGTTCACCGACGCCTCGCTGCGGCTGCTCGCCGAGGGCGGGCGCTTCCTGGAGATGGGCAAGACCGACGTCCGGCAGCCGGCCGGCCTCTGGTACCGGGCCTTCGACCTGGGCGAGGCCGGACCGGCCCGGATGGGCGGCATCCTGCACGAGGTGATCGAGCTGTTCGAGGCCGGTGCGCTGCGGATGCTGCCGATCACCGCCTGGGACGTCCGGGACGCGGTCGGCGCCTTCCGGCACGTCAGCCAGGCCCGGCACGTCGGCAAGAATGTGCTGACCCTGCCGGTGGAACCGGACCCCGAGGGCACGGTGCTGATCACCGGTGGCACGGGGACGCTGGGCGGGCTGCTGGCCCGGCACCTGGCCGCCGTCCACGGGGTGCGTCACCTGACGCTGCTGAGCCGTCGCGGTGCGGACGGTCCGGGTGTTGCGGAACTCCTCACCGAACTGGGCGAGTCGGGCGCGCACGCCGAGGTCGTCGCCTGCGACGCGGCCGACCGCGCGGCCCTGGCCCGGGTGCTGGAGGGCCTCACCTGTCCGCTGACGGGTGTGGTGCACGCGGCCGGCGTGCTGGACGACGGGGTGTTCGGCGCCCTGACGCCCGAGCGCCTGTCCGGCGTGCTGCGCCCGAAGGTGGACGCGGCGCTCAACCTGCACGAGCTGACGGCCCACCTGGACCTGTCGATGTTCGTGCTGTACTCCTCGGTGTCGGGCACGTTCGGTTCCGGCGGGCAGGCCAACTACGCGGCAGCCAACGCCTTCCTGGACGCCCTGGCCGCCCGGCGGACGGCCTCCGGCCGGGCCGGCCAGTCGCTGGCCTGGGGCCTGTGGGAGCAGGCCAGCGGGCTCACCGGCCACCTCGGGAAGGTCGACCAGGCCCGGGCCGGCAGCCTCAGCGCACCGCTGTCCACCACCCGGGCGCTCGCCCTGTTCGACCGGGCGCGCACCGTGGGCCGCTCCCACCTGGTGCCGGTGGACATCGACCTGGGCGTGCTGCGCGCCGCCGCCCACCCGGTGCCCGCGCTGCTGCGGGCGCTGGTGGGCGGACCGGTCCGCCGGGCCGCCGACAACCGGCGCCCGGACGGCCCGGCGCTGGCCGAGCGGCTGGCCGCGATGGCCGACGCCCAGCGCGACGCCGCCCTGCTGGACCTGGTCACCGGGAACGCCGCGGTGGTCCTCGGACACGGCTCGACGGACGCCGTCGCGGCCGACCGGCCGTTCAAGGACCTCGGGTTCGACTCGCTGACCTCGGTCGAGCTGCGCAACCGGCTGAACACCGCCACCGGGCTGCGGCTGCCCCCGACCCTGGTCTTCGACCACCCCACCCCCGCCGCGCTCGCCCGCCACCTGCGGGAGAGCCTGCTGCCGGAGGCCGACCCGGTCGAGGACCTGCTCAGCCGGCTGGCCGGGATGGAGGGCGACCTGGTCGCGCTGGCCGGGGCGGAACGGGCCGGGGCGCGCGCCAGGCTGGAGCAGCTGCTCGACCGGCTGCGGGACGCAGACGCGCCGGCGGCGGAGCACGACGACAGCGACCTGGAGTCGGCGACGGCGGAGGACATCTTCGCCCTGATCGACGACGAGCTGGGGAGCTGACGGAGGGTACGGGAGCCCCCGCCGACCCGCACGGGGTCGGCGGGGGCGTTCCGGCTCAGGTCACCAGACCGCGCCGGAACGCCTCGCCGACCGCGCCCGCCCGGTCGCGCACCCCGAGCTTGTCGTAGATCCGCAGCAGGTGCGTCTTGACGCTGGCCTCGGTGATGAAGAGCTTGCCGGCCACCTCCTTGTTGGAGGAGCCGTGGGCGACCAGCCGCATCACCTCCAGTTCGCGGGCGCTCAGCACGCCGAGGCTGGGCCGGCGCACCCGGTCCATCAGCCGCTTGGTGATGGTGGGGGAGAGCATCGCGTCGCCCCGCGCCGCCACCCGGGCCGCCCGCAGCAGCTCCTCGGTGGGCGCGTCCTTGAGCAGGTAGCCGGTGGCGCCCGCCTCGATCGCGGGCAGCACGTCGTTGTCGGTGTCGAAGGTGGTCAGCACCAGCACCCGCACCTCGGGCGCGCTCTCGCTCAGCCGCTGGATCGCGGTGACGCCGTCCATCACCGGCATCCGCAGGTCCATCAGCACCAGGCCGGGCTTCAGCTCGGCGACCAGGTCGAGCGCCTCGGCGCCGTTGCCGGCCTCGCCGACCACCTCGAACTCGGGGCTGTTGGCGAACGCGCCGCGCAGGCCGTCCCGGACGATCGGGTGGTCGTCCACGATCAGCAGCCGGACGGGGGAGGCCGGGGCGCTCATGCGTCGCCGCCCCGGCGGATCGCGGGCACGCTCGCGTTGACGGCGGTGCCCGAGCCGGGCGCGCTCTCCACGGTCAGCGTCCCGAGCACCCGGTCGAGCCGCCGGCGCAGGCCGTCCAGCCCGTAGCCGCCCTCGCCGTCGACGGGCGGCGGCCCGTCGAGGTCGGTCACGGTGAAGCCGACCCCGTCGTCGTGCACGTCCAGCATGACCGTGTCCTCCAGGTAGGAAATAGTCAGCCTGACCTTACTGGCCGCGGCGTGCTTCGCCGCGTTCGCCAGCGTCTCCTGGGCGACGCGGAACAGCGCGATCTCGATCTCCGTCAGCAGCGGGAGGGGATCGCCGGTGGTCTCCACGCAGGCCGGGACGCCCTCGCGGGCCGACCAGCGCCGGGCGAGGTCCTGGATCGCGTTCGGCAGCTGCGCCTCCTCCAGCTCCACCGGACGCAGCGCGGCCACCGAGCGCCGGGCCGCGGTGAGGCTCTCCCGCGCCAGCACCCGGGCCTGTTCGAGGTGCCACTCGCGCTGCTCGGGCCGCGGCCGGGCCTGGTCGGCGGCCTGGAGCTGGGTGATGATGCCGGCCAGCCCCTGGGCGATGGTGTCGTGGATCTCCCGGGCCATCCGCTGCCGCTCGTCCTGGATGCCCGCCTCCCGGGCCTGGATCAGCAGTTGGGCGTGCAGCCCGTTGTTCTCGGCGATCACCGTCTGCAACTCGGCCACCAGCCGCCGGCGTTCCTCGCTGCGCTCGTTGAAGCGGTGCGACAGGTTGCCGAACAGGCCGATCAGGCAGGTCTGGAGGAAGACCGAGGCGGCCGCGATGGCGATCCGCTTCGAGGTGTCCGGCACCCCGCCGGGGATCAGGTTGACGATCAGCGAGGTGGCGCCGACGCTGACGAAGGCCCACTGCGGCGGGAGCAGGTCGTAGGCCTGGACGAACCCGATCACGGCGAACACGAAGAAGATCGGGTGCTGCGTCATCAGCAGCGCGGCCAGCACCTGCTGGCCCGCCACGTAGGTCAGCATCGGGCCGGTGCGGCCGGTCCACCGCGGCGAGCGCAGGGTGTACATCGCCAGCGTCCACGCGGCGGTCACCACGACCAGCGGGAGGACGGTGGCGCGCGCGGTGGCCGCGCCCTCCTCGGGCTGCACGACGCACAGCAGGGTGGCCACGCTCAGCAGCACGATCGGCAGGGGGGTGAGGAAGCGGCGGAGGTCGATCGGTTCGTCGCTCTTCATGGTGCTGCTCCTCGACCCCCGCTGCTCTCCGGCTCCCCGGCTCCCGGCTCCCCGCCGTTCCGCCGCCCCGCCGTTCCGCGACCGCCCGTGATCACGGAACTCCAGCCTATGCCTACTCCCAGCGGAAGAGGCGCGCCGCCGCGACCCCGAAGACCACCGTGTAGCCGACGAGCACCAACAGCGCCGTGGTGCCCGGCAGATGACCCTTGGCCACGTCGCCGAAGGCCTGGACGGAGGCGCCGAGCGGGGTGAAGTCACCGATCCGGTTGACCGCGGCGGGCATCTGGTCGCGCGGCACGTACAGGCCCGCGAAGAACATCAGCGGGAAGAACAGCATGCTGCCGGCGCCGGTGGCGGCCTTGGTGGTCTTGAGCACCGAGGCCACGAACAGCCCGATGGACAGCACCGCGGTGGCCGAGAGCAGGAAGGTGAGCACGAAGCCGACCGGGTTGTCCGGCAGTTTGACGTCCCACAGCAGGCGGGCGGTCGCGAGCACCAGGACGGTGGTGGCGATCGCCACGGTGATCTGCACCACCAACTGGGCGACCAGCACCCGGGCCGGGCCCACCGGCGTGGTCGACAGCCGGCGCAGGATGCCCTTCTCCCGGTAGCCCACCAGGTAGGTCGGGGTGATGAACAGGCCGGTCATCGCGAAGGCCAGCACCACCGTGACGGGCGTGTAGGAGTCGATGACGCGCTGGCCGAGGTCGGCCTTGAACTCGCGGGAGGACGGGATGCTGCCGATGATCACCACCAGGGCGACCGGGAAGAGCAGCGTCCAGAAGTACGCGGCCGGGTCTCGCAGGAAGAGCTTGAACTCCACGGCCGTCAGCCGGTTCATCGCCCGCACGGGGGGTCTCCTTCTAGGGGTCAGGGGCTTGCTACGGGGCCGGGGATCAATGGGAGGGGTGGTCGAACCGGCGGCCGGTCAGGGCGAGGAACGCGTCCTCCAGACTGGCCAGCTCCGCGCGCAGGTCGGCCGCGACGATCTGGTTGCGGGCGAGCGCCGAGGTGACGGCGTACACCAGGTTGCCGGTGCCGGTGACCTCCACCTGGGAGCCGTGCCGCTGCACCGAGGTCACCTCGGGCAGCGAGGTCAGGATGGCGTCGTCGAGCGGGGAGGTCGGGCGGAAGCGCACCTTCTGCTCGGCGCCCACCCCGGCCACCAGACCGGCGGGGGAGTCCAGCGCGACGATCTTGCCGCCGTCGATCAGGGCCAGCCGGTCGCAGAGCCGCTCGGCCTCCTCCATGAAGTGGGTGACCAGGACGACGGTGATGCCCCGGGCGCGGACCTGCTCGATCAGCTCCCAGGTGTCCCGCCGGGCCGCCGGGTCCAGACCGGTGGTCAGCTCGTCCAGCACGGCGACCTTCGGGTTGCCGACCAGCGCCAGCGCGATGGACAGCCGCTGCTTCTGGCCGCCGGAGAGGCTGGCGAACGGACTGTCCAGCTTGTCCAGCAGGTTCAGCTCGGCGAGCAGCTCCCGCCAGTCCGCGTGGTCCTCGTAGAAGGAGGCGTACAGCTCCATCGCCTCGGCGACCCGGAGCTTGTCCGGCATCTCGCTCTTCTGGAGCTGCATGCCGAGGATGTGGCGCAGCTTGGCGCCGTCGTGCTGCGGGTCCAGCCCGTGCACCGAGATGCTGCCGCCGGACGGCTTGCGCAGCCCGGCGATGCACTCCACCGTCGTGGTCTTCCCGGCGCCGTTGGGGCCGAGGATGCCGAAGATCTCCCCCTCCCGCACCTCGAAGGAGATGTCGTCCACGACGACCTTCTGGCCGTACTGCATCCGCAGGTTCGAAACGACGATCGCTGGCACCGTCTTGGTCTCCGTTCTCCGAGGTCCCACCAGTGTCCGGCCCGCACCGCTCCGCCCGGATCGACCCGGTGATATCCGTACGGTGGAACTTCCCGCGATCGAACGGTTGACACCCGGCCCTCCCGCACCGCCACCGGCCGTCCCGGCGCTCCGCGCGGACCCCCGGACCCCGGCCCCTATTTCGCCTCCCCGGGCCACGGATAGGGGTGTCGGCCCCTTCGCCGCCGTGCCACGCTCGGCCCCATCCGCGGAGGCTGAAGGGGCACAGGACGATGGAGTCGAGTGAGCGGCAACTCCGGGCGCAGATGCGCTTCTTCCACGACCTGGTGCGCAAGCTCGCCGCCCAGGGCGATCCCTACGCCAAGGTGCTGAGCGCGCCCGACAACCCCTACCCCGCGTACGAGGAGATCCGGGCGCGGGGCCGGATCTACCGCAGCCCGCTGGGCACCTGGGTCACCACCGATCACGAGCTCGCCAACCAGGTGCTGCGGGACAAGCGCTTCGGCGTGCGCAAGGCGGACGGCGAGAAGGTGCCGGAGTTCATGAACTTCGACAACTCCATGCTCGGCCTCGACCCGCCGCACCACACCCGGCTGCGCCGGATGACCATGCCCACGCTCAACCCGCGCATCGTCGAGCGCTGGCGCGGCCGGGCCGAGGAGATCTGCCACCGCCTGATCGACGACATCCTGGCCGAGGGCGACCGGTTCGACCTGATGACCGCCTTCGCCCACCACCTGCCGACCGCGGTGATCGGCGACCTGGTCGGCATCCCCGAGGAGGACCGGGAGCACTTCCACCACCTCAGCCGGGAGATCGTCCCGCTGCTGGACGGCGTGGTCACCTACGAGAAGGCGCGCAGCGTGGACGCCGCCATCGCCGGGATGACCGAGCTGTTCACCCGGATCGTCGAGCAGCGCCGGGTCGAGCCACGCGAGGACATGATCAGCCGGATGCTGCCGCTGGTCGACGAGGGCAGCCTCGGCATGGACGAACTGCTGCCGCTGTGCATGTTCCTGCCGCTGGCCGGCACCGAGACCACCGTCAACCTGATCGGCAACGGCATCCTGGCGCTGCTGCGCCACCCCGAGCAGTGGCGGATGGTGGCCGAGAACCCGGACCTGGCCCAGGGCGTGGTCAACGAGACGCTGCGCCACGACCCGCCGGTGCAGACCTACCGGCGGATCGCCCACGAGCCGGTCGAGCTGGGCGGGGTCGTCCTGCCCGTCGACGGCGAGCTGGCGATCGTGGCCGCCGGGGCCAACCGGGACCCGAACGTCTACCCCGACCCGGCCCGCTTCGACATCACCCGGACCAGCCGCAACGACACCCTGGCGTTCTCGGCCGGCATCCACTACTGCCTCGGCGCGCCGCTGGCCAGGTTCGAGGCCGAGGTGGCCTACCGGACCCTCATCTCCCGGATGCCCGGGCTGCGGCAGGCCGGGCCGGTGCGCCGGCGGGGCTCCTTCATCATTCGCGGCCTGCGGGAGTTCCCGCTGTCGGCGAGCTGACCCGGCGTCGGCGAACGGCTCCGCACCGCGGGTCGGCCGCGACCGGACCACGACCGTGTACGGCGCGACCCGCGCACACGGCACACCCAGTGGAGACATCATGGCGGAACCGATCGTCCTCGCCGAAGGACTGCACAAGCACTTCGGTGAGGTCCACGCCCTACGCGGGCTCGACCTCGCCGTCCCGGCCGGGACGGTCTGCGGGGTGCTCGGCCCCAACGGCGCCGGCAAGACCACCGCGGTGAACATCCTCTCGACCCTGATGGACCCGGACGCCGGGCACGCCCGGATCGCCGGGCTGGACGTGGTCCGCCAGGCCGACCGGGTGCGTTCGGTGATCGGCCTGACCGGACAGTACGCCGCGGTGGACGAGAAGCTGACCGGCCGCGGCAACCTGCGGATGTTCGGCCGCCTCCACCACCTGCCCCGTCGGCAGGTGATCCAGCGGGCCGACGAACTCCTGGAGCGCTTCGACCTGGTGGAGGCGGCCGACCGGCAGGTGCGCGGCTACTCCGGCGGCATGCGCCGCCGGCTCGACCTCGTCGCCAGCCTGATCGTGCGCCCCCAGGTGCTCTTCCTGGACGAGCCGACCACCGGCCTCGACCCGCGCAGCCGCGGCGAGATCTGGGACTGCGTGCGCGAGCTCGTCGCCGACGGCACCACCGTGCTGCTCACCACCCAGTACCTGGACGAGGCCGACCAACTGGCCGACGACATCGCGGTGGTGGACGGCGGCCGGGTGATCGCCGAGGGAACTCCCGACCGGCTCAAGTCGATGATCGGCGACCGCTTCGACGTGGTCGTCGAGGACCCGGGGCTGCTGTCGCAGGCCGCCGCCGTGCTGCACCGGCTGGCCGGGGCCGAGCCGACCGAGACCGGTGAGAACAGCCTGAGCGTGCCGTCCGCGGACGGCGGCGTGCGGGTCGCCGAGCTCGTCCGGGAGCTGGACCGGGCGGGGGTCGCGGTCGCCGACGTCAGCCTGCGCCGCCCCACCCTCGACGAGGTGTTCCTGCGCCTCACCGACCGCTCGGCCCCGGCCGACAACGACACCGACGCCTCGGCCGACACCGGAACCGACGGCGACGCCCCGGCCGGCGCCCGAGCCGACGACCGACTCAAGGACCATGCCTGATGACCGTCCAGAGCACCCCCGATGCCCGCCGGAACCCGGTGACCCGCCTGCGCTGGGCCCTGGCGGACGGTTTCGTCCTCGTCGGGCGCGAGTTCAGCCGGCTGCGCCAGGAGCCCGGCTCGCTGATCGCCGCCCTGATCTTCCCCGCCGTGATGGTGCTGCTCTTCGGCTACGTCTTCGGCAGCGCGATCCAGGTGCCGGGCGGCGGTGACTACCGCGCCTTCCTGATGCCGGGGCTGTTCGCCATGGTGACGGCCAGCTCGGTGGTGGCGGTGATCGAGCGGGTCGCCGGCGACGTCTCGCGCGGACTGATGAACCGGTTCCGCTCGATGCCGATGTCGCGGGTCGCCGTCCCCTTCGGGCACACCGCCTCCGACCTGGTCGGCGGCCTGCTCAGCATCGCCATCATGGCGGTGGCCGGTCTGCTCGTCGGCTGGCGCGCCTCCGACGGGCTGCTGAACGCCCTGGCCGGCTTCGGACTGCTGGTGCTGATGCGCTACGCGCTCAGCTGGGTCGGCTGCTTCTTCGGTCTGAAGGTGCCCAACGAGCAGATGGCCCAGCAGCTCACGCTGCTGGTGATGCCGGTGACCGTGCTGTCGAACGCCTTCGTCCCGACCGACGGGCTGCCCGGCTGGCTGCGGTTCATCGCCGAGTGGAACCCGCTCAGCGCCCTGACCGCCGCCTGCCGCGAGCTGTTCGGCAACCCGGGGACGGCGGCGGCCGGCTCGCACGCCTGGCCGGTGGACCACCCGGTGGCCGCGACGGTGCTGTGGTCGGTGGGACTGCTGGTGGTCTTCGTGCCGCTGTCGGTGCGTTCGTTCCAGCGCAAGAACCGCTGACCCGGCGCGGGCCCGTCCGGCGAGGATCCGCCGGACCGGCCCGAGGGCCCGGCGGGAATCCCCGGCGAGGAGCCGGGGTCCCGTCCGGAACCCCAGGACCGGCACCCCTAACTGTGGGGCCGGCCCGCGGGGACCGGCATCCGCCCTGCTTAGGGGTTGGTGCCGGTGGATCCGCTCCCTAAGCTCGCGGATGACTCGCCATCAGGGACGACGGGAATTCCCACCCGGCGGACCGCGGTGGCCCTTGCGAAACGCCAAATCCGCCAGGTCGACGTGGTGGGCGATTCCACCCGTGAATTTCGTACGGCTATTTCCGGCGCATTACGTGTTGAGGTGTCCCATGCCTGAGGTCCATGCCGATGACGCTGCCATCGCCGTCGTAGGAATCGCCTGCCGACTGCCGGGAGCCGAGAACCCGCGCGCCTTCTGGAAGCTGCTGTGCGACGGCGTGGACGCGACCGGGGAGTTCCCCGCCGACCGCGGCGAGCCGGCCGACCGGGACGTGCCCCGCCGCGGCGGCTTCCTCGACCGGATCGACGGGTTCGACCCGGGCTTCTTCGGCATCTCGCCGCGCGAGGCCACCGCCATGGACCCGCAGCAGCGGCTCATGCTGGAGCTGAGCTGGGAGGCGCTGGAGGACGCCCGGATCGTTCCGGACGCCCTGCGCGGCAGCCGCACCGGCGTCTTCGTCGGCGTGATGGCCTCCGACTACGCCACCCTCGCCCAGCGCGGCGGCACCGAGCGGATCGGCCCGCACTCGCTGGCCGGCCTGCAACGCGGCCTGATCGCCAACCGGGTCTCCTACGCCGTCGGCCTGCGCGGCCCCAGCATGACCGTCGACGCCGGACAGTCCTCCTCCCTGGTCGCGGTGCACGTCGCCGCCGACAGCCTGCGGCGCGGCGAGGCCACCCTCGCCCTGGCCGGCGGCGTGCACCTGATCGCGGCCCCGGAGAGCACCGTCAGCGCGGCCCGCTTCGGCGCGCTCTCCCCGGACGGCCGCTGCTACACCTTCGACGAGCGCGCCAACGGCTACGCCCGCGGCGAGGGCGGCGTGGTCGTCGCGCTCAAGACCGTCGCCCGGGCCGTCGCCGACGGCGACCGGATCTACGCCGTCATCCGCGGCAGCGCCGTCAACAACGACGGCGGCGGCGACAGTCTGACCACCCCCAGCCGCGACGCCCAGGCCGACGTGCTCGCCGCCGCCTACCGCCGCGCCGGGATCGCGCCCGACGCGGTGCGCTACGTCGAACTGCACGGCACCGGCACGCCCGTCGGCGACCCGGTCGAGGCGGCGGCCCTCGGCACCGTCCTCGGCGCCGGCCGCACCCCCGACACCGCGTTGCGGGTCGGCTCCGCCAAGACCAACATCGGCCACCTCGAAGGCGCCGCCGGCGCGGCCGGCCTGCTCAAGGCCGTCCTGTCGGTGGCCAACCGGCAGCTCCCGCCGAGCCTCAACTTCGAGCGCCCCAACCCGCGCATCCCGCTGGACGACCTCGGCCTGCGGGTGCAGACCGCCCTCGAACCCTGGCCCGAGGGCCCGCGGATCGCGGGCGTCAGCTCCTTCGGCATGGGCGGCACCAACTGCCACGTCGTGCTCACCGAGTGGCCCGGCCGGGCCGAGGAGCCGCGCGAGCGGACCGCCGCCGGCGCGCCGGTGCTCTGGCCGCTGTCCGGCCGCACCGACGACGCGCTGCGCGAGCAGGCCGCCCGGCTGCGCGCCCACCTGGAGGCCGCCCCCGCCGCCGACCCGGCCGACATCGGCCACTCCCTGGCCACCACCCGCGCCGCCTTCGGCCACCGGGCCGCCGTGCTCGGCCGCGGCCGGGACGAACTGCTGCGCCGCCTCGGCTCCCTGGCCGCCGGCGAGCCCGTGCGCGGGGTGGTCTCCGGCGAGACCGACGAGGGCCGCACGGCCTTCCTGTTCACCGGACAGGGCTCGCAGCGCGTCGGCATGGGCCGGGGCCTGTACGAGGCGTTCCCGGCGTTCGCCGAGGCCTTCGACGCGGTCTGCGCCGGACTCGACCCGCTGCTCGGGCGGTCGCTGAAGGACGTGGTGTTCGAGGGCGCCGAGGACCTGGACCGTACGGTCTGGACCCAGGCCGGGCTGTTCGCGGTCGAGGTGGCGACCTTCCGGCTACTCGAATCCTGGGGTGTGGCACCGGAGTTCCTGCTCGGGCACTCGATCGGCGAGATCGCCGCCGCGCACGTGGCCGGGGTGTTCTCGCTGGCGGACGCCTGCGCGCTGGTCGCGGCGCGCGGCCGGCTGATGCAGGCGCTGCCCGAGGGCGGCGCGATGCTCGCCGTGCAGGCCACCGAGGCCGAGGTGCGCGCGGAGATCGGCGGGCGCCTCGACGTCGCGGCGGTCAACGGCCCCACCGCGGTGGTGGTTTCGGGCCCGGCCGAGACGGTCGAGGAGTTCGCGGCCGGGTGGGCCGCGCAGGGCCGCAAGACCAGCCGGCTGACCGTCTCGCACGCCTTCCACTCGGCCCTGATGGAGCCGATGCTGGACGAATTCGCCGCCGTACTCGCCGAGTTGACCTTCAGTGAGCCGCGGATCCCGGTCGTCTCCGACCTGACCGGCGGGATCGCCGAGCCCGGACAGCTCACCACCCCCGACTACTGGGTCCGCCAGGTCCGCGAGGCCGTCCGCTTCGCCGACGGCGTCCAGGCCCTGCACCGCGAGGGCGTCACCCGCTTCCTCGAACTCGGCCCCGACGGCGTGCTCTGCGCGATGGCCCGGCAGGCCGGCGCCGAGGGCGCGCTCGTCCCGGCCCTGCGCAAGGACCGCGACGACGCGGAGACCCTGCTCGGCGCCGTCGCCCGGCTGCACACCGCCGGCGTGCCGCTGGACTGGGACGCCCTCTTCGCGGGCCACGACCCCCGACCGGTCGACCTGCCCACCTACGCCTTCCAGCGCCGCCGTTTCTGGCTGGACGCGCCCGCGGCCGTCGAGCCCGCTCCCGCCGCGCCGGCCCCGACCGGGACGGCGACCGAGGCCCCGGCCGAGCCCGCCGCCGAGCGCCGGGACGACCGGGCCCTGCTGCACCAGATCCGCGCCCAGGTCGCCACCGTCCTCGACTACGAGACCCCCGCGGACGTGGACGCCCGGCTCACCTTCCGCGACCTCGGCTTCGACTCGCTCACCGCCGTCGAACTGCGCGACCGCCTCGCCGTCGCCACCCGGCTGCGGCTGCCGGACTCCCTGATCTTCGACCACCCGACCCCGCTGCGACTGGCCGAGCACCTCTCCGGCCTGCTCTACGGCGAGCCCGCCGCCGTCGCCCCCGCGGCGCCCGCCCCCGGCGCCGTGAGCGACGAGCCGATCGCGATCGTCGCCATGAGCTGCCGCTACGCGGGCGGCATCGACACCCCCGAGGCCCTGTGGCAGGCCGTCCTCGACGGCCGCGACCTGGTCACCGGCTTCCCCGAGGACCGCGGCTGGGACATCGCCGGCGTCTACGCCGACGAGGGCCGCAACCCGACCGGCGCGCTCACCCCCGCCGGGGCGTTCCTCACCGACGCGACCCGCTTCGACGCGGCGTTCTTCGGCATCTCCCCGCGCGAGGCCCTCGCCATGGACCCGCAGCAGCGGCTCCTGCTGGAGGCCGCCTGGGAGGCCGTCGAGCGCCTCGGCGTCGACCCGGCCGCGCTGCGCGGCAGCCGCACCGGCGTGTTCGTCGGCGCCACCGCCCAGGACTACGGCCCCCGGCTGCACGAGGCCCCGGCCGACCTGGAAGGCCACCTGCTGACCGGCAACACCGCGAGTGTCGCCTCCGGCCGGATCGCCTACGTGCTGGGCCTGGAGGGCCCGGCGGTCACCGTGGACACGGCCTGCTCCTCCTCGCTGGTCGCCCTGCACCTGGCCTGCCAGTCGCTGCGCTCCGGCGAGACCACGATGGCCCTGGCCGGCGGCGCCACCGTGCTGGCGACGCCCGGCATGTTCATCGAGTTCAGCCGGCAGCAGGGCCTGTCGGCCGACGGCCGCTGCAAGGCCTTCGCCGACGGAGCCGACGGCACCGGCTGGGGCGAGGGCGTGGGCCTGCTGGCCCTGGAACGGCTCTCCGACGCCGAACGCCTCGGCCACCCGGTGCTCGCGGTGATCCGCGGCAGCGCCATCAACCAGGACGGCGCCTCCAACGGCCTCGCCGCGCCGAACGGCCCGTCCCAGGAGCGGGTGATCCGCCAGGCGCTGGCCGGCGCCGGACTCACCGCCGCCGACGTGGACGCCGTCGAGGCGCACGGCACCGGCACCGCCCTCGGCGACCCGATCGAGGCCGGGGCGCTGCTGGCCACCTACGGCCGCGACCGCGCCGCCGAGGACCCGCTGTGGCTCGGCTCGGTGAAGTCCAACATCGGGCACACCCAGGCCGCGGCCGGCGTCGCCGGGATCATCAAGATGGTGCAGGCGATGCGCCACGGCACGCTGCCGCGCACCCTGCACGCCGACACCCCCTCCAGCCGGGTCGACTGGAACGCCGGCGGCGTCCGGCTGCTGACCGAGGCCCGGGACTGGCCCGAGCGCGGGCGCCCGCGCCGGGCGGCGGTCTCCTCCTTCGGCATCAGCGGCACCAACGCCCACATGATCGTCGAGAGCGTCCCGCAGGCCGCCCCGGCGGCCCCGGCCGCCCCCGCGACCGGCCCGCTGCCCTTCCCGCTCTCCGCCCACGGCGAGGCCGCGCTGCGCGCCCAGGCCGCCCGGCTGGCCGAGGCCGTCCGGGCCGGCGCCGAGGACGCCGCCGGATCCGCCGCCGCGTCCCTCGCCGACCTCGGCCTGTCGCTGACCGCCCGGGCCGCCTTCGACCGGCGCGCCGTGGTGGTCGCCGCCGACCGCGAGTCCCTGCTGGCCGGACTGGACGCGCTGGCCCGGGAGCTGCCCGCCCCCCAGCTGACCACCGGCACGGCCGGCGCCCCCGACGGCCCCGTGTTCGTCTTCCCCGGCCAGGGCTCGCAGTGGGAGGGCATGGCCGCCGAGCTGTACGCCTCCTCCGAGGTCTTCCGCGCCGAACTCACCGCCTGTGCCGAGGCCCTCGCCCCGCACACCGACTGGTCCCTGATCGACGTGCTGCACGGCGCCCCCGGCGCCCCCACGCTGGAACGCGTCGACGTGGTGCAGCCCGCGCTCTTCGCCGTGATGGTGTCGCTGGCGAAGCTCTGGCGCCACTCCGGCGTCGTCCCCGCCGCCGTGATCGGCCACTCCCAGGGCGAGATCGCCGCCGCGCACGTCGCCGGCGGCCTCACCCTGGCCGACGCCGCCCGGATCGTCGCGCTGCGCAGCCGCTACCTGCGCGCCATCGCGGGCACCGGCGGCATGGCGTCGATCCCGCTGCCGACCGCCGAGGTCGAGGCGCGGATCGCCCGCTTCGACGGCCGGATCGTCGTCGCCGCGCACAACGGCCCGTCCGCCACCGTGGTCGCGGGGGAGGGGGAGGCCCTCGACGAGTTCGTCGCCCAGTGCCAGGCCCAGGACGTCCGGGCCCGCCGCGTCCCGGTCGACTACGCCTCGCACTCGCCGGCCGTCGACCCGCTGCGCGAGGAGCTGGCCGAGGCCCTCGCCGGGATCGAGCCGCGCGAAGGCCACACCGCCTTCTACTCCACCGTCACCGGCGGCCTGCTGCCGACCACCGAACTCGACACCGACTACTGGTTCCGCAACCTGCGCCAGGTGGTGCGCTTCGAGCCCACCGTGCGCGCGCTGCTCGCGGCCGGCCACCGCACCTTCGTCGAGTCCAGCCCGCACCCCGTGCTCACCGTCGGCGTCCAGGAGACGGTGGAGGCCGACGGCCGCGGCGGCGCCGCCCTCGGCACCCTGCGCCGCGACCAAGGCGGCTCCGAGCGGTTCCTCGGCGCGCTCGCCGAGGCGTACGTCGCCGGCCTCGCGATCGACTGGGCGGGCGCCTTCCCCGGCTCCGCCCGGCGGGTCCCGCTGCCCACCTACCCCTTCCAGCGCGAGCGGTACTGGCTGGCGCCCGGCGCCGGAACCACCGACGCCACGGGCCTCGGCCTCGACCCGGCCGGCCACCCGCTGGCCGGCGCCGCCGTCACCCTCGCGGGCGACGACACCCTCGTGCTCACCGGCCGGCTCGCCGCCGCCGACCAGCCCTGGCTCGCCGACCACGTGGTCGGCGGCGCGGTCGTGCTGCCCGGCTCCGCGCTCGTCGACCTCGCGCTGCACGCGGGGCTGCGCGCCGACCACCCGCACCTGGAGGAGCTCACCCTCCAGAACCCGCTGGTCCTCCCGGCCGACGGCGCCGTCCAGGTCCAGGTGGTGCTGCTGCCGCCGGACGAGGCGGGCCGCCGCCCGGTCACCGTCCACTCCCGCCCGCAGGCCGCCGCCGAGGACCGCCCCTGGACCTGGCACGCCACCGGCGCGCTGAGCGCCGCCGCGCCGGCCGCCCCCGCGGCGCACGGCGCCTGGCCGCCGGCCGGCGGCCAGGCGCTCGCCGTCCAGGACGCCTACCCCGGCCTGGCCGAGCGCGGCTACGCCTACGGCCCGGCCTTCCAGGGCCTGCGCGCCGCCTGGCGGCGCGGCGAGGAGCTGTTCGCCGAGGTCACCCTCCCGGACGCGCTCCCGACCGACGGCTTCGGCATCCACCCCGCGCTGCTGGACGCCGCGCTGCACGTGCTGCTGCTCGACGGCGACCCGTCGGCCACCCGGCTCGCCTTCTCCTTCTCCGGCGTCCGGCTGCACGCCTCCGGGGCCACCACCGTCCGGGTCCGCACCACTCCCGCCGGCTCCGAGGGCACCTACGCCGTCACGCTGAGCGACCCGGCGGGCGCCGCCGTGCTGGACGTCGACGCGCTCGTGCTGCGGGCCGTCGACCCCGAGCGGCCGGCCGCCGGGCGGAGCACCGCCGACCCGCTCCACCGGATCGACTGGATCGACTGGATCGACTGGACCGCCGCCGGGGCCGCCCGGCCCGCCGAGCCCGGCCGGACCGTCCTCGCGGACCCCGCCCAGGGCCTGCCGCCGCTCGACGGCGGCCCGGCACCCGTGGCCGTCCTCCTCCCGGTGTCCGGCGACCCGGACGCCCCCGCCGAGAGCGCGCACGCCCTCACCCGCGGCGTCCTCGCGCTGATCCAGGACTTCCTCGCCGACGACGCCCGGGCCGACTCCCGGCTCGTCCTGCTCACCCGGCGGGCGCTCGCCGCCGGCCCGGACGAGGACGTGCGCGACCTGGCCGCGGCCGCCGTCCTCGGCCTGGCCCGCAGCGCCCAGATCGAGCACCCCGGCCGCATCCTCATCCTCGACCAGGACAGCCCGGAGCAGGACAGCGCCGACCAGGACGGCGCCGGGCAGCCCGCCGAGGAGGTCCTGCACGAGGTCCTGCACCGGGCCCTCGCCGGCGACGAGCCGCAGCTCGCCCTGCGGGCCGGCCGACTGCTGGCGCCGCGGCTGGTCAAGGCCGGCCCCGCCCCGCTCGCCGGCGCCGAAGCCGCCCGCACCCCGTTCGACCCGGACGGCACCGTCCTGCTGACCGGCGGCACCGGCGCCATCGGCCGGCTGCTGGCCCGGCACCTGGTCGGCGCGCACGGGGTCCGCCACCTGCTGCTGGTCTCCCGCCGCGGCCTGCCCGCCGGGGAACTCGCGGAGCTGACCGCCGGGCTGGACGCCGAGGTCACCGCCGCCGCCTGCGACGCCGCCGACCCGGACGCCCTGGCCGCGGTCCTGGCCGCCGTCCCGGCCGCGCACCCGCTCACCGCCGTGGTGCACGCCGCCGGCGTGGTCGACGACGCCTCCGTGCAGCGACTGCGCCCCGAGCAGCTGGACGCGGTCCTGCGGCCCAAGGCCGACGCGGCCTGGAACCTGCACCGGCTCACCCGCGACCTCGACCTGAGCGCCTTCGTTCTCTTCTCCTCGCTGGCCAGCACCGTCGGCGCCGCCGGCCAGGCCAGCTACGGCGCCGGCAACGGCTTCCTCGACGCGCTGGCCCAGCACCGGCACGCCCTCGGGCTGCCCGCCCAGGCGCTGCTCTCCGGCCTCTGGGAGCACGGCGAGGGCATGGGCGGGCGGCTCGGCGCGGCCGACCGGGCGCGCCTGGTCCGCGGCGGGCTGGCCCCGATGACCGCCGAACAGGGCCTCGCGCTCTTCGACGCGGCCCTCGCCGACGGCCGCCCGCTGATCGCCCCGGCCCGGATCGCCGTCGCCGAGGCGGCCGGCGCCCCCGAGGCCGTCCCCGCGGTGCTGCGCGGCCTGATCCGCACCCCGCTGCGCCGGGCCTCGGCCGCGGCCGCCGCGAGCGGCCTCGCCGACCGGCTGGCCGTGCTGCCCGCCGCCGACCGCCGGCGCACCCTGCTGGACCTGGTCCGCTCCAGCGCCGCGACCGCGCTGGGCCACGCCGACCCGGCCGGGATCGCGGTGGACGGGGCCTTCAAGGCGCTCGGCTTCGACTCGCTGATCGCGGTGGAGTTCCGCAACCGGCTGAACGCCGCGGCGGGCCTGCGGCTGCCCACCACCGTCGCCTTCGACCACCCCACGCCGAACGCGCTGGCCGACCACCTGCTCGCCCTGCTGACCGACGGCACCGGCCCGGCGCCCACGGCGGCCAGGGCCGCGACCGCCGCCCCGAACGAGCCGATCGCCATCGTCGCGATGGGCTGCCGCTTCCCCGGCGGCATCGGCTCGCCCGAGGAGCTGTGGCAGGTCGTCGCCGAGCGCGGCGACATGATCTCCACCCTGCCCGTCAACCGCGGCTGGGACCTCGACCGGCTCTACCACGCGGACCCCGACGAGGCGGGCCGCTCGTACACCCGCCAGGGCGGCTTCCTGTACGACGCGGACCGCTTCGACGCCGCGTTCTTCGGCATCTCCCCGCGCGAGGCCGCCGCCGCCGACCCGCAGCAGCGGCTGCTGCTGGAGACGGCCTGGGAGGTCGTCGAGCGCGCCGGGATCGACCCGACCACGCTGAAGCACAGCGCCACCGGCGTGTTCACCGGTGTCGCCACCCAGGAGTACGGCCCGCGGATGGACCACGCCCTGGAGAACTACGAGGGGTACCGGGTCACCGGCAACGCGGGCAGCGTCGCCTCCGGCCGGGTGGCGTACGCGCTCGGGCTGGAGGGCCCGGCCGTCACCGTCGACACCGCCTGCTCCTCCTCCCTGGTCGCCCTGCACCTCGCTGTGCAGGCGCTGCGCGGCGGCGAGTGCGACCTCGCCCTGGCCGGCGGCGCCGCGGTGATGTCCACCCCGGGCCTGTTCATCGAGTTCAGCCGGCTGCGCGGACTGTCCGAGGACGGCCGCTGCCGGGCCTTCGGCGCGGGCGCGGACGGCTTCGGACTGGCCGAGGGCGTCGGCCTGGTCATGCTGGAGCGGCTCTCCGACGCCCGCCGCAACGGGCACCAGGTGCTCGCGGTCATCCGGGGCACCGCCATCAACCAGGACGGTGCGTCCAACGGTCTGACGGCGCCGAACGGTCCTTCGCAGGAGCGGGTGATCCGGCAGGCCCTGGCGAACGCCGGGCTGTCGGCCGCCGAGGTGGACGCGGTCGAGGCGCACGGCACCGGGACGAAGCTGGGCGACCCGATCGAGGCCCACGCGCTGCTGGCCACCTACGGCCAGGAGCGGGCCGGCGAGCCGCTCTGGCTGGGCTCGGTGAAGTCGAACATCGGGCACACCCAGGCCGCGGCCGGTGTGGCCGGTGTGATCAAGATGGTGCTGGCGATGCGGCACGGCGTGCTGCCCGCGACCCTGCACGCGGACGAGCCGTCCCCGCACGTGGACTGGGCGACGGGCGAGGTGGAGCTGCTGGCCGAGGCCCGACCCTGGCCCGAGGGCGGGCGTCCGCGCCGCGCGGGCGTCTCCTCGTTCGGCATGAGCGGCACCAACGCCCACCTGATCCTGGAGGCCGCGCCGGCTGCGGCAGCGCTCCCGGCGGCTGTGGCCGTGGACGGGCCGGTGCCGTGGCTGCTGTCGGGTCGGACGCCGGCGGCGCTGGTGGCGCAGGCGGAGCGGTTGCGGGAGTTCGTGGCCGGGCGGCCCGAGGTGGCGGTGGCGGACGTGGCGTCTGCCCTGCTGTCCCGGGCGGGTCTGGAGCAGCGGGCCGTGGTGCTGGGCGGTGACCGGTCCGGGCTGTTGGACGGGCTGTCGGTGCTCGGTGGCGAGGGTGTGGTCCGGGGCCGGGTGGTTCCGGGTGACGTGGTGTTCGTGTTCCCGGGTCAGGGCTCGCAGTGGGTCGGTATGGCGTGGGAGCTGGCGCAGGCTTCGCCGGTGTTCGCCGGGCGGTTGGCGCAGTGTGAGGCGGCGCTGGCGCCGTTCGTGGACTGGTCGCTGACCGAAGTGCTGCGTGAGGGTGCGGAGTTGGACCGGGTGGACGTGGTCCAGCCGGTGCTGTGGGCGGTGATGGTGTCGCTGGCGGAGGTGTGGCGGGCGCACGGTGTCCAGCCCTCGGCGGTGGTCGGGCATTCGCAGGGTGAGATCGCGGCGGCGGTGGTCGCGGGTGCGCTGTCCGTGGCGGACGGCGCCCGGGTGGTGGCGCTGCGCAGCCGGGCGATCACCGAACTCGCCGGTGGCGGCGGGATGGTGTCGGTGGCGGCGGGCAGTGCGGTGGTCGAGGAGCTGATCGGCTCCTTCGACGGCCGGGTGTCGGTGGCGGCCTACAACGGCCCGTCCTCGACGGTGGTTTCCGGTGAGCCGGGCGCGCTGGACGAGCTGATGGCGCTGTGTGAGGCGCGAGAGGTGCGGGCCCGCCGGATTCCGGTGGACTACGCCTCGCACTCGGCGCAGGTGGACCGCCTGCGTGAGCGCATCCTGGAGGAACTGGCCGGCATCAGCCCCGCCACCTCCACCGTCCCGCTCTACTCCACGCTGACCGGCACCCCGATCGACACCGCCCGGATGGACGCCGGGTACTGGTTCGACAACCTGCGCTCCCCGGTGCGCTTCGAGGAAGCCACCCGCGCCCTGCTGGGCAGCGGCCGGTCGGTGTTCGTCGAGTGCAGCCCGCACCCGGTGCTGACCGTCGGCGTCCAGGAGACCGCCGACGCCGCCGCGACCGAGGCGGCCGTCCTCGGCACGCTGCGGCGCGGCCAGGGCGGCCCCGAGCAGCTGCTCGCGGCGCTCGCCGAGGCCTGGACCGCAGGTGTGGCCGTCGACTTCGCCTCGCTACTGCCCGCCGCCGGACACGTCGAGCTGCCCACCTACGCCTTCCAGCGCGAGCACTACTGGCTGGAGCAGGCCGCCGCGCCGACCGCCGGGGCCGACCCGGCCGAGGCCCGGTTCTGGGACGCCGTCGAGCGCGAGGACCTCGCCGAACTGTCCGAGGCACTGCGGCTGGACGACACCCCGGAGCTGCTCGGTTCGGTGCTGCCCGCGCTGGCCGACTGGCGGCGCCGCCGCCGGGACCGCTCGACGCTGGACTCCTGGCGCTACCGGATCGGCTGGAAGCCGGTGGACGGCCCGAACGGCGCCGTCCCCCTGTCCGGCACCTGGCTGGTGGTGGCCGCCGAGGAGGCCGTCGCCGAGGAGGTCGTCGCGGCGATCCGCACCGCCGGTGCGCAGACCGTGACCCTGGCCGTCTCCGACCCGGCCGTCGGCCGTACGGCGCTGGCCGAGGCGCTCCGCGCCGCGCGTTCGGCGTCCGAGCCGTTCACCGGCGTGGTCTCGCTGGCCGGCCTGGCCGAGGAGCCGCTGCCCGGCACCGCGCTGCCCGCCGGGCTCGCCCTCTCGCTGACCCTGGTCCAGGCGCTCGGTGACGCCGGGATCACCGCCCCGCTGTGGACCCTGACCAGGGGTGCTGTCTCCACCGGCCGCGCCGACCGGCTGACGAACCCGGTGCAGGCCCAACTCTGGGGCTTCGGCCGGTCGCTGGCGCTGGAGCACCCGGACCGCACCGGCGGCCTGATCGACCTGCCGCCGGTGCTCGACGAGCGCGCCGGGCGGCGCCTCGCGGCCGTCCTCTCCGGCACCACCGGTGAGGACCAGACCGCCGTGCGCTCCTCCGGGACCTTCGCGGCCCGGCTGCTGCGCGCCCCCGAGCCGGCGCCCGCCGGCGAGGGCCGGCGGCTTTCCGGCACCGTCCTGGTCGCCGGGGCCGACGGCGCCCTCGGCCGCCAGGCCGCCCGCTGGGCGGCCGGCCGCGGCGCGGCGCACCTGCTGCTGGTCGCCGCCGTGCCGTCCGACGGCACCGCCGAAGCCGCCGAGACCACTGAACTCGCCGAACTTACCGAACTCGCCGACTTGGCCGCCGAGTTGACCGAGGCCGGCACCCCGGCCACCGTCGTCGCCCGCGACCTCGGGGACGGCGACGCGCTCGCCGCGCTGCTGGCCGAGCACCCCGTCGCGGGCGTGGTCTTCACCGCCGAGGTCGGCCCGACCGAGGCCCTGGAACTGACCGGCCCGGCCGAGTTCGCGGCCGTCCTCGCCGCCAAGACCGCCGGCGCGGCCCACCTGCACGCCGCCCTCGCGGACGTGCCGCTGGACGCCTTCGTGCTGTTCTCCTCGATCGCCGGGGTCTGGGGCAGCGGCGGCCAGGCCGCCTACGCGGCCGGCAACAGCTACCTGGACGCCCTGGCCGAGCACCGTCGCTCGCTGGGCCTGCCCGCCACCGCCGTCGCCTGGGGCCCGTGGGCCGGCGGCCCGGACGGCCGCGGCGCGGACTTCCTGAGCCGCCGCGGCATCCCGGCCATGGACCCGCGGCTGGCCCTGGCCGCGCTGGACCAGGCCGTCGACCGGGACGAGACCGCGGTCGTCGTCGCCGACGTCGACTGGCCGGTCTTCACCGCCTCCTTCACCTCCGTCCGGCCCAGCCCGCTGCTCGCCGACCTGCCCGGCCCGCGCACCGCCGCGGCCGGGACCGGCACCACCGACGACGGGACCGCCTTCAGCGGCCGGATCGCCGCACTGTCCGCCGCCGAGCGCGAGCGGGAGACCCTGGCCGTGGTCCGCGCCGAGGTCGCCGCGGTGCTCGGGCACGCCGACCCGAGCGGCCTGGAGACCGGCCGGACCTTCAAGGACCTCGGCTTCGACTCGCTGACCGCCGTCGAACTGGGCAAGCGCCTGGCGGCCGGCACCGGCCGCTCGGTCCCCGCCACCGCCGTGTTCGACCACCCGACCATCGGCGAGATGACCCGCTACCTGGTCGGCGGGCTCGACTCCGGCCCGGCCGCGGCGGTCACCGCCGCCACCGACGAGCCGATCGCGATCATCGGCATGGCCTGCCGCTTCCCCGGCGGCGTCGAGGGCCCCGAGGACCTCTGGCGGCTGGTCGCGGCCGGCGGGGACGCCATCGGCGACTTCCCGGCCGACCGGGGCTGGGACGTCGAGGGCCTCTACGACCCCGACCCCGACCGGCAGGGCCACACCTACGTCCGCTCCGGCGGCTTCCTCACCGGTGCGGGCGACTTCGACGCCGGCCTGTTCGGGATCTCCCCGCGCGAGGCGGTGGCGATGGACCCCCAGCAGCGGCTGCTGCTGGAGGCCGCCTGGGAGGCCTTCGAGGACGCCGGAATCGACGCGAGCACCGTGCGCGGCAGCCAGGGCGGCGTCTTCGTCGGCATGACCTCCTCCGGCTACGGGCAGGGCGCGGCGCTGCCGGACGGCGTCGAGGGCCATGTGCTGACGGGCACCACGACCAGCGTCGCCTCCGGCCGGCTCGCGTACACCTTCGGCCTGGAGGGCCCCGCCATCACGGTGGACACGGCCTGCTCCTCCTCCCTGGTCGCCCTGCACATGGCGGCCGGGGCGCTGCGCTCCGGCGAGTGCGGCATCGCCCTCGCGGGCGGCGTGACGGTGATGGTGTCCCCCGACTCCTTCGTCGAGTTCAGCCGGCAGCGCGGCCTCGCCGTCGACGGCCGCTGCAAGCCGTTCTCGGCGGCGGCGGACGGCACCAGCTGGTCCGAGGGCGTGGGCATGCTCCTGGTCGAGCGGCTGTCCGACGCCCGCCGCAACGGGCACCGGGTCCTGGCCGTGCTGCGCGGCAGCGCCGTCAACCAGGACGGCGCCTCCAACGGCCTGACCGCCCCGAACGGCCCGGCCCAGCAGCGGGTGATCCGGCAGGCGCTGGCGAACGCCGGGCTGTCGGCCGCCGAGGTGGACGCCGTCGAGGCGCACGGCACCGGGACGAAGCTGGGCGACCCGATCGAGGCCCAGGCGCTGCTGGCCACCTACGGCCAGGACCGCCCGGCCGACCGGCCGCTGTGGCTCGGCTCGGTGAAGTCGAACATCGGGCACACCCAGGCCGCCGCCGGCGTCGCCGGAGTGATCAAGACGGTCATGGCGATGCGCCACGGCGAGCTGCCCGGCCTGCTCCACCTGGACGCGCCCTCGCCGCACGTGGACTGGTCGGCCGGCGCGGTCGAGCCGCTGGCCGCCGCGCGGCCCTGGCCCGAGAACGGCCGGGCGCTGCGGGCCGGCGTGTCCTCCTTCGGCGTCAGCGGCACCAACGCCCACGTCATCCTGGAGAGCGCCCCGGCCGAGGAGCCGGAGGTCCGGCCCGCCGCGGCGCCCGCCGCACCCGCCGCCGAGGCCCCGCTGCCCTGGCTGCTCTCCGCCGCCGACCCGACGGCGCTCGCGGCCCAGGCCGAGCGGCTGCGGGCCTTCGCCGGAGCCGGCACGGGAGCGGACACCGACCCGGCCGACGTCGCGCTGTCGCTGGCCACCGGCCGCACCGGCCTGGCCCACCGCGCCGTCGTCCTGGCCGCCGACCACCCCGGCCTGCTGGCCGGCCTCGGCGCGCTGGCCACCGGCGCCGAGGCGCCCGGCGTGCTGCGCGGCGAGACGGCCGACGGCCGCTCGGCGTTCCTGTTCTCCGGACAGGGCTCCCAGCGCCCCGGCATGGGCCGCGCCCTCTACGCCGCCTTCCCGGTGTTCGCCGACGCCCTGGACGCCGTCTGCGCCCGGCTCGACACCGCACTGGACCACCCGCTGCGCGAGGTGATGTTCGCCGAGGCGGGCAGCCCCGAGGCGGCCCTGCTGGACCGGACCGTCCACACCCAGGCCGCGCTGTTCGCCTTCGAGGTGGCGCTGTTCCGGCTGCTGGAGTCCTGGGGCGTGCGCCCGGACTTCCTGCTCGGCCACTCCATCGGCGAGATCGCCGCCGCCCACGCCGCGGGCGTCCTCTCGCTCGACGACGCCTGCGCCCTGGTCGCCGCGCGCGGCCGGCTCATGCAGGCGCTGCCCGAGGGCGGCGCGATGCTGGCCGTCGCCATCGACGAGGCCGAGGCCGCCGAGGCGCTCGCCGCCCACGGCGCGCTCGTCGACGTCGCCGCCGTCAACGGCCCGCAGGCGATCGTGGTCTCCGGACCGCGGGTCGCGATCGCCGACCTGGCCGAGCACTGGCGCGCCGAGGGCCGCCGCACCAGTCGGCTGCGGGTCTCGCACGCCTTCCACTCGGCGCTGATGGAGCCGATGCTCGCCGAGTTCCGGGCCGTCGCCGAGGGCCTGGCCTACCACCCGCCGCGCCTGCCCGTGGTGTCCAACCTGAGCGGCACCGCCGTCGGCGCCGAGGAGATCTGCGACCCCGAGTACTGGGTGCGGCACGTCCGCCGGGCCGTCCGGTTCGCCGACGGCGTGCGCTGGCTCGCCGCCCAGGGCACGACCCGCTTCCTGGAGCTCGGCCCGGAGGCCGTGCTCACCGCCATGGCGCGCCTCACCCTGGACGCCGTCGGGCGCGACGACGCCGTGCTGGTGCCCGCCTCCCGGGCCGAGCGGCCCGAGGCCGAGACCCTGCTGGGCGCCGTCGCCGCCGCCTGGACCCGGGGCGCCGCGGTGGACTGGTCCGCCGTGCTCGCCGACCGCGGCGGCCGGCGGATCACCCTGCCCCCGTACGCCTTCCGGCGTCAGCGCTACTGGCTGCGCCCCGGCCGCTCCGGCGCCGACGTGACCACCGCCGGCCTGCTGCGCACCGAGCACCCGCTGCTCACCGCCGCCGTGCCGCTCGCGGACGGCGAGGGCGCGCTGCTCACCGGCCGGCTGTCGCTGGCCGCCCAGCCCTGGCTGGCCGACCACGCCGTGCGCGGCACCGCGATCCTGCCCGGCACCGGCTTCGTGGAACTGGCGCTGCGGGCCGGCCGGGAGGTCGGCCGCACCGAGCTGCGCGAGCT
The DNA here is from genome assembly GCF_042721415.1 of Kitasatospora sp. NPDC058444. Lineage (NCBI taxonomy): Bacteria > Bacillati > Actinomycetota > Actinomycetes > Kitasatosporales > Streptomycetaceae > Kitasatospora > Kitasatospora sp. NPDC058444. The sequence continues at coordinate 5,413 of NZ_JBHXLL010000005.1, read as the reverse complement.
GATGGTCGAGGCCCCGCTGGCCGTCCCCGCCACCGGCGGCGTGCGCGTCCAGGTGCGGGTCGGCGACCCGGACCAGGCCGGCGACCGCCCGGTGTCCGTCCACGCCCAGCCCGACGGCGCGGCCGGCTGGACCCGGCACGCCTCCGGCTCCCTGGCCGCCGGGACGGAGGCCGAACCGTACGACCTCTCCGCCTGGCCGCCGGCCGGCGCCGAGCCGGTGGACCTGGACGGCTACTACGACCGGCTGACCGAGGCCGGCTACGGCTACGGCCCGGCCTTCCGCGGACTGCGCGCGGCCTGGCGGGCCGAGGGCGCCGTCTACGCGGAGATCGCCCTTCCCGCGACCGCCGCCGAGGAGGCCGGCGGGTACGGCGTCCACCCGGCGCTGCTCGACGCGGCCATGCACGCCACCACCGTCGGCGGGTTCCTCGACGACGCGGGCGCGACGCCGCTGCCGTTCGTCTGGTCCGGGGTGTCCCTGCACGCCACCGGCGCCTCCGTGGCCCGGGTCCGGCTCGCCCCGGCGGGCCGGGACGCGATCTCGATCCGCGTCGCCGACGCCACCGGCGCCCCCGTCGCCGACGTCCGCTCGCTGACCCTGCGGCCGGCGCCCACCGAGCAGGCGGCGGACGGCCGCCGCGCGGAGGCCGGCGACGCGCTGTTCGCGGTCGAGTGGACGGCGCTGCCGGCCGGCACCGCCGCCGAGGAGTGCCCGGTCGCCGAGCTGGCCGAGGTCGAGGCCGGCCGGGCCTCCGCCGCCCTGGTGCTGCACCGGGTCGAGGCGGCCGACGGCGACGCCGCCGACCGCGCCCGCACCGCCACCGGCGGGGCACTGGACGCCGCCCAGCGCTGGCTGGCCGGAGACCGGGAGGAGTCCGCCCGCCTGGCGGTCGTCACCCGTGGCGCCGCCGCCGTGCAACCGGGCGAGGAGCCCACCGACCTCGCGGGCGCCGCGGTGTGGGGCCTGCTGCGCTCGGCCCAGTCCGAGCACCCGGACCGCTTCGTGCTGCTCGACGACGACGGCTCCGCCGACTGGGCGCGGGTGCGCCGGGCGGTGGAGCTGGGGGAGAACCAGCTCGCCGCGCGCGGCGGCGCCCTGTACGCGCCCCGCCTGGTGCGGGTGCCCGCCTCCGTCGCGCTGACCGTCCCCGAGGACGCCGCCGCCTGGGTCCTCGAACCCACCGAGCCCGGCATCCTGACCAGCCTGCGGCTGCTGCCCACCGACACCGCCGAGCGGCCGCTGGGCGCCGGCGAGGTGCGGGTCGGCGTCCGCGCGGCCGGGGTGAACTTCCGTGACGTGCTGCTCGCGCTCGGCATGTACCCCGAGCGCGCCGAACTCGGCTCCGAGGGCGCCGGCGTCGTCCTGGAGGTCGGCGCCGAGGTCACCGACCTCGTCCCCGGCGACCGGGTCTTCGGCCTGTTCCCCGGCGGCTTCGGCCCCGCCGCCGTCGCCGACCGGCGCCGGCTCGCCCGGATCCCGTCGGGCTGGTCCTTCGCCGAGGCCGCCTCGATGCCGGTGGCCTTCGTGACGGCCTACTACGGTCTGGTGGATGTGGCCGGTGCCCGGCCGGGTGAGTCGGTGCTGGTGCACGCGGCGGCCGGTGGTGTCGGCATGGCCGCCGTCCAGGTCGCCCGTCATCTGGGCCTGGAGGTGTTCGGCACCGCCGGCCCCGGCAAGTGGGGGGTGCTGCGGTCGGCCGGACTGGACGACGCGCACCTGGCCTCCTCCCGTGACCTCGGCTTCGAGGAGTCCTTCCGTACGGCCACCGGTGGGCGCGGGGTGGACATCGTGCTGAACTCGCTGGCCGGCGAGTTCGTGGACGCCTCGCTGCGGCTGCTCGCCGAGGGCGGGCGCTTCGCCGACATGGGCAAGGCCGACCCGCGCGACCCCGAGCGGGTCGCCGCCGACCACGCGGGCGCGCGCTACCGCGCCTTCGACCCCTCCGAAGCCGGCCCCCGGCGGATGGGCGAGATCCTCACCGAGGTCCTCTCGCTGTTCGAGTCGGGTGCGCTGCGGCTGCTGCCGATCACCGCCTGGGACGTCCGTGAGGCGCCCGCCGTGTTCCGGCACATCAGCCAGGCCAAGCACGTCGGCAAGAACGTGGTGACGGTGCCGGTGCCGCTCGATCCCGAGGGCACCGTGCTGATCACCGGCGGCACCGGCACCCTGGGCGGGCTGCTGGCCCGCCACCTGGTGGCCGAGCGCGGTGTGCGGCACCTGCTGCTGCTCAGCCGGCGCGGCGCCGACAGCCCGGGCGCGGCCGAACTGGTCGCCGAGCTGGGCGACTTGGGTGCCGAGGCGACGGTCGCGGCCTGCGACGCCGCCGACCGCGAGGCGCTGGCCGCGGTGCTCGCCGCGATCCCCGCCGAGCACCCGCTCACCGGCGTCGTCCACACCGCCGGTGTGGTCGACGACGGCGTGGTCACCGCCCTCACCGCCGGGCAGCTCGCCACCGTGCTGCGCCCCAAGGCGGACGCGGCGCTGAACCTGCACGAGCTGACCGCCGACCGCGACCTCGCGATGTTCGTGCTGTTCTCCTCCGTCGCCGCGGTGCTCGGCCCGCCCGGACAGGGCAACTACGCGGCGGCGAACGGCTTCCTGGACGCGCTGGCCGCGCACCGCCGGGCCCGCGGCCTGGCCGGCGCCTCGCTGGCCTGGGGCCTGTGGGCGGAGTCCAGCGGCATCACCGGTCACCTGACCGGCGCCGACCTGGCGCGGGCGGCCCGGGTCGGCGCCCCGCTGACCACCGCGCAGGGCATGGCCCTGTTCGACGTCGCCGGGACGGTGCCGCGCGCCCACCTGGTCACCTCCAACCTCGACGTCGCCGCGCTGCGCGGCGACCCGGCCGGGCCGCCGCCGATCCTGCGCTCGCTGGTCGGCGCCGCCCTGCGCCGGGCCAGCGACGCCCCGACCGCCGCCGGCCTCACCCAGCGGCTCGCCGCCGTCCAGCCGGACGGCCGGCTCCCGCTGCTCGTCGACCTGGTCCGCGAGCAGACCGCCCTGGTGCTCGGCCACGCCTCCCCGGACGCCGTCGCGGCCGGCCGCGCCTTCAAGGAGGCCGGCTTCGACTCGCTGACCTCGGTGGAACTGCGCAACCGGATGCAGGCCGCCACCGGCCTGCGGCTTCCCGCCACCCTGGTGTTCGACCACCCGAGCCCGGCCGCGCTCGCCGAGTACCTGCTCGGCGAACTGCTCGGCGGCCGGGACGTCCCGGTGCGCGCCCAGGCCGCCGTGGCGGCCACCGACCAGGACCCGATCGTCATCGTCGGGATGAGCTGCCGCCTGCCGGGCGGCGCCGACAGCCCCGACCGCCTCTGGGACCTGCTCGCCGACGGCGGCGACGGGATGACCGGCTTCCCCGCCGACCGCGGCTGGGAAGCCGAGACCGCGGACGCGCCGTACGCGCTCACCGGCGGCTTCCTCGCCGACGCCACCGAGTTCGACGCGGCCCTGTTCGGCATCTCCCCGCGCGAGGCGCTGGCGATGGACCCGCAGCAGCGGCTCTCGCTGGAGGCCGCCTGGGAGGCCCTCGAGGCCGCGGGCATCGACCCGACCTCGGTGCGTGGCGCCCAGGTGGGCGTCTTCCTCGGCGCCGGAACCTCCTACTACGGCATCGGCACCGACCTCTCCACCACCGCCGAGGGGCACGTCCTCGCCGGCACCTCGAACAGCGTGATCTCCGGCCGGGTCTCGTACACCTTCGGCCTGGAGGGCCCCGCCATCACGGTGGACACCGCCTGCTCCTCCTCGCTGGTCGCCCTCCACCTGGCGGCGCAGGCGCTGCGCGGCGGCGAGTGCGAGATGGCCCTGGCCGGCGGTGTCACGGTGCTGGCCGGCCCGGAGATCTTCGCCGAGTTCAGCCGGCAGGGCGGCGTCGCCGCGGACGGCCGCTGCAAGCCCTTCTCGGCGGAGGCGGACGGCACCGGCTGGTCCGAGGGCGTCGGCATGCTGGTGCTGGAGCGGCTCTCCGACGCCCGCCGCAACGGGCACCGGGTGCTCGCGGTGGTGCGCGGCAGCGCGCTCAACCAGGACGGTGCGTCCAACGGCCTCACCGCGCCCAACGGTCCCTCGCAGGAGCGGGTGATCCGGCAGGCTTTGGCGAACGCCGGACTGACCACCGCCGACGTGGACGCCGTCGAGGCGCACGGCACCGGCACCCGGCTCGGCGACCCGATCGAGGCCCAGGCGCTGCTGGCCACCTACGGCCAGGACCGGCCCGAGGACCGGCCGCTCTGGCTCGGCTCGGTCAAGTCCAACATCGGCCACACCCAGGCCGCCGCCGGCGTCGCCGGCGTGATCAAGATGGTGCAGGCGCTGCGGCACGGGAGGCTCCCGGCCACCCTGCACGTCGCCGAGCCCAGCGGGCACGTGGACTGGTCGGCGGGCGCCGTCGAGCTGCTGGCCGAGGCCCGGCCGTGGCCCGCCGCGGACCGGCCGCGCCGGGCCGGCGTCTCCTCCTTCGGCATGAGCGGCACCAACGCCCACGTCATCCTGGAAGCCGCCCCGGTCGTCACCGAGGCGGCGGCCCTGCCCGAGCCCGGCGCCGGGGTGCTCCCGTGGTTCCTCTCGGCCCGCACCGGGGCCGGACTGGCGGCGCAGGCCGCGCGACTGGGCGCCTTCGCCGCCGAGCACGCCGAGCTGACCGCGCCGGAGATCGGCCGGGCGCTGCTCTCCCGGGCCGGCCTGGAACACCGCGCCGTGGTGCTCGGCACCGACCGCACCGCCCTGCTGGACGGCCTGGCGGCACTCGCCGACGGGACGGCCAGGGCCGGGGTGGTCACGGGCCTCGCCGAGGAGCGCGACAGCCGCTCGGTGGCCTTCGTCTTCCCCGGCCAGGGCTCCCAGTGGGTCGGCATGGCGCGCGAACTCGCCGACTGGTCGCCGGAGTTCGCCGCGCGGCTGGCCGAGTGCGAGGCGGGGCTGGCGCCGTTCACGGACTGGTCGCTGGCCGAAGTGCTGCGTGAGGGTGCGGAGTTGGACCGGGTGGACGTGGTCCAGCCGGTGCTGTGGGCGGTGATGGTGTCGCTGGCGGAGGTGTGGCGGGCGCACGGTGTCCAGCCCTCGGCGGTGGTCGGGCACTCGCAGGGTGAGATCGCCGCGGCGGTGGTCGCGGGTGCGCTGTCCGTGGAGGACGGGGCCCGGGTGGTGGCCCTGCGCAGCCGGGCGCTGATCGAACTCGCCGGTGGCGGCGGGATGGTGTCGGTGGCCGCCGGGAGTGCGGTGGTCGAGGAGCTGATCGGCTCCTTCGGCGGCCGGGTGTCGGTGGCGGCGTTCAACGGGCCTTCGTCCACGGTGGTTTCCGGTGAGCCGGGTGCGCTGGACGAGCTGATGGCGCTGTGTGAGGCGAGCGGGGTGCGGGCCCGGCGGATTCCGGTGGACTACGCCTCGCACTCGGTCCAGGTGGAGCGGGTG